>JAOAPO010000295.1 GCA_025462945.1 Bryobacterales bacterium
CTTCTAATGAGCCATAACTGAACAACTCGTTTTGGTGTATGTCTGCGCCGCGCATAGTATCCAGGCGTCTTTTTGTGCGCCCAGGTTACTCGTTTTGTTTTTCAGCAGCCTGCTAGAACACGTTCAACGTATCGCCTGCTCCGCCGAAATCCGCCGAACGTTCCGGGTCCGCCGGCTTCATAAGCTGATCGAAGATCGGCGTCCGGTAAATCCCCGGCTCAACCAGAACTGACTCGATGCCGAACGGATACAACTCGAACCTGTACGCATCGGCCAGAGCCTCCAGCGCAAACTTGGTGGCGCAGTACGCAGCCATGGCGGGAACGACCACCCTTCCCGCCGCAGAGCTGACGTGGATCAGCAATCCCAACGTTGCTCCCGCATAGTCGGTAAAGCGGCACGGTTGACGCGCACAACGCCGCATGTGTCAGCATCAGTCCGCTCCGGAGGCACACACCTTAGATGCAGCGAACTCAAGACTTCAGTCCCCAGTAACTTCGATCGCCCGTGCTCCAAGTGCACCCGGAACTGTTTACGCCTGTGCCGCTAGTTGCGATCGACGAGGCCTTATTGGAAGACGTGGGGGCTTTCCAGAGCGGATTTGGCGACTCAGTTAATACTGTGAAGCAAAGCCGTTGCAGCAGCCGCTGCTGATGTTCAACGAGGGCAGATGGGTGAGGTTGTTCCGCGAGGTATTTCCCATCTTGAAGGCGGATTCAAGTGCATAGTCCGTCGCCTCCCGGATTACGTTATCGAAGATTTCGTTCTGATCTGACCCGCCCTGGATAAAGATTCCAGAAGAGTTCGTTCCCCGAATCGTGTTTGAGAAGATGACGTTTCCTCGGCTTGGGGTGAAGTCGAGTTCGGGAGAAGGCGCGTCGGCTCCCGCCGCGCCGAGCTCAATGCCGAAAAAGCGAAAATAGAGCGATTCACTTTCATTGTTGCTCTCGACATCGTTCAATCCGATCACGTTGAAGAAGCTCGTCCTGACCATCTTCACCCCTCCTCCGTAGTTATGCGAGATATTATTCGCGAACACCACATTGTAAAGGGAGTTGTCCAGAGACATACCGGGAAGCTTAGCTGCGGCCGTTCCGTCCGGTAGCCGGCTGTTTACGAAGTCCAGTTGCAGAACGTTGTCCGGCTGACCCCAGCGATTGCCGTTTTGCTGGATCACATTGGACGTTACGACATTAGCGGTCGCGCCATTGTCGAGACACAATCCCTCCTTTGCGTTGCCCAGGATAGTGTTGGAATAGATGATGTTGCGAACGCCTCCATCCATGTAGATGCCCGACGAAGCGTTGGTGCCAATGTGATTGAATGCGATCAGGTTGTCTTGAGGCGGGTTCAGTCGGTCACGTACCGGCGCGACGATCGGCCAGTAACCGCCCGGATCGAAGATAGCGCGCGGGTCGCTGGTCAGGTCCACATCACGATCGCTGACCACGATTCCTGCGGCCCAGTTTGATTGGTAGATCCCATTGCTGATGTCGTTCTGTTCCACCGTGCTCAAAGTCGTTCCCGAAATCAGTATCACCCCGGGCCCTCGCAGCCCTGACATGCGGTTGTGAGCTACACGCACGTTATGCGAGGCGCTGATCACTACGCCGTCGCCACTCAGGCCGGAGAGCAGCATCTTTTCGACGACCACATGCTCTGAGTTGCTGACCAGCACCGCCGAGTCTCCGGTCACGACAATCCCCCCGGTGATGGTCACATCCCTTGCTCCCTCGATACGAATCAGAAAGGACCCCTGAGTGCCCGGCGAAAGCTGCGACGTTCCGAGGTCGAGAGTTGTGCCATCGCGAATTCCCTGGATCGGCCGATCGATTTTCAGCGTTGTGGTCGCTACCCGCACCCGGGTGTTCTGCACTGTGGACAGCAACTCGTTCAGAGCGGAAGCGGTGGTGCCGTCGAATATAACTGCTGTAGGTGCGGCCGCGGCAGGGGGAGAGGAAACGAGCAGCTTCTTCGCGTCTTGCCACGCGCGGAGCGCGGAGTTTCTGGTAAGGCCCAGCTTGCGGGCGCGGACGCCGACCTGCAATTCCATGGCGGCATCCCAAGCCGGGTCGGTAGGGCGATCGCGCGGGCTCAGCCGAAAGGAAGCATAAATATCGGATCCGTTCAAGCCCAACTGAGGTGCGCTTCCGAGGTTCTGCGCCTCAGCCGGCGCGTGCATCCCGATCGCCACCAGATACAGCGTTAGGAGCCACCTGAAGTTCTCCGAGTGGATTGACAGCTTCTGTGGTCCAGTCAGTCTCATGAGTCAAGCGTAGGCGGCACTTCGGAGGCTGGCAACCCTGCAATCAAGGCCGAAGGGAAAAAACGTACATCTGGTATACGGATGCATAACTGGTCCGGCAAAATGAAGAGAGCGGGCGCTGCGGTTAAGGTCTTCTGCCGTGAACGCAGTGTTAGCGAGCCATCGTTGTGTAGCTGGTGGAAGCGACTGGGCCTGACCGGGCCGGCGATGCTTCCACCTCTTCCCTGAACCGCTCAAAATCGTTCACCATCGCCGCGAGAGCTCATAGAGCTGCCGCAGTAAAATCTCCGCCCCGCAGAACTCAATCCGGAGCGCGCCCGACTCGAGGTGAATGGCGGGAGGCAGGTCCTTGAGCACCCGGTGCCGCACGTCCGACGCGCTCGCGATCCGCACGGTTGGAGGCGGCAACCTGACGGGTCTTCTCCAGTTCCTCGCTGCAGGCGCAGGAGGCGTTGGCGTTCGAAGACCACCTCATCGCCGCCTTCGATCCGCTCCAGCTGTTCAATGAGCCGGAGCCGGCCAATGAAGAAGGTCTTGCCCGCCGGAAAGCCGCCGAGGCGGTGGATTAGTCGGATGGCGGTGCGCCGCTCTATGCGCAGCACGTTTTCGATGACGGGGGGCCGGGAACCGGCTTTAAGGTGTCAGGGTGTTGGCGGATTGCTGCTGAAGGGCAACTCTGGTGAACCAGCAGCTGCCAGACCAGACAACCCTGCGGGGGAGCTGGATCGAACTGGGGGAGAGAAGTTTTTTCAGGCGATCACCCGTGCGCCCGTTCCCGTCGATTTCCGGACACTGAAGGCCCTGAACAATCCCCACTCGCTCTCGACCTTTACGCATGGCCTGCCACAAAGCCGATACCGAAGCGAAAACCCGCAAGCCTCAGTTTGTGCCGTGGGTGGCACTGGCCCAGCAGTTCGGTGCGGACTACATAGAACGGAAAGGACTTCCGGAAAGCGGAACCCGTTGCATCAACAACGGCCCGAGAGGCAAAACCGCCAAGTTCCGCCGAGTAATATACAGGCGGACTTTGTGGCTCAGGCGAGAAAAGCACGGAGAAGCAACTAGCCCCGGGAAACGAAAGAATGGGTAAACCGCTCTATGTTTGCAGGCACTTTCGGTGGGTGGAGATTAAAAGCGGACGGCAATAGTCAACCGTGAACCGCAAAAGGAAGAACACAATGACGGTAGGAACATTATCCATTGGCACCGCCCCTATGGGCATTTTACTGTTATGCGCCATCGGAACTCCGCAGGCCCAGTCCGGCATCGATCCTGACCGGCTTGCAACCATTCAGGCCCAACTCGCTCAAGTCAAAGACGTGATAAGCCAGATCCCCGAAAGTCAGCGCGGAGCACTCTCTGGTGGTGCTCAGAATCTTCTACAACTGGCAAATACCTTCGAACAGGCGGCGCGAGGGTTGAGCGAGGCTCCCGCCATCGGGCCTCCTCCTGCCGAAGCTGCCACCGCCGATGCTTCGATTGTCAGGATGGGATCTCGTGCCGCAGCAGGGAGGGCCGTCGTGGCTCTACCGGATCCCACACGCGTGTCCAATCCCTTCGCGGACTCTTTTTTCTCCATCATGGGAGGCTTTACACAGAGCGAGAGTTCTACCAGCTGGTGCGGGAATAGCGTTGTCGTTGGTTTCAACGATTCAGGCAGCATATCCGAAACTACACTGTTCGGCTCTGGAGGACTCAGCCTCAGTGGATCCGCCTTCTCCACCAACGGAGGTCTGTCGTTCCGGGATATCGGCTTTGTGAATCCAGGACCGAATCCGGTGAACTTACTGGCGGGGGACCCGGTCGTTAGCTGCTCCGACCGCAACACGTTCTACTACACTCAGATCTTTCGGACCGGCACCGTTTCGCCTCTTGAACTCATCGCTGCCGTGGCGCTTTCGAAATCAACGGACAGCGGGGCCAGTTGGGAAGATCCCATCGCCGCCGTTTCTAAGCCAGGCGCTACCCACTTTCTCGACAAGCCCTGGAGCGCTGTCGATCCTGCGAATCCGAATCGCTTGTTCGTTACTTACACGGACTTCGATCAGTCGGGATCAGTATGCGGTTTTGCCTCGCCGAATACACCTAATCCGCGGGTCGCGATCGAACTTGTGCGCTCACTAGACGGAGGTGCCACCTGGAGTGCTCCGCTGGTTCTCGACGTAAGCTGTACTGTACGGCCGGCGTTTCCGCTCGTACAGGGCTCTCAGGTGGCCGTCGACCCGCACGGAACCGTGTTTGTTGCCTGGGAGGCATACCCGTCAGGGACCGCGGCGTCATTCCGCGAGCTGCGGGTCGCGCGGTCTTCCGACCAGGCCGCTAGCTTCGATAGATACGTCAGAGCTGCTGTCGTGGCGCCAGCGGGAAGCGGAGTCGGTGTCGGTTCCCTTCAGGGAGGGATTCGAAACAATGAATTCCCCAGTTTGGCGATAGATCGCTCTCCCGGCGCGAGCAATGGGTCCTTGTATCTGACCTGGAACGACGGACGGAACCTTCGGGTTCGGGACCTGCAAAGCGGCAACGGAACGTACGGTTACTCCGACGTTTTGTTGAGCCGTTCAAGCGATGGCGGCCGAACGTGGTCGCCTCCGGTTCGCGTGAACGATAATCCGACGGCGCTTCCAAATGGTCGTGGAACGGATCAGTTTCAGCCCGGTGTTGCTGTTGACAGCACTGGCGCGGTCGGAGTTTGCTGGTATGATCGACGCGCCGACCCCGCGAATTTCCTCCTTCGGCGATCGTGCGGGGTGTCCAAAGACGGCGGCACGACTTGGGCGAACTTACTCGCAGCGACTCCAGCATGGGCACCTTTCCACGGTGCCGATATCCTGATCAACGCTCTGTATCTGGGTGACTACGACGTTCTTGCCAGCGACGTCATGGGCGCCAGCTCGGGCTTCATGGGAGCTTACGCGTCAGTCACAACGAGCGGCGTTGTGGTACCTAACCAGGATGTTTTACTCATCCATTTGCCGTAACTTCGACGGAACCGATTGCCGTGGTAACTAACGACGGAGCCGGCATCAACCCCGCACGGGCCCCGTTTTATAGCGGCTCCGGTTCTGTTGGTGAGCTTCATCGTCCTCACGGGGATCATTCTCGCGCAGCGATCAAATAGGCCTGCGACGAGTGGTCCCACAATGCGGCTTTCAGAATTGGAGGGTGAGGAACCGCAGCCGGTATTTTCGCCGGATGGAAAACAGGTGGCGTTCGTATGGAGCGGGAACAGTGGGAACAACCGCGACATCTACGTATCTCTTGTGGGTACGCATTCGACGCTCCGGCTCACCACCGACCCGGCGAGCGATACGCAGTCGTGGTCACCCGACGGACTGAGCATCGCGTTCCACCGAGATGGAGTGCAACCTAAGGAGATACAAGTAGGTCCCGGGAGCCCGCGGCAGAATTACAAAGAAACCTCGATCATCGCGGCATCCTCCTGGCCGATCCCATTGGGCGCCATGGCGCACTTGCAACTGGGGCGAGCCTACGCAGTCTTGGGCGACCAGGGCTAAAGACGCTTACCAGCGCTTCCTCACGCTCTGGAAGGAAGCCGACCCGGACATCCCCGTCCTCAAACAAGCCAGAGCAGAATACGCCAGGCTCTGATCCTTTCGCACGTTCCATTCGAACTATGTGAATGAGGAGGCGTGCCGAGCGCCAGACGACCACTGTCCGCAATCGGAGCTTGCGCCCCGAAACGGCGTTCACGTCCAAACGCGGTGTTCGGCCTTTGACGAGCGGGTAGGGAGACCGCTTGTCGATGAGCCACAAAAGAGTCAAGCAAGCGCTAAAACGGGTCTTGCAACTGCCAGGCCTTGATTTCGCAACGAGCGCCGTTTTGAACACCCTCCGGTCATTGGAGTCAAAGCGATCGTACCGGTTCGCGATAGATGATTTCGTCGGGTAGTACTGCTCTGAGCCTCGAAGTGCTTTCGACGAAACGGCGGTACTCCGTTAGCGGCTTGAGTCAGAGTCCCGTCAGGTTTCATCATCAACGATCAAGTGCCAGCGGCCAACTCCGGGCTGAGGAGACCGGTCTCGGCCGCCTCGTATGCTAGCCGGCGGACCGCCGCCAGGCGAACCGTCCATTCACGTCTTCGGGCGGTCGCTTGCCTTCAGCCATTCGTCTAACTGTTCGTCGCAGAACTGCCTTGCTGCCTTTGCTCTTGCCCTGTCGTTCTCCTATTGACCAGGAAAACTTTTACACAGAATTAGGACACCCTCGTCGGGCCTCTTCCATGTCGTCACTGCCGCCCCAACAGGGAACAGGTGGCCTGTTGATTGCTCACTTCTGCCTATGCTGCCGCGTCTACTCGTCCTCATGGCATTGCACTTCGCGGGTGCCTTCGCGCAGACATCCTGCTCCTCAATCAACTTTCTTAATACCAGACCGGTAGAGCTCCGAACCAGTGCGGGTAACTTATATCGACGTTTTGCTCCAGAACGACGGCTCCTACACCGGGTTTGACGTAGCCGAGTCTTCGCCCTACCGTACGGTCTCCACTATTCCGCATTTTGAACAGCGGTTCGCGGTCTGTCTGCCGGTTCGCGCGCAGTCTTCGGGGGCGCTGCCGAAGCCCGCGACAAACCCGGTGGGAAACCCCTCCGATCAGGCAGTGACGATGAGAACCGGCAACGGGAATTATGTCGTCGCGAATACGGCCGGCCAGATGATCAGATTCCGCATCTTCGATTCCCAGCACAATCTACTCGCCGAGACGACCTTCCCGAGCGGAGTACCCACTGGAGGTCTGGGGGAACAATTTCTTGGACTCAGTCTTGCCGATCTCGACCAGGATGACAAGCTCGACCTGATTGCCTCCACTTCCATCCCTTTCTCGGGGCCGGGAGGAATCTGGGTGTTCCCTGGCAATGGGGACGGAACCTTCCAGAGTGGCAGGAAGCAGATTTCTGTTGGGCCGGCTGGGCCGTTTACCATCGGAGATGTAGATGGCGACAGCAAGAATGATGTCGTCTTCAGTTCGTCCGCTGGCACACTTTCGGCGGTTCTGGGCAACGTTGACTTTACGTTCAAGCCAGGAACACTGGCAATCGCAGTCCCTGGTCTTTCCCTATCAGCCGTTCAGTCCGTTGCGATCGCCGATCTGAATGGCGACGGCCGCCAAGACTTGGCGGTTTACGCAACAGGGATACAGCCCGCTCTGAGGCAGCCCGCAATTTCAGTTGCTCTAGGTAACGGGCAGGGCAAATTCAAGCCCGCAACCTTTTACCCAGCTGCATTCACACCCTCCAGCGCTGGACAGGTTCTCGCCTCGGAGATCGTATTCTGGAGGCGCTGAACGGCATGGGATCGGCGTCTCCAGCGGAGACGCTCAGGGTGGGCGGCGGGCCACTCCACGATTACGAAATCGGCAGCGTCTTAAATACGTGAAGACGTTGCTACTGCTCGTGTCAGTGACGTGTTTCGGCCAATCGGCAGCATTCGAGGTCGCGTCGGTCAAGGTCCATCAGGGGCCTGGGCAGACACGCCTCACAACCTCGGGCTCCCGGTTTACTGGCGAAGCACAACTTTTGAGAAATCTGATTTCGTGGGCGTACGACATCAAGCACTATCAGGTTCCCCAAATTCCAGCTCTGACAGAATTTGACGACATCTTTTACGATGTAGCTGCGAAGGCTGATAGCGACTCACCGCCTAACGCCGAAGCTTTTCGGGAGATGCTCCGGCGTCTGCTGGAGGACCGGTTACATCTCACTGTGCACCGCGAGGCGCGAGAGGTGCCCGTTTATGAGTTGATCGTCGCGAGGAACGGGCCCAGGCTGAAGGAGAGCGCGGTGGGGGCCGACCCGACTCCGAAATACAGCGCGTCAGGACGCAACTACGATGTGAGTCTGGCGAAGGGGTCTGTTCAAGATCTCATTCGCATAGTCGAAAATAGTCTGGTGGACCGACCCGTACCCGATCGTACGGGCCTGACCAGTTTCTACGGTATTCATCTGATGTACACACCGAACACGAACCAGAACCGCAGAACACCGGATCCTGAAGACGTCAGCATATTCACGGCGATTCAGAGCCTGGGTCTCCGGCTGGAGCCTCGGAGAGCGCTGCTGGAAACGCTCATTGTCGATCACGCTGAGAAGCCCTCCGGAACTAGTAGAAACAACGCTCCGTCAGACGGAAGTCACGAACTCGTCATGCTCACCAAAGCACCGGTCGTTGGTATGGGTGCCACGCCAGCGAAGAAGAAGAGGGCTTAACGTCGGAGCGGGCAAGGCACCCCGCCGTGATGCCCGCCCCGTGTCATCCATTTGTGTTTTTAAGTACAACGCAACGGCGCTGCTAGAGTGGTCATGCGTCAAGGGCCCTCTTCACCGCTGAGACCGGCTGTCCTTGCCGCGGAGGGAGAGTGTGTGCCTTGGTCAAGTTCCAGCTACACAAAGTCAGTTTCGGCGTCACCGGGATAAAGAACGGCGTGCTGCAGACTTTGCGAATCCTCCCGGGTGCCGTACTGATCTCCAAAGCTCCCCTCGACTACTCGCGCAAAAGAGTACCAATGCTCTGGGACGGCAGGCCCATCGAAGTTTTCGATGAGGAACTGAAGACCTGCGCGACGCAAGTTCATGTTCCCTCTACAGAGTGATCGGACCAGCCTTGCGCTGGCTTTTCCTTGCATGCTCGATGCATGCGGTTGTGAACGGTGATGGTGATTTGTCTAAAGGGCGGGTGTGCTGTTGCGGGGTCCTTTAATTCGGTCCGTCTTTGCCCAGATGCGCTGGCCACAAGCGCCGCACTCCCACTTCCGGTACTTCATGATCTGTGAGATCAACTTCTCAAGCCAGTTCCGCCGAAGCCGGATAAAGGATTTGCATTGGCAGCGCGGGCATAACAGCGCCGATGTCTCAGTTTGTGTGTCGGCCGAAGGGGTAATCACTGTTCGGTTCACTTCGGGTCCAGCGCGAGTTTGGCCATGTGAAACGGTGGAGCGCTGAAGCGCCCCGCCCAGTCCGGTTCTTGCCGGATGGCGGCATTTTGGGCGCACACGAGGGCCATCGACGAACGCCGCAAACGTTCGCCTTCTGAACGAAATAGTACCAGTAGGACGAGTGCGGGGCCTACTGGCCCAGCCGGATCTCGCCTGCCGCCTGTCCTGGCTTGAATGCGAGCGAGTTCCCGGTCATCATCCCGAGCGCGTTCGCTCTCCGGATGTCGCCCCCGGAACGTCGGCACAAGTCGGGGCTGGCTCAGCTTGCCGCACTTTCAGGACTCGTCCTTCCCGTATTGTGACGATGGCTGCCCGGGTGCAGGCTTCCTCTCCCGGGCGCGGATGTTCTCGCGCGAATCGCGCCTTCGCTGTATCTCGTGTTCCGCCAGCGCCTCCACCCCAGAGATCGCTTCGTCTATTCTCCGCACCTGCAGCTTTAGCGCTTTCATTATGGCTTCGAGGTCCATGTCACGTGAGCCGCCTTTTCCGTTGATTCATCGCCCAATAAAGCCCTTCGGTGTAAACCGTTTGAGCTAGGCAGGGATTTTGTAAAAAAGATTACCTCATTCGGATGCATCGGCGTTAATCACCCAACCAAAGGTGGGCTGCGGGCCGGTTCGCGGCGACAATAACACGCCGGAACACCGTAATTTTCCATGCATCTAGGTGGAGAACTTGATATCTTCTTTATTGACAAATCCGGCCATATACGGTCCGGAGATCCTAATAAGGAGATCTTCACCATTGGTGAACTACGAAAGCATCTTGGATGACCTGCGGCTTAGGTTGGCGAATGTGCATGAAGCGATCGCGGCTCTGGAACGGTTGCACAATACGATTTCGAGGCGTCGAGCCCGCCGAGGAGGAGTATCGAAGCTATGGTTTTTAAGAAGACGAAGGCTCCTCAGGCAGCTCACCACCGATCTGGGGCGCTCGCACCCTGAACGGCGGGGGCCTCCTTCTCCGCCTCTATGTTGGTCGCGTGTCGCGTGGGTCGATCCGCCTCAAGCGGCATCACTCGTTTTACCGCCGTCGATGCTCCGCCCGCAGGGCTGTTTTTCAGTCTCCGGGCTCTTCTCAATCGTTCGAAGACCGCAATCGCGTCAGCAACTAGCCTCTGCTGTTCGATCAATGCCCCTATCAGCCGCTTCACGTTCATGAGGATCGCCACCTCCGTGGAGCCTAGTCCTCGCCGGCACAAGCGCAAGCCGCCCAGTACCAGTGCCCGCTGCTTGTTTAGTCTTCGTTGACGTAGCGCATCCGAACCACATGGGATTCCGGATCAAACACCAGCTCGCACTTCTCGACAGTGGCACCGGCGTGGATGCGTTCCTCCAGATTCCTGACACACTTCGCGGCAATGCATCCGGCCGTGAAAACGTACTCCTGCATTGCCAGGGTGGTTCTAAGGTCCTCCCTTGTGGCCAGCCATGCGATAACCGGCTGAACGTCGGCTCCCCAACCACATTATTCTGGCGTGGCCTCCGCCTCATGCCGTGGACAATCTTCTTACTACGGGAAACGATGAGGGAGCCCAACGAAGCCAGCGAGTTTGACCAGTCCGCCATCACGATGTTCGTTCGAGACAGACAGAGCGATTACGGCCCGCGGCCCGGCCGAAAGCTTGAGGCGCCCCACTGAGGCTGTAGGTCAAACGTCAAGGTCTTCGGATCGAGGATTCCGGGGAATCGAGCCAGTTTAGATCAATCGCTGCGAAGACTTTGGCTCGAGTAAGCGCCATCCGGACGTGTGGCGCCCGGCATTGAGCACCTGGTCCGGGATTCAAGCGTGGGCTACGGCGATTGCGGTAGCTGGCCGTTAGCGAATCTTCTGGTGACCGCCGCCTCTCAATCGACGGTAACCGGACTTCACAAGCCCACACTTTGCCTGAAAGGGGCACGGGCTTGGTCGGGCGGTGATCCGGCACGCGGGACTGGCCGGCAGAGCGGAGCCAGCCCGGCCGCGCGACGGCCCCTCCTGAAGCCGCAGGTCCCAATATCTGCGACCTGCCAACTGATGTTCAGTGCAAAGGTTCCAGCTTCACCTGCACCTTACCGCCGGGCGGTAAGGTTACCTCCGTAAAACGCAGCTTCGATTGCCAGAGCCTGTCGATGCTTTCTACCGACGCGTCGAAGTACTGGTCGGTCGCGGCAACGAGGTACTTGCCCGGCGCGAGCGTTGCCGAGGTATAGGCGCCGCTCTGATCCGCTTCCGTGTAGACAAAGCGATCGGCCAGATCCGCTTCCTGGGTGACATCGGCGGGCATCAGAAGGACGTGCATATCGGGTACGGGTCTGCCGTCCTTGTCTGAGATTTGAAGCTGGATCGTTCCGCCATCCTGACCGATGACGACTCGGATTCCGGCGTCGCCGATTGCGCTGCCCACGCGGAACGGCCTGTTGATTATGCTGCGGCCCGCGTAGAGCACGTCTTTCACATAAAGGCGCGGCGCGTTCAGGTTGGGGCGCACGATGTAGTCGTCGATAAGCACGTCTTTCAGCGTGAATGTGGACGGTATTTCGAAACGCCCACCCAGGTTCTCGTTTCCATAGTTGGCTCGAAGAAGAGGCGAGGCGAAAAAAGACACTTTCGTGGTAATCGGCTCCGGAGGCACAGGGCCATCGAGCGACACCTCGCCCTGTATCGTGCTTCCGGCACTCATTCCGACTTCAATTTCATTCAGGTCACGATCCGCAATGGTAATCGGCACGATGGAATACGCGGCGACAGACTGTCCCGGCGCATTCCCGCCCTGCGTGAATGCAAGGCGGTAGGTGCCGCGAGTGAGATCGCAGAAGCGAAACTTCCGGTCTGTACCCAGCCGCCCGTTCGGCCCCATTACGAACACGCCTCCCCCTGGGTGTACTCCGCTCGACGGTTGTTGCGCCTCGTACTGGAACGCGACAGTCCGCGGAGGTGCCTTCACGACACCCTGCGCGCAGAACGATGCAGCTTTCTTCATCGTGATGTTCACGTCAGTCCGGTCCTCTCCCGGACGAACTGTGACGGGCGCAGCGCCATCCTTGTCGGGCGAGTTTGGATACCAGGTGCGCGTGGGGACCAGTTTGCGCATTTTGGGGTTGAGCGGCGCTTCCGACCATGCCGGAATCTGGCGTTCCCGCCTTTCAGCCAGAAGCAGGTACGGCTTGCCGGGATCGAGTTGAGAAAACTTGTACTCGCCCCGATCGTTCGTCCTCGCACTGGCTCGCAGGTGATAGCCAATGCTCCCGAGGTAGTAGTCCTTCGACACGGCGAAAAGATTGATTCCGGGAATCGGCTCGTCATTCTCATCCCGAACTTTGCCGGCAAGCGTGCCCGGCGCAACCATCTGGAAATCCAGGTTCACGTCCGCATCGGAGAGGCGGACTCTCTTCGAGACCACTCCGAAGAAGCTCTTCGCCGACTTCGCCTGAACACGATAGGAGGCGGGCGGCAGATCACTGAGGCGATAGTTGCCGTTTTGGTCGGTCGTCGCCTGAACATCCTTTGTGGCTGCGCTCATACTGACGGTGTTGTTCAGCCACGTGGCATTCACGGAGGTGGAGACGACGTAGTCGCGCAACGGCTGACCAGTGGTCCGGTCACGAACCGTTCCGGTAATTGCAACGTTCTTCGGTGGAGTTGCGGGCGGCGTCTGCGCTTCCGAAGCGACCGCTGCAATCACGATCGATAAAAGACTGTTGCGCATTAGCGGCTCCCTTCCGGAGTGACGGTGAGATCGACGTTCGTGATCGCTCCGCCTTTGACGTCGATTTCGTGGGCGTTTTTGCCTTTCGACATCCAGCGGGCTCGTGCGTCTGCCACTGGCTGCGCCGAAATCCGGTAGTCACCCGGCCGGACGCTGTCGAAACGAAAACGGCCGTCGGGATTTGGAAATGCGAGCAGTGACGAAGTTCCTTCGACCGCGCCCAAGGGCACCAGCACGATCCCAAAGGCGCCTGTACCGCTGCTTTTCAGGGTTCCTTCGATAGTGCCGGCGGAGGCCAGTTCGATGGCGACAACGGACGGATCGGCACCGGCATCCACGACTGGCTGACTCACCTGGAAGCAGGTGGGGCCGAGTTCGCGCGCGGCAAGCCGGAACCGTCCGGGCGGGACGCCGGCGAGGCTCTGCTCCTTACCGAATGTTGCGGAAATGGTGCTTAGATACATCAGCCCCCATGAATCCATCGGCTGGGGTGCGATGGTGGTCGTTTGCGGACAGCCCTCGGGCACGCGCCCGGAACCGGCGGCTTTCAGGATCACGTTCAGAGTTCCGCCTTTGCTCAGCGGCACCTGAACATCGTCGAGGTTGCTGCCGGCTACCTGAAGCTGCATCCGACCGAACAGTGGCTCGCCACGGTCGCCCAGGATGGATTCGTACGCGCCGTAGCCGCCAGTCGGTCCGCTGGCGAAGAGTTGATAATTACCGGCCGGAATCTTCCCGAAACGGAAGGAACCGTCGTCGGCGGACAGAGTGGTTGCGACCGGCAGCATTCGCTGATCGGGCAGCCCCAGAGCCAGCTGAAACCGGCCCTTCACACCGTCGGGCAGGAGAACTTTACCGCTCACCTGCCATGCCGGCCTGGAAACGGCCGTGAAGTTTACGTTGAGATACTCTTCACCGCCGAGCACGGTGAAAAGCCGGGGATGAGCGCTGTCGGGGTACAACTGAGTGCCCGATCCAACGCTCAGGTTGTTGTACCAGAGTCCAAGCTGGTAGTCGCCGGGGGGGAGGTCGTACACCCGGTAGTGCCCCTCCATGATCTCGGCTTCGCGGAATATTCGCGGCTCGGACTCGCCGGGTAGTTTCGCGAGAACGATCACTCTGGTGTATCCCTCCGATCTGCCGCCGCTACCGAACACGCGGGCGGGCAGCGGGTGCCCCTGTTCGTCGCTGACCTGGCCTTCGATAACGCCGTAGCGAACCAGGCGAACCGTCGGATTGCCGGAAGGAAGCTGGAGCCTGAACCCGGTGTTCACAAAGTTGGGTTTGCGGACCTCGATGGAGTACTCACCCGCAGGGAGTTCGGGCGCGATGAAGCGACCCTGGCGGTGGGTCTCGATGTCAGCCGCAAGCTCACGCATGCCGGCGCGGCGAAAACGTAACTCGGCGGAAGCGACGGGTGCTCCTGTGGAATCTTCAAGAACTTTGCCTGCCAGATTCGGACTCGGGCCGGTGCTCGCAGCTTGCAAAGGAGCAATCGTGACCTTCCCGGGGTAGAGCTGCGAGGCGTGAGCGTTGCGAGGCGCAGGCGGTGTTGCGAAGGCGACCAGCGTCGAGACTCGCACGGCCATCACTGTACTCGCGGCTGCCAGAACGGAAACGATTGCGAGGCGGGTTTTGACGAGGGAGGTCTTGTCGTTTCGCGTCCGATCGAGCAGCGCACCGATGCGCCGGGCCAGGTGCGAGTTGTCCTCGGCGGCCGTCGCTGCCGTCAGGGATGCGCGCACTCCGCTGCTCAGTTCGATGACACGAACCAGGCAGTTGGCGTAGGAGGTGGGGCTCCCGGTCGCCGCGACCACCAGATCGTCACAGGCGATCTCACGTTCCAAATCGATGTTGCGCGCGATCCAGCGAACGATGGGGTGTATCGCGAATACCGCTTCGATGAGGCGCTGCACAAGCAGTGCGCAGTCGTCCCGCCGCACAAGGTGGGCAGCTTCGTGAAGGCCGATCTGATTCAACTCCGCCTCATTCAATCGTTCGCACAGATCGGCGGGAATCAGGATCGACGGGTTCCATGGTCCGATGGCGACAGGTGTTCCCACCTCCGGCGTCGCTGTTATGCGTACCCCGCTTCGAAACCGGCTTGCCCACGACAGGCCTGCCTCGAAATGCCTTGTGACCGTTGACGGAAGTTCTATGGCACGGGCCGCCAGTCGTTTCATGAGGACGAATCCGATTGCGACTCGTGCGAGGCAAAGAAGACCGATCGCTGCCCATACCAGCAGGATGGTTCGAGGCCACCGCGCGTCTGCAAGTTCGAACGGAAGCTTCGGAGCACGCAAAGAGGACGGGGCTTGTGGCGGAACGACGTGTCTCGGCCTGGCTACTGCGGGGGCATCGGCAGTGATGGCCGTTGGCGTCGAAACTATTTGTGTCCCCGTTGGCATCGACGAAGCGTCGATCTCAGCTAGGGGCGGCACCGCGTTGGGCAGGAAGGACACTGGCGTCACGACGGTGAGGATCATTGCTATCCACCAAATGGCGTATCGCGTGGTGGCGTTCACAACCCGTCGTGGAGTTAGCCGGAGTGTTGCCCCGACCAGGGCGACGGTGAGTGCGCTGGCGACAGCGCCGTTCACAAGGGCCGCGAACAGTGCGTTCATGCTTCCTCCTTCGCGAGGCGCGCCTTCAGGCGTTCGAGTTCGTCTGCGCTGATTTTATTGCCTTTTACAAGGTTCAGCACAAGCAGCTCGGGGGAACTTTCGAAGAAGCGGCGGAGCAGATGACTCACGGCGCTCTCACGTGCCTGATCGCGGTCGACAGTCGGGCTGTAGACGAAGGCGCGGCCCTCCTTTTCGTGCTTCAGGTAGCCCTTCTGCTCTAGGATCCGAAGCGTCGTCAGAACGGACGAGTAGGCGAGAGAGGTGGTCCTGGGCAGGCCGTCGATGACGTCGGCGACCGTTGCCTGGCCTTTGCGCCAGAGCACTTCCATCAGACGCAGCTCAGCGTCCGTCAAACTCGGAGACTTCTTGCGTGGCACCGCGCCCTCCTGCTAAGGATTTAATAGTTGGATAATATTCCTTCGTCCGCCAAGTGTCAACTATAGATTTAATAGTTTGCGATTGAAGCTCAGACCTGGAATCTGCTGTGCCCCTAGCGGAGCAACTCAGGTCGGAGGGCGAGCAGGTCTAATGTGACGGTAACCGGACATCACAGGCGTAGTCTCCGCAGCCCCAATGAGCGAGCGCGGACACCATGAAGACTGTTCACCTCACTCCGGGACTTCACCCGAGGAAACTCAGGTACTGAGCTCTATCCAGGCGGGCGCGTGATCGCTGGCATTTTCCTCACCGCGAACCCATCGGTCTACACCTCCGTCCACCAATCGATCCCGCGCTGCCGCAGAAAGAAGGAGATGATCCAGCCGCATCCCCTTGTCTAAGGGCCACCGATTATGCTCATAGTCCCAGAAAGTCCACAAAGGCCCCTCGGGTTCCAGCTTTCTCAAAGCGTCGGTCCAGCCCTGCGCCAGCAGTCGAGCATACGCCTGGCGACTCTCAGGCTGAATCAACGCATTCTTATCAAGCGATCGCGTTGGGTAGATGTCCTGCGCAGCGGGTACGACGTTGTAATCACCTGCGAGGACGACTGGCACCCCGGCGTTCCTGAGTTCCGCGGCGTGCTCGATCAAACGCTCGAACCACGCTAACTTGTAGTCGAACTTCGGACCGGGTTGAGGATTTCCGTTAGGAAGATAGATTGACGCGATCAGTACGCCGTTTACCGCTGCCTCGATGTAGCGTGCCTGGTGATCGTCGGCATTTCGAGGCAGGCTCGCTCGGTCAGCACCGGGTCGCAATCCCGCGCGAGGATCGCTACGCCGTTCCAGGAACGTTCGCCAAGCCAAACTCCGCGATAGCCTAGGGCACGAAGAGCGCTCGTGGGAAATGCCCGCTGCTCGACCTTTAGCTCCTGGAGGCAAACAACTTCTGGCTGCGCCCTTTTGAGCCAGTCGGTCAGGTTGCCCAGGCGCTTGTTGATGTTGTTGATGTTGAAAGTGGCGATCTTCAGCTGCCCGGCCTCCCAACCAGATTATTCTGGCTTGGCCTCCGCCCCATGCCGTGGCCAATCTTCTTACTCTGCGAAACGGTGCAGGACACCAACGAAGCCAGCCAGCTGCGCCAGCCCGGGCGTGCTTTTTGAAGCTATGGACGTACAGCTCAGCTTGGATACGGCAACTGCTCACCGAGGAAGTTGGGTTGGCGATAGGTTGCCGGGAGCGCACAAACGCTTGATACCGATGCTGATGCGCTGAATAGGCATTAAGATAACCTTAGAAACGATCGGTCAGTCACCAATGGCGAGTTGGAATTTGGCGGAGGCTCTCCTGTCGGACCTCCACGGTGTATGGTGTGCTTGGTGCCTTGAGTACATTGTTCCTCCAGACCCAATGGAATTGCATCATGTCTTGGGGCTCAAAGCCGCCATCCGCAAAGAGTTCGGCCTATTGCCCTGGGTCGTTCCGGTTCATGGCGCTGTGTGTCATCGCGAAAGGCTTCAAACGTACGCTGACTGGGCAGGGCGCAAACTGCTGGAATCTCGCGGTGTTCTACAGCCCAACGCTTTCGAAAACTTGTGCGAGAAAAGCTTTCGCCTTGGCTCAATGTCGATGTGCATGCTCATGCGACGATCCGCGTTGCTAGAGGCCACTCGAAATCATGATATCGACCGAGCGCGTAAAAACCTGCTGTACGCCTTGAACGCCGCCTCAGGGTCCGGAATGGGCATGTCGTTTGTGCGCCAGTTGGAGAGGAAACCGGAACTTCGCTCACTGAGGGGCGATGGAGAATTCGGTGGACTCGAGTCGGAATGGGATACGCGACTCCACGTCGCCATAGTGCACGCGAACGCCGGGAACGTCGGCGTAGCCCGGTCGGCCTACAAAGACCTTGCTTCCGAAATTCCGCGTTTTCGCGCGGCGAGTTCCGTAAATTACGCAAAACTGGTGCGTATGACGGCGGTTGTGAAGCCGCAGGTTGAGGCTGCATCGGAAGCGATGAAGATGGCCCGCGACTCTCCCGATCCGGTCTTCCACACTCGCACTTCGATGCTCGGGTTGGCCTATGCTTTCGAGGCTCGGCGGGACTATAGCACTGCCCGAGACCAAGCAGAAGCCCTACATTTGGACTTGGCCGACGGTGTGGCTTCGTGGTGGCACTATGTACAGCAGCAATTTCTCCTTGGTCGATCGATACTTTTCAGTCATAACACCCTTCCTTTGGGTGCAGCCGGCATCGTCGGACTCAAGGCTCTAGTTCGCGCACAGTATGGTGCGGCGCTCCTGAATTTCCCGTTTAATCCCGTTCCTGACTTCGCTTCACCCAGCGCAGAACCTGACATTACGGGTTTGACACCCACGCAGGTCATCCGCTGGGCAGTCAAACAGCACAAGCTTGATCGAGAGGCGATGTCCGAGATGAGACGAGATGCTATCTTTGGGGACCCGTCCCGATTCAGTTTGGACGTTATACAGCCTCGCGGTTTTCAGGCGCAGGTCCTTAACGCGATTCATTCCGGGATAACGCTTCAGTGACAGTCGACTACGCCGCGCGTCTCGGTGCCAACCCTCTTGAAACGCCGGCGCATTTGATCGAAAGTCGGCAGTCGTCCAAACTTCCGGCCTCCGAAAGATTTCAGTTTGGGACTCCACGATCCACTTTGACGGTTTGTGGGCATCTCGTTGACTGGCGACCGCGGGGCCAGCACATCTTGCCACGCCCGCGTGTAGTCGCACAGCGTTTACCGATCCGGAACGAGATACGGCGATACCGGAAAGTGGGCATTGAGGCGTGCTCCGATCGGAATGGTCTACGGCAGCGAAATGTCGTGAACAGATGCGTCACGGGCGCCATCACGACGTCGCTAAACAGGTTTCACGCTTCTTAACGTCCGTCCGAGGGAGTCACCGCGATCGCATGGTGCAGTTCAAGGAACGCTCCGTTCTTCGAGACCGTAGCCGGACACGCGGGCCAGCAAAGGTGGACCAGCTTAAGCCATTGGCGAATCCGCTCTCGAAATTTCCGCTCCCGCGAGTACTCTTGAACTCCCAGTTGACTCGCGAGCCCGGCCGGCCCAAACAGTGGAATCCGCTGAGTTCCTTTTGCCTGGTAGCATCTCCACGTCAACCAGGTGTAGAGGTCAAGGCAGCCCGGATTGTTCGC
>JAOAPO010000307.1 GCA_025462945.1 Bryobacterales bacterium
GGCGATCCTGAATGTCGCGGGAAGCTAGCATCACGGCGTCATAGAGAGAGGTCCCTGCCTCGCCACGCAGCAGTCGCAAAGATCGCTCGATAGCGGCGGCATTCCGCGTGAAGTTGTTGTGCTGGACGATGTCGGAATTAAAGCTGTAAAGCGACGCGACGTCCCCGGTGTTGCCTTCGCGGAATAGTGCTTTCACGAAGCGGACGACCGAGTCGGTTTCGTATTTCAGATCTTTATAAGTAGATCCGCTGGTATCGATCAGAATGCCGACGTTCAGGGGCTGTTCGGTTTGGTGTTCGAAGACGGAGATGCGTTGCGGCACCCCGTTATCTTTGACGGTGAACGCGTCTTTCGCGAGAGTGCCGATGGGGTTGCCGGCAGGGTCTTTGACGGTAGCCAATATTCGGACCAGTCGGACATCGACGGTGATTGTGGTGTCTTCCTGCGCCAGACAGATCGGGACGAAGCAGAAGGGCGCCAGCGCCAGGATTAAGGCGGAACTAGCCCATTTTAGGCGCATGATCGTCCCACTCGCCTTCGACCCAGACTTCGCCATCCGCAAAGTATTCCTTCTTCCAGATGGGAACCTGGCGTTTCAGGCGATTGATGCCTTCGAGAGCGGCATCGAAGGCCGGACGGCGGTGCGGTGAGGCGACGAAGATCGCCACCGATGCCTCGCCGATCTCCATGGTGCCGAGCCGGTGAATCATGGCAATGCGGCTTACTGCGAACTGCCCCGCGATCTCCCGCCCGATTCCGGCCATTTGCCGGATTGCCATCTGTTCGTAACATTCGTAGTCGAGGCGAAGCGTTTCACGTCCCTTAGTGTTGTTACGGACCACGCCCTGAAAGGTTACAACGGCGCCGTCAATACCCTGCAGGATGCGGTTTTCGGCTGCGCGAACGTCGATGGGACCTCGTGTGATCGAGAAGAAATGCCCGGCAGGGTCTTCGATCACAAGATCTGGAGCGCCGCCGCTGACGGGAGGCAACATGGCAACTTCGTCCCCTTCCGCGAGCAGTTCACCGGGTGCCGCGAATTCATGATTGCGCGCCAGAACAATGCTTTTCGCCATTTCGGAAAGCTTTGGAAACGAAGCAGCGTAGTGGTCGAATACGTCACGCACGCTGGAACCGGCGGGAAGGTCCAAACCGTCCTCCGCGCGTCCGCAGACATCTTTCAACTGCCCGAAAAATAGAACCCGAATCTGCATGTGTTGGCGGCTATTCGAAGGGTATCACCGCCTGCCCGCCTGCCCTGGCTAAACTGTGTCTTGGCTTCCGGTCACAACACGACAAGACACACCAGCCGCGTCACGGTTCGGTATGCCGAGACGGACCAGATGGGTGTGGTCTATCACTCGCATTATCTGGTTTGGATGGAAGTGGCTCGGACCGAGCTCTGCAAGGCCTCGGGTTTTGCGTATAGCGAGATGGAGGCCGATGGCGTGCTGCTGGCGGTTTCAGAAGCATCGTGCCGTTATCTGCGGGCGGCGCGGTACGGGGAAGACATCGACGTCACGGCGCACATCGCCGATTCGAACCGCCGCTTCATCGAATTCCACTACGTGATGACGTGCGGGGAACGCAAGGTGGCGACGGGCCGCACGAGGCATATCTTTCTTAATAAGGAGTTCCGACCAACCCGCTTGCCGGATCGGTATGCGGCATTGCTCGGCTCGGATGCCGCAGAGGACGAGGTTTAGCTAGGAGGTCGCGAGCGCGTTGACTCGTTCGGCCAGCGCGATGGTGGTGAGGGGGAGAACGATCTCCACTTCCAGGCCAGGCTCGCGGTTGTAAGCCCGCATGGTACCCCGGTGCAGTTCAACGGCTCGGCGGGCGATAGCCAGCCCAAGTCCAACGCCACCTGAAGTGCGGCCACGGTCCTTTTCGACTCGATAGAAGGGGTCAAAGATGCTGGGCAGCGCCTCGGGCGGAACGCCTGGCCCGTAATCGCGAACAGTTAGTGCTACCGAATCGGCGCGTTTCTCCAGCTTGACGTCCACCTGACAGGACTCGGGAGAGTACCGGATGGAATTGCGGATGATGTTCTCGTAGGCGCGGCGCAGCAGTTCCGGATTGCCGGCTATTTCGACTTCGCCGATCTCGGAATGCAGGCTGATGTGCTTTTTCTGTGCTTCTATATGAACGTCGTCGAGGATCACACGGACGAGGTCGTCAAGCTGGACCGCCTCCGTGGCCAGACCTTCGGGGTCGCCTTCAGCGCGCGTGACCTGGATCAGTTCGCCCACCAGGGTGTTGAGACGATCGGCTTCCCGCTCCACGCGGGTAAGCGCGAGATTGGCGTCTCCCCCGCCCCTTGCGAGTTCGACCGCGACGCCGAGACGAGCGAGCGGCGACCGGAGTTCGTGAGAAATATCCTGCAGCAGCCGGCGCTGCGACTTGAGCAGAAGGTCTATACGCTCCGCCATTTGATCGACGGTACGGCCGAGCTGACCGAGTTCGTCACCGCGCCGTGAATTGACGCGGGCGGAAAAATCGCCGTGTCCAAAGCGCTCGATCGTCTTTTGCATCGTTCGAAGCGGGGACGTCAGGTGGCGTGCCAGCAGGTAGCAGAGAGTGGCGATAATGGCGAGCATCCACCAGGTCTGTGGGGGTACTTCGATGCTCCAGCCGGTGCGGGCTGGTTCCCTGTTGGGGAAGACGACGATGAAGTTGTACTTTGCGTCGCGCGATTTTGTCGTGCTGACGAAGCCTGCGCCGCGCGGTGTTTCGATCCGAACGAAGGGGAACATGGGGCCGCCGCGGCCTGGACCCCGTCCGCGATTGCTGCTGTTCGCTTTGAGTTCGATTGACCAGTCGCGACCGGTAAGGAGGTCTT
>JAOAPO010000315.1 GCA_025462945.1 Bryobacterales bacterium
CCCAGGAATTGGTCCACCAGCGGCGATAGTTGGTGGGCTTTTCGACGAGGAGCGTTTCGGGAGGCGCGGTGGCCGCAAGATGGATGCGTTCTTCTCGTGATTTCGCCTGCGCAACTACGGTGTGAGCAGAGCCGAAAAGACGGAGCGAGTCGCCCGCGTGAAGCCGGGTGAAGAAGACAACTTCCTGCGCATCGTTGTCTTCGGTGAGAACAAGCAGAGGTCCGACTTTGAGCGGCGCGAGGGTGCGGGGATCGTCTCCTTTCGGGGCCGTCGTGATCCAGGGCTCGTATGCGCCAAGCAGATCCCACACCGCCTGCAGGAGTTCGGGGCGATTGTCTTTGAAATCGAAGTGTACGGTGATGAGGGGCCAGGCAGCACGATCATTCTTCTCCAGAGCGGCTTCGACCAGAGGCCGCACATGTTCAAAGAAGTAATCGCGCAGGGTTGGTTCCGCACCGGTGGTCTTCGCCGTGTGAGAAACGACAGCGCGACCTTTGCCGGTGGCGCTGTCGACAGCCCAGGCCAGATCCTGTTCGATGCCGACCGGGTAGCCGGTACTCAGCGCGCGGTCGAGGCGGTCTGTCCATTTGCCTTCGTAGGGGTAGCAGTTATGAGCGTCGAGCATGGGCCGGTTGTGGTTCAGGATGTCTATGGGGCCGGGCTGAGCAGCGGTTGCAGCACAAACACAGCCGGTGACGACGAGGCACAACGAGATGATTTTCATTGGAAATCCATGCTAAGAAATCAGTGTTAGCAATGGATGACAATTGGGCTTCAATCTGAGGACAGTCGTTTAATGAAACTAAGGTTGAGGTGTCATCGTTTTGTCATGCCGCGCCGGTACACTGCGGGGATGACAAGTTCGAAAACTGCGGCTCTGCTCGTCGCGATCGTGACGCCGTTCATGCCCGCAAACCTTACGGCACAGAAGCCGCACGCGAAGAACGTGATCGTGTTCCTGGCAGATGCGGGCGGCCTCCCGACACTGAATGCGGCCAGTGCGATGGGATACGGAGCGCCCCAAAAGCTCTACGTTCAGAGTTGGCCCCACATGGGCCTGTCGGATACTTCGACAGCGACAGAATGGGTGACGGACTCGGCGGCCGGCATGACGGCCATCGTGACCGGCCAGAAGACAAATAACGGCGTGCTGAGCCAGAGCGCCGACGCAGTTCGAGGTAAGAAGAACGCGGCGCCGCTCAAGACGATTCTTGAGTACGCGGAAGAGCATGGGCTTGCCACGGGTGTGATGACAAACGTGAACATCGCGGATGCCACGCCCGCGGCATGTTACGCCCACGTCAACGATCGCGGCAAGCTGGGGGAGATCTTTTCGCAGATCTTCAAGCCGCGTTTCGGCGATGGCGTCGACGTAGTGCTGGGTGTGGGCCGTAAGCAGATCTTCGCGAACGCGCAGGCGAGTGGGCTGGATCTGGAGGAGATGGCCCGAGAGAACAACAGGGCTATCTACTCCTCGCTGGAGGAAATCCCCGCTGGTGCGAAGCGTCCTGTGGCGGTGCTGGATCAGCCCATCGATCTGCCTGCCGCGGCGCGACTGGCGATCCGCACGTTGTCCGCCAACCCCAAAGGCTACTTTCTCATGATCGAGTGGGACTCGCACACCGACAACCCCGAGAAGGGCCTGACCAATGTTGTGAATTTCGACAAGCTGATCCGGGAGATCGCCGGGACGGTGGACCTGAAGGACACGCTGTTGTTGTTTACAGCAGACCACTCGTTCGATCTGCGGATGCACGGTGGCTTGCGCAGCGACCCTGTCCTGAAGGGCCTCACCGAATGGAAGCAAACGCATACGGTCAAAGGGCCGATTGATCTGCCCGTCATTCGCGTGAATGACAGCCACACCGGAGAAGAGGTGCTGGCGACGGCGCAGGGTGCCGGGGCTGAGCAGGTGCACGGCTTTTTCCCGAATACGCGGCTGTTCGAAGTGATGATGAACGCGTACGGGTGGGTTGCCGGCAAGTAAGTCACCAGCGGCTAAGGGACCAGCACCCGAATGATGCCATCGAACTTATTCATGACGAAAACTTTGCCTTCCGGGCCCAGGTTGATGCGCATGTCCGTGCGTTTCGCCGGAGTCTTACCCTGCGACTGCATTTTCTGCTGAATGAGCTCAAGCAGCGTCCTGGTTGTGCCCTTGTCATCAAACAGAATGCGCCGGATTGAGTCCTGTCCGCCCTTTGGCAGATTGTCGGCATCGACATAGAAGATCTCACCACTTGGGTTGTCGCCGAAGACCAGCTTGTTCGTAAGTTGCCTCATAGCGGTTTCCCGATAGGCGAAAACGCCCGTCACCGCGACACTTCGCTGGAACAGCGGGTCGGTGTGATCGAACTCGACGATTGGGTAGGTGACTTCCGGATCGCCGTGCCGGTTCTCCAACCCGACGGCTCGCGGACCATACCTGAAACTGCCTTCCCAGATGTTCCACCCGAGGTTTGCTCCCGGCTTCACCAGTGTGACCTTCTCGACCACCTCCTGACCGATGTCGGCCATGAACATGTTTCCGTTCTTCGGGTCCCACGAGAAGCGCTGCGGATTGCGGCAGCCGTACGCGTAGATCTCGCCGAGCGTTCCCGGTTTGACGTTTTTTAGGAACGGGTTCGAGGAAGGAACGCCGTACCGCCCATTGGCGCTGTTGTTCCCGAGAGGGTCTATTCGGAGAATCTTGCCAAACGCATAGGAGAGGTTCTGCGCGTGCTTATACGGGTCTCCTCCGTTGCCACCATCGGCCACGCCGACGTAGAGCAGCCCGTAGTCCGCAGTTCCCGGCCGGGCCAGCGGATTGAACGCAATCTGTCCTCCGTTGTGAATCTGAAAGGCCTTGGCAGTGCGGAACATTTCCCGTGGCGCCCCGCCGTCATACTTCTCTGCCATGGGGTTCTTCGCGGTCCACTCGAGCAGCACGGTGTCATGGATATGTCCCGGGCCGTTTGGCAGGAAGTCGGCCTTCGGCGTGATGTTCGACGTATCGGTGTACGTGTAGAATTTGCCGTAGCCGCGGGTCCCGCGTTGATTGAACTGCGGATGGAACGCAAAACTTTGAAATCCGCGATCATGACTTGAGAACTGGACCGGCACGCCCCAGGTGGGCGCGTTTACGTCCAGATATTCGGTGACTTTTTTGCCATCGTAGCTGACGGAATAAAGTGGGCCCTGCATGGTGTGAACGAAGAGTCGCTTTGTCCCCGGCTCGTCGACGAGGAGCATCAAGCGCGGCGCGTCCTCGCCCAGGAAGGGTATGGAGGCAAACTCGGCAAACTTCACCCGGATGATGCCATCCGTCGCATTGATGGGGGAAGGAAACGGGTCATTGCTGGTCTTGCCGAGAGGGGATTCACCGCCTGCGGGCTGAGCGACAGGGGACTGGCTGCGCCCTGCGGACGCGGTCAGGATGCTTGTAATCAGAAGAAGGCTTATACGCATGAAGTAGGCTCACACTCTATCGGGCAACGTTGGGGCCCTCCAACTATTTTCGCTTCGGGACGCGATTCTCATACCAAATTACGTTGTTACTCTCGAAGCCGGCTACCAGAACGTCGAGGGCTCCGTCGCCGTTCATGTCCACCAGTCGAGTGTCGTACGCCGACTGGTTATCTCCGATTCGGTGTTCCTGGAAGCGACCGGTCCCGTCGTTTTCGAACCAGGCCGCGATCCGTGAATCCTTCGCCACCGTCACAATGTCGGGTTTTCCGTCCCCATTCACATCGCCGACGGCGAGCGCATGCGGGCCTTTGATTCCGGCATTGACATCGTGAGGCGCCCAATCCGGAGCCGCATACCACGTAATCCCGCTGCCGTGACCTCGAGAGGCCACGAAATCAGGCTTGCCGTCACCGTTCAGATCATTGATCAGGATATTTGTGGCGCCGAATTGGCCCTCAGCAATCAGGTGCTTCTTCCAGGGCTTCCGTCCATCTGCTCCCTGTTCCCACCACGCGAACCAGTTGCCGCCGACCGAATCCTTTGACGCGCTCGCAACATCGGGTCTGCCGTCACCGTTCACATCCCCGAGGCCAACATAGTGACTCAGCCCGGGAGCATCGCGGTCGGCCAGGATGTTTCGCTCCCAGCTTCCACTCTGATCCGGCTTCGGCGGGATGCGAAACCATGCCAGTGAATCCGGGAAGGCTCCTTTCGGCTGCCCTCCGCTTGCAATCAGGTCCAGCTTGCCATCGCGATCGACGTCTCCGATGGCCAGCCCATGGATACCGTCGATGCCGCCGGCGGCCGAATCGTCCGCCACATGATAACGCCACGGGTCGTGGACAGGATCTTTGGGACGTTCCAGCCAGTAGATGAGTCCGGGATGATAGCGGGACGCTACGATGTCGAGCTTACCGTCGCCATTTACGTCCATCGCGACGCCGTAAATAGTCCGGATGCCCGAGTAGAGGACGACAGGCTTCCAGTCGGGCGCGACATACAGTATTGTCCGCTCTTTCCCTGGCGTGATGTCGCCCGTCACCACGTCAATCAGCCCATCGCCTGTGAAATCGGCCGCGACCACGGTTTGGTTGGGAAAGCCCTCGGCTATCACGTGCCGAACCCATTCCGGGCGCGGCTGCGTGTGAACGGTCAAGGTAGTGGTCAACAGCGCAGCGGACAAAGCAACTAGCTTTTTCATGTGAGCATCTTAGAAGATCAGTTTCAGTCCGAGCTCCAGCGTTCGGGCAGGACCGACGCCCGTGACGGCTCCGTAGGTCTGGGCCGGCTTGCCTGCACTATCGAAGCGCACGGTCGTGTCGATGGCGGTGAAAGAAGGATGGTTGACCACGTTGAAGGCCTGGGCGCGGAACTGGATGCGGGCCCGATCGGCGAAGTCGAAGTTTTTGATCGCGGCGACATCCCATTCACTAAAGCCAGGGCCGATGAGGATGTTGCGTCCTGCATTTCCAAACTGTCCCGCGATCATCTTCTCGGGGGCTAGGAACGCCTCGGTGTTGAACCAACGGGCGAGCGTCCGGCTGCCCGATGCCAAGTTGGGATCGCCGATGACGGACGCGCGTGAGGATGTGGCGCCGATGCGGGCTACGTCCGACAGAACCGTGACGTTATTGGGCGCGCCGCTTTGATACGTCGTCACTCCCGATACCTCCCACCCACCCAGCACGTTATGCACGATTACGTTTGGATTCTTCCGGAAGAACGGCAGTTCATAGATGTAGTTCACATTGAGGAGGTGCGCGCGGTGTATGGAAGACAGCCCGTAGTCCGATCGCGCATTGTAGGAGTCCTGAGGCGACCCGGAGGAAGTATCGAGAGTACGCGAAAAGGTATAGTTCGCGGTCATCGAGAGCCCGTTCTGCATCCGCCTGCTGGCTGAGACCTGCAGACTGTTGTAGCTCGAATTGTCCCCATGATCCAGCACGTTTATGGCGCCATAGCCCGGGAACGGTCGGAGGGCGTTTTGGTTGATGGTGCTGTTTGGTGCGTTCAGGCGCGTTCCTACCGGCAACTGGTTGAGATTGATAGTGCGCAACAGATGGCGGCCAACGTTGCCTACATAGCCCACGTCGATGATGACATTTCGGCTGAGCTGCTGCTGTACGCCAAGGTTATACGAGATAACGCTTGAATCCGGGATGCGCTGCGGCAGCATAGAAATGGTGGAGGGAAACGAGCGGGTGGTTCCTCCGGTCGGATTATCGATGTTGCCGTCGAAAATGCTTGCGTTGGTGTTGAACGGTGGATTTCCGCTTGGGTTGATCAGCGTGTTGGTCGGCATCCGGTCGTAGAAGATTCCCATGCCGCCACGGACTGCTGTCAAGCCGCGACCCGAAGGGTCCAGGGCGAAGCTGACGCGCGGTCCGAAGTCGCCATGGTTGGTGGCGAAGCCGCCTTGCGGGAGGCCCACAAACAGGCGCTGGAGACTGGAATCGCCAGCTGCGGGAACGCGTCCGGTCGCTTTCTGCGGAAAGCCGGAACCAAACAGCACCAGTCCGTTGTAAGGATCGCCGGTTCCGGGAGTGATAGAGCCGTCGGCAGGACTGATTTGGGGTGCCTTCGATGAGCTGTAGCGGAGCGGGTCGAAACTCGACGTGTTCCCGAGCGCGTTGATGAAGGGCGGGATGAAGTTGTAGCGAACACCCATCTCTACTGTCAGGCGGCGATTCAGTTTCCAGCTGTCCTGGAAATAGAAGTCTGCCTGAGTAAAGCGGCCCCAGTAGTCGGCGTCGGCAATCGATTCCGTGTAGTTCTGGAAGTTACCCAGGAGGACGTCCGCGATCACATTCTTCGTTGTGTTCTTGGCTGAGGTGGAGAACGTGACTGCCCCCTCATCGCTGAAGCGAATATTCTCGTCTGTGCGGCTGCGAGTGATCTGGGTGCCCATCTTCAGGGAGTGGGTACCGATCACCTTACTGAAATCGTCACGCCATTGGAAGATGCTGTTATTTTTCTTGATTCGATCTCCGGCATTGTAGCCGCTAAAGCCGTTGATAATCAGGTCCGGACCTACGCCGAATCGGTTTGCCGGATAGATCTCCGGGAACGTCAGGCCGAGAGTGCTTCGTTTCAGAACCTCGTTGTGAGGGCTGCCGACGATGATGTCATGGCTCAGGCTGAAGCTGACGAAGTTGACGGCAGTCGGGGAGAACACGTGTGACACGCTCAGCGATGTCACGTAGGCTGGCCTGGGACGTCCGCCAGGCACGATCCCGAGCGAACTGCCCTGGAACCCGTCCAGGATGTCCCATTCGTCGTGAGCCCACCGGTAGCTGATCTGCGTGTTGGGCGAGAGCGCGTAGTCGAGGCGCACAAGCAATTCGCGGGGATCCACCTGGCTGCGGCCGGTCGCGGCGAAGTTCCCACCGGACCCGTTGAAATTCGGCGCTGGCAGGGGCAGAAGGAGCCTTGGGCCGTCGTGCGAGAAACGGGAACTCGGCACGGTTCGGTTCGCAAACGGCTGGTTGTTGAGAGGGTCAACGGGAGCCGCGAGGGACGAGTTGCGGAAATCTCCGCTGCGTTCCTCGGCGGTCGGCACGACATTCAGCCTGGTGGCGCCCGTGTGAGTGTACTTCCATTCCTGGCTCACGAAGAAGAACAGCTTGTCTTTTTCTTTGTTCCATTTCTTCGGGATGAAGACGGGCCCGCCCAAGGTGTAGCCGAAATCGTTGAAGCGGAGAGGATCTACCTGGCGGGCGAAAAAGGTGCGGGCGTCGAGTTGATCATTGCGCACGAATTCGAACGCGCTGCCGTGAAAGCGCTGCGTTCCACTCTTCGTAATCACGTTGACGAGAGCGCCGGAACGGCCGCCGAACTCGGCGCTGTAACTGGACGTCAGGATCTTAACTTCCGCGATGGAGTCCGCGCTCGGGTTTATGGCCGCGTTGGAGTTGCCGCCATTATCCATGTTTTCGGCACCATCCACACTGAAGAGGATGGAATCACTGCGGATCCCGTTGATACGCTGTCCCGTGGTGGAGAGCGCCAGGCCGAACGGATCCAGAGTCGTCGCGACGGCGCCGGGGATGAGGCGGAGGAGTTGAGAGTAGTTACCGCCGTTCAGGGCGATCTGGCTAAGTTGCTGGCTGGAGATGACGTGGCTCACGTCGCCAGCCTCTGTTTGGACCCGGTCTGTAGCCGCGGAAACCGACACGGATTCCGTTAGTGCCCCTACCTCAAGTGTGAAGTTCACGGTGCGTCGGGACGCTGCATCCAGAATGACGTCTGACT
>JAOAPO010000327.1 GCA_025462945.1 Bryobacterales bacterium
TCCAGAAGAAGGTCTGGGCGGCGCTCATCGAGATCCCCTACGGAAAAACCGTCAGCTATGCGGAACTGGCCCACCGCATCGGAGCAGCCGGTGCAGCGCGTGCCGTGGGACGCGCCAACGCCACCAACCCCATCGCCCTCGTCGT
The DNA here is from genome assembly GCA_025462945.1 of Bryobacterales bacterium. GTDB lineage: Bacteria > Acidobacteriota > Terriglobia > Bryobacterales > Bryobacteraceae > BOG-234. The sequence goes on from JAOAPO010000327.1 coordinate 146, forward strand.
CCCGTGCCACCGCGTGATCGGCTCCAGCGGTGCCCTCACGGGCTATGCCTGGGGCACCGAACTGAAACGCCGCCTGCTCGACTGGGAAACGAGTCACGCCGTCTAGAATGAAATCTTCGTGCATCCATCCCTAGCCTGGTTCGCCCTGGCCCTTCTCGTCTGCACAGTGGCCGTTTGGAGGCCCGCGCGTGAGAAGTCGCGCCTCCGCAACGTGGCTGGCCTGCTCCTGCTTTGGCTCCTCGCATGGACGCTGTCGTTCTTTCCCCCGCAATTCAGGCCATCCGACCGGATTTGCGAAGAAACAGCGATCGCGCTCCTCACGCTGGCAGCGATCCAACTCGCCGTCGTGATGGTTTTCGACCTTGCCCTTCGCAGAGTCCGCCACCCCCGCTTCCTCACGGAGATGGTCGTCGTCGCCGGCTACGTCGGCACGCTGCTCCACCTCCTGATTCGAGTAGGCCTCGACGTCACTGGCGTCTTCACAACCTCGGCGGTAGCCACCGCGGTCCTCGGTCTCGCCCTGCAGGACATGCTCAGCAACATCGCCGGCGGCGTCGCCCTCGAACTGGAGGATGGTATCCGCGTGGGCGACTTCATCACCGTCGCTGACAGAGCCGGCTGGGTCCAGCACATACGTCTTCGCCACACAGCCATCACCACCCGTGATGGCGACACTGTCATCCTGCCGAACAGCGTCTTAATGCGCTCCGCCGTCAACATCATGTCGCGCCGGCACCGTCATTTCCTGCCGTTCTCGATGCCTTACTCCACAAATCCGCAGGAAGTCATCGAAGCCGTCGAGTTCGCGCTGCGCACTTCGCCCATCCCGGGCGTCGCCACAGACCCCGAGCCGCGATGCGTTGTCCAGCAAATGGCTCCTGGAGCCATCCAGTACGCGGCAGTGATCTGGCTGACCGAGCCCGGCGTCGACCTCGGGCCAACTTCGGCCGCGCTCGTCCGTCTCTCTTTCGCGCTGCACAGGGCCGGCGTGCCCGTCCGCGAAATCACCACCGTTCTCGAAATGCAGAAGGGCAAGGCCGACCACAAGAAAGCAGACCCTCTGGATATCCTGCGGCGAACCCCAATCCTCCGCCTGCTCGAAGATGCCGACCTCCACGAGCTCGCCGTTAGCCTCCAGCCCGTGTCCTTCGCACCCGGGGAGGCCATCATCCGGCAGGGCGACTCCGCCGACTCCATGTACTTCATCGTCTCCGGCGACGTCACCATCACCTTCCGCGCTTCCGACGGAACCGATCGCCAGGTCTCCGTCATGGAAAGCGGCGACTTCTTCGGCGAAGCATCGCTCCTGACCGGCGAAACGCGCACGGCCAGCGCCATCGCCCGCACCAAAGTCGATTGCTACCGTCTGGACAAAAAGGGCCTGCAGAACATCGTCCAAAGACGAAGCGACCTCGCAGAGGACATGTCCGTGGTCATGGCCCACCGCCAGATGGAACTCGCCGTAGTTAGGGAAAAGCTCGATCAGGAAACAGCCAGAAAACGAGAAGCCGAGAGCCAGGCTCAACTCCTCACAAAGATCCGCCGCTTCTTCGAAGTCAGCTAACGCTGTTCTTAAAACAAAGCCGTCGGATTCAGCGGCGATCCCGTTCCACCTTGAACCGCCATCGGCGCGGCAGTCACCAAGAACGCAAAACGATTCCGCTTCGCAGCTTCAGCCGACACCTGCTCCAAATCCAGGTTATCGAAAATCGGCATGCCCATCGCCACCAGAATCACCTGATGAACGGGCTGCACCACGCCATCCACCTGCGACGGCAGAACATCCAACGCCGCATCGCTCCCCGCGATCGCCACATCCCGAGCCTTCAGCCACGGTACGCAGCTCGCATGCAACCCGGCCACTTTCGACGTGTCCCACGGACCCTTCGCCGCCCGCCGCGCCCAGCGCCCCGTCCGAATCAGGATCACATCGCCCGACCCTACCTTGACGCCGGCTTTCTTCTCCCACGCCTCCAGGTCCTCGGGGAAAATCGCGGTGCCCGGTTCCAGATAAGGCAGGTTCTTCAGCCGCGGGATATCCATCAAAACCGCCCGCGTGAAGATCCCGTTCTTGAACCCGGTAATGCCCAACTCTTTCGCGCCCTTCTCCGTCACATCCAGTTGCGAGAAGCCGTTATACATCTTCCCCTTATAAGACGTGTGCGAGATCGCGTCCATGTGCGTATGAGCCAGCCCGTGAAAGCTCACTGTGTACTCATCCATGAACCAGTCGCCGTTCGGCTTGGCGCCCGTATAGGTCATCTTGTGCTGGAAGGGTTCCGAGTTGTCCAGAGCCTTTTCCTTCAGAACGTTGTGCGCCAGAGAAACCGCCACGCCGTCCTTCACTAACCCGGCGGCTTCACGTCGCTTGGCATCCGTAATCAGGTTGTACGTACCAACCTCGTCCGTCTTGCCCCATCGCCCCCAGTTGGACAGAGACGAGTACCACTTCTCAACTTCGGCCTTCGTCGTTTTATGCGAAGGCGCATCAGCAGCCAAACCAATCGTCACGGACACCGCGAACGTCAAGGCGATCAATCTCATGCCGCTGATTCTATAACGCCGCCCTCCCGCAGCCCTATAAAAATAAATCAAGGAACAAGGCAACAAACGTTAAGGCTCATACGTCTTACCTTCGACGTATTTACCACCTAACTCAATTTTGGACCAACGCGTCCAACGAAAAATGACTCTTTGCAGGCGCAAACTCGTTCGCATGACGCTGGTACCAGTCTTCCTGACCGCCTGCGCCTTCGCAGCCACCATTGACGCGCCCCGCCGCTCTGTCCGCGCCACGGGCACCATTCGCGCCGTCCAGTCCATCTCTATCCTGGTTCCACGTATTGAGGGTCAGGGCGGAAACCTGACCCTCGCCACGCTTGCCCAAAACGGCGCCGTCATCAATGTCGGGGAAGCGATCGCCACCTTCGATCGTGCCGGTGAACTGAAGACAATGCGCGACGCCCAGACCAAACTCGACGACATTTCCCATCAAATCGAAGAGAAACGCGCTGAACAAAGCAGCAGCAACGAGCGTCGGATTGCCGAGCTTGCTACCGCCAGCGCCGACATGCGAAAGGCCGAGATCGAAACCCGCAAAGGACCCGTCCTCAGCGCCATCGACCAGGAGAAAAACGTGGTCAGGGTCGAAGATGCCCGTGCACACGTGGCAAGCCTCGAAAAATCGATGAAGCTCCGTGAGATTGCCGAAAAAGCCGAACTGCGCGTTCTGGAACTCCAAAAGGAACGCCAGCAGGTCGCAGTCGAACGCCAGAACCGCAACTCTGAGAAGCTCACCGTCAAAGCGCCCATCAAGGGCATGGTGGCTCTCCAGAATGTGTATCGCAATAACTCCATGGGGCATGCCCAGGAAGGCGATCAACTCTGGGGCGGCAGCCCCCTTTTGAGCCTCTTCGATCCCACGCGCATGGAAGTCGAAGTCGCGGTCGGAGAGCCAGATGGAGCAGTTCTTGTGCCCGGGGCTACCGCAACCGTCCACCTCGACGCCTTCCCCGGCACCTTGTTCAAAGCCCATTTCGTCTCCGCCAGCCCCGTTGCCACATCCGGCCTCGGAGTCTCGGTCAAAACTTTCACGGCCCGCTTCCGCCTGGAAGGCAACGATCCCCGCCTCATGCCCGATCTCTCCGCCGCCGTCGATATCGACGTTCCGCCAATGCAGGCAAGGCGATGAGCCCCAAAGTTCCAGCCGCCAGACGCTGGCTGAAGTACTTCGTCCGCCTCACCGTACTCGCCGTCATCGTGGCCGGCTCCGTCTACGGGGTCCGTGAATTCCGCAAAAACAAGCAGGCAGCGGATCTCCCGGTCGCCACGGCGCGCAAGGGCGAATTCCTGGTTCTCGTCCGCAGTCGCGGTCAGCTCATGGCGCGCCGCTCCCAACAAATCTCGGCGCCCATAGACGTCCCTGACCTCCAGATCATCTGGCAGGCGCCCGCCGGTTCCGCCGTCAGGACCAACGACCCCGTGATCCGCTTCGACCCGGGTCGCACCCAGCAGGACCTCAAAGAGAAGCAGGCCAGCCTCGCCCAGGCCCAATCCGCGCTCGACCAGGCAGTCGCTCAGTCCCGCATTACGGAAGATCAGGACAACCTCGATCTCTCCACCTCTAAATACGCCCACGAGAGGGCCAAACTCGAAGCGTCGAAGCAGGCCATCGTCAGCCGGATTCAGGGTGAGGAAAGCGAGATCGACCTCGGTCTCGCCGAAGGCAAGCTGCGCGTCCAGCAGGCGGCCATGACCACGCACAAGCGGTCGGCCGAATCGAAACTATCATCGCTGGAACGTGCCCGCGATAACGCGAAGGGCCAGGTAGAGCTTGTGGAATACCACCTCACCCAAATGGAACTCCGCAGCCCGCTCGACGGCGTGATCAACTACATGCCGAACTACTCCCAGGGCTGGATGAACGCGCAACCGTTCCGCGTGGGTGACCGGGCCGGCGCCGGGCAAATCATCGCCGAAATTCCGGACCTTGGCACTCTCGAAATGGAGTGCAAAGTCGAAGAGATCGACCGCGGGCGCATTACGGTCGGCGCCACCGTTCTGGTGCACGTCGACGCCTTTCCTGAAACCACGCTCCCCGCGAAAATCGACAGCATCACACCCCTCACCGAGCAGAGCTTTAACGAGTGGCCGCCCACTCGCTCGTTCCGCGCCTACGCCCACCTCGAAAAGCCCGATCCCCGCATGCGCCCCGGCATGAATTCCGCCGCCGATCTCGTGGAGCGCCGCATTCCCGACGCCATCCACATCCCTGCCAAAGCTCTGTTCACCATCGCGGGCAAGCCAGCGGTCTACATAAAGGCCAACGGCAAGTACACGCCCACGCCCGTTACGGTTGTGGCACGCAATCCCGATGAAGTCGCCGTTGACGGTCTGCCGGCGGGCACTCTCGTAACCCTGGCCGAACCCCCGCAGGAGAAAAAGCAGTGAGCGCAAAACGCGGCATCAGGCTCGCCATCGTCGCCGTCATTGCCCTCTCCGGAATCGGCGTTGCCGGTCTCTACGGCCTCCGCGCCTGGCGCGACCTGACTGCGGAAAAGAAGGAAACAATCCCCGTCGCGAAGGTGATTCGCGGCGACGTGACGCTGGAGGTGACTTCGAAAGGAGAACTTCGCGGCGGTAATCCGGACGCGCTGACCGCGCCATCCACCGGGGGCGGGGAACTCCACCTGACTCAACTTCGCGAGAACGGCGAAGAAGTCCACAAAGACGACATCATCGCGGCCTTTGACACCACCGAGCAGGAGTTCCGTCTGCGCGAAGCCACCGCCGACGTAGCCGAAGTCGAGCAGCGCCTCGCCCAGGCCACAGCGGTCCGAGACGCCCAGGCCGAAGAGGACGGCTATGCCCTTGTGAAAGCCCGCGCCGATGTCCGCCTCGCCGAACTCGACGTCCGGAAGAATCCGATGCTGCCAACCATCACCGCCCGGCAGAACACTCTGGCTCTCGAAGGCGCCAAAGACCGCTTGTCGCAGCTTGAAAAGAACCTCGCAAATCGCAAAGCCACCAACGCCGCGGCGATCGCTATTCAGGGCGCTGCCCGAGCCAAAGCCGAGTCGCAGGCCACCACCGCCCGGCGGAACATCGATAACATGACCCTCCGCGCCCACCGTGACGGCTACGTCTCCATCCGCCAAAACACGAACCAGAACATGACCTATTTCGGAATGACCCTGCCAACGTTTCAACTCGGCGATACGGTGCGCCCCGGCATGGCCGTCGCTGAGATTCAGGACCTCAAGGACTGGCTCGTCGACGCCAACATCAGCGAACTCGACCGCGGGCACATTACCGTCGGGCAGGCAGTCAACGTCACCGTCGTCGCCGTCCCCGGCCGCACCTACTCCGGCCACGTAAAGGAAATGGGCGGCACCACCGGCTCGCCCTGGGACCGTCGTTTCCTCTGCCGCATCACCCTCGACAATCCCTCCCCCGAACTCCGCCCCGGCATGAGCGCCAACCTCGTCGTCACCACCGACCAGCTCAAAGGCGTCCTTTCCCTCCCGGCGCAGGCGCTGTTCGAAAACGACGGCAAAACTTTTGTGTATGTGGGCAGCCCCGCGGGGTTTACGCCCAGGGACGTCAAGCTGGTGCGTCGCAACGAAATGCGTGTCGTGATTGAAGGCCTCGCTGAAGGCCAGAGCGTTGCCCTCGCCAACCCCACTGAGCAGGCGAAAAAGAAAGGCGCGGCGGGCGGCCCAAGCTCTGCCCTCCCCAAATGATGCAGGCCCTTCCGAAATGACCACGCCTTGATGATCCTCTCCCGGTACCGCTCTGACATCGCTCTTGCTGCGAGCAACCTCTGGGCACAAAAAACCCGAACGCTGCTGACGGCCCTCGGCATCATCTTTGGCGTGGGCGCCGTCATCGGCATGCTCGCCATCGGCGCCGGCGCGCGGGAGGAGTCCATGCGGTTCATCGAGTCCCTCGGTGTCCGCAACCTCCTCATCGAGTCCCGCACGGCCACCAGCGATCAGGAACTCCAGCAGCGCCGCCGTTCCTCGCCCGGCCTCACCGAACGCGACGTTCGCGTCCTGCAGGCCAACGTCGACGATCTCGAAATGATCTCGGCGCGCCGCAGCATGCACCCTGCGCAGGTCGTCCCCAAGCCCACGCCAGACCTCCCCGAACTGTTCGGCGTCCGCCCCGCATACGCCCCCATCCACGCCTGGAAGCTCGCTGAAGGAAGCTTCTTCACCGATCAGGACGATCTCTCCGCCGCCGCTGTCTGCGTCCTCGGCGAAAAGGCCAAGGTGGCCATTCTCGGCTACGGCGCCGCTGCTGGCCAGTTCGTCAAAGTGAACGACACCTGGCTCAAAATCGTCGGCGTTCTGAAAGAACAGATCAGCTCGGGCTCCGGCACCGCCCAGTCGATGGACCCCAACTTCGTCATCTACATCCCCCTCGACACCTTCAAGTACCGTTTCTTCGATCGCGGCGGCAGCCGTAAAGACGAGCTCGACGGCGTCGATATCCGCCTCAAGTTGCACGCTGACAGCATGGCCGCTGCCAAGGTCGTCAACGCCATCCTCAGTTCAACCCACCACAAAATTCCTGACTTTGCGGTCACGATCCCTGCCGAACTACTCGCTGAACAGCAGCGTTCGCAATCTATCTTCACTTGGGTCATGGTCGCGATCGCAGCCATCTCCCTGCTCGTCGGCGGCATCGGCATCATGAATATCGTCCTGGCCACGGTTCTTGAACGCACCCGGGAAATCGGTATTCGCCGGTCCATCGGAGCCCGTCGCGGCGACATCATCCGGCAATTTCTTTTCGAATCGGTCCTCATCTCAATCGGCGGCGGGGTAGTGGGTATTGGTTTTGGCTATCTCCTTTCATGGATCATCGCGCGAGCCGCGGAATGGAGCACCATCGTCACCCCCGCGTCAATCGCCATCGCGTTCGGCGTGTCCGTCGCGGTGGGCATTGTTTTCGGCATCTACCCGGCCCGTAAGGCCTCCCGCATCGACCCCATTGAGGCTCTCCGCTATGAATAGACTTTCCCGCTGCGTCGCGGGCTTTCTGATCGTCCCGCTTCTTCAGGCCGCCACCTTCGCCATGCCCGGCTGGATCGAACGCCGATTCTATCCCGAAACGATCAAGGTCCGCGAGATTGCAGGCATTCAGGACCGCATCGCCGATGGCAGACTCACCCTACACCTCCGCGACTTCCTTGAACTCGCACTCCGCAACTCCACGGAAATCAACATCACCCGTATGGACGTCTACAACGCTGCCAACCAGGTCCGTGCCGCCCATGCGGTGTTCGACCCGACGCTGAACCTGGGTTTCACCACCATCCGTTCCGTCTCGCCGCAGGTCTCCCAAATCGGCGGTGCCTCCACGCTGAGCAGCCTGAATCAGGTTTCCTTCCTGAACATGCAGCAGTTGCTCCCGACCGGCCAGACCGCAGGGATGGTCTTTACCTCATCCCGAAACTCCACCAACAGCCTTTTCAACCTACTCAACCCCAGCATCGCCGGCAACGTGGGCTTCACGTTCAGTCAGCCACTTCTGCAGAACCGCAGCGGCATCCAGTTCAAAGCGCCTCAGCAGATTGCGCGCACCCTGCTCACCATCACCTCGCGCCAGAGCGAAGCCCGCATCGGCGACCTTATCGCAGCCGCCGCCGGTCAATATTGGGATGCCGTTCGGGCCCGAGACAACATCAAGGTCCAGCAGCAGACCCTCGCTCTCGCCCGCAAGTCCTACGATCGCGACAAGCAGGCGCTCGACCTTGGCGCCCTTGCCGCCCTCGACATCTTCCAGTCCGAAACACAGCTCGCCGAGCGCCAGCGTGATCTCATCCAGGCCGAGTTCGGCTATAAGGCAGCCGTCGACAACCTCCGCCGCCAAATTGGCGCCGACCTGACCCCAGACCTCCGCAGGATCGAGATTGTGCTGGCCGACCATCCCTCCGTACTCCCGGCAACCGCCACGCTCATGCCGCTCGAAGAGGCTCTGGATGCCGCACTGAGAGTCAGGCCGGAACTCGACGCAGTCCACCGCCGCCTCACCATAGACGACCTGAACGCCAGGGTTGCCAGAAACCTCATGACGCCCCGTGTCGACTTTAGCGTGCAGGGCTCGGGCGCCGGCCTCGGAGGCAACAAAGTCCC
>JAOAPO010000336.1 GCA_025462945.1 Bryobacterales bacterium
GGGACTTTCAAGCTGTTCCTCCTCGACGAAGCCTGGCGGTTCTTTCGCAATCCGACGATCAAGGCGTACGTCACTGAGGCTCTCAAGACGTGGCGCAAGCGCAACGCCGCGATGGTTCTTGCTACCCAGTCCAGCAGCGATCTGGAGCAGAGCGAAATGCTCCAGACGGTCGCGGAGAGTTGCGGGACGATGATCTTCCTGGCGAATCCGCGGATGGACCGCGAGCACTACAAGAAGATCTTCCGCCTGAAAGACGTCGAGGCTGATCTCATTGCGACTCTCCAGCCAAAAAGGGAAATGCTCATCAAGAGGCCCGATGCCTCCAAGGTTGTTCGTTTGGAAGTACCAGCAGCAGCGGCTCGCGCTGCATCAACGGAGACACGTTAAGGAGCGTTATGCGAATTTACCGCGAGTTGATACTCTCGGGCCTCGCTAGTGGCTGCCTGATCGGGGCAGAGGCACCCCGGCCGGCACCAGATGTGAGTGTCCGACCCGAGGCGGCGACGGTGGCACGCAGCATCGAGTACCGGGAGAGAGAAGTTCCTGAAATACGAACCCGGCTCCGGTACACGACCGTGTTCGTGCTGCCCAAATCCGAGAAGATCATGGACTTCGTTTGCGGCGACAAGGAGAACTGGGTGATCAACGGCGCCGACAACTTCGCCTACATCAAGCCAGAGAAAGAGAAAGCGCGCACCAACCTAAACCTGATAACGGCAAGTGGGAACGTGTATTCCTTTCTGCTGAGCGAAGGCGAGCCGCAACCGGACCTGAAAGTGTTTGTCCAGCCCAAGGATGAAGGAATGTTGACCGCCGTTTCTGCCCCTGTCAGGTGGATTCCCGCTTCTGACGCAGACAGGTGGAAGCAGGAAGCTGTGTCCGCTAAGGAGGAGGCGAGGACCGCGAAAGAGGCAGCCGACAAGGCTGTTGCGGAGCAACTGGACGCCTTCAAGAGTGGATATCCCGGCAAGCTGAAGCATGTTTATCGGTTCACGGACCGTCGGCCGTTTCAGGTGTCGGCAATTGCTCACGACGGGAAGTTCACCTACATTTGGGCTCAGCCGCAGGAAGTGCCGGCGCTCTACGAGATCAAAGAGGGCAAGCCGAATCTGATCTCGTTTGAGTTCCGGAACGGGCTTTACGTTGTCGGCAAGGTTCTGGACGATGGCTACCTAACCGTCGGAAAGCAACGCATGGATTTTAGGCGGGAGGAGTAGGTTCATGGACGATCAAAGCCCGTCCACCGGCCCGGTTCCTGAGATCCAGAACAAGGCACCGAAGCCGCCCGGTGTCAGCCCGAAGAACAGACAGACTGTCGTGATGCTCGCCGTGGGCGGCTTGATCGCGCTGGTAATCGCGTTCTCCAACTCTTCGGGACCTTCGAAGCCTAAGGCATCGCCGTCGAAAGCGCGAGTTCAGGAACCAACGCCGGTATCGCCGAAGTCTGTACAGCAGTACGCACGTCAACTGGAGGACGACACGAAGAACCTGGCGCAGGAGCGTGCCCGTGCCGAGCAGATGCGTGCGGAAGCCCAGCGGCTGCAGGCTGGCCCCCAGAATCCCTACCAAAACCCTTACCAGCCAGCACCTGGGGCGATGAGTGCGAGTGGGGAGCGCCAGCCGAGCGCCCGTGAGTTACAGAAACAGGCAGAGCGCAAGCGTGAGGAGGACTCTCTGCGCGCCTCTAACATCGCGCTGTCGTTCCGCAAGGATCAGCCATCATCTGCCGGAGACCGCCCGGCCATGAGCTCTGATCTGTCTGATGTTCGGCAGCTAATCGAAGCGCAGAAGGCCGCCCTGGCCGCTACTTTGCAGCCCCAGCCCAGCCAGATCCGTTCGGTGCCTGACGCTGTGACTCAGGCAGCAACGCTCCCTTCAGCTGCGCATGACGATAATCTCGAGACTAGTTCTCCTGGAGCGAAAGGGCAGCAGGACGGGGCGCTTCAGCAATCCATCGGCAAGAACCGCCGTGTCTTCGAAGGCACAACCATCGAAACCGTCCTCACGAACCGTCTCAACGGGACGTTCTCAGGACCAGTCAACGCCTTAGTCACGACCGCCGTTTACTCGCGCGACGGGCAGCACGTCCTGATCCCTCAGGGTACGCGTGTCATTGGCGACGTCCAGCGGGTTTCAGTTGCCGGCCAGCAGCGGCTCGCAGTGGCTTTCCATCGGATGATCATGCCGGACGGCTATTCCCTCAACCTCGATCAATTCAGGGCACTGAACCAGATCGGCGAAACGGGGTTGAAGGATCAGGTCAATCAACATTACCTGCAAATCTTCGGCACGAGCCTGGCACTTGGCGCCATAGCCGGTGTCGAGCAGGCCCGCGGCAGTTACGGGTACAACACATCGGGCACCGACGTTTACCGACAAGGAGTGGCTCAGAGCCTGTCGGGCTCTGCCACGCGCATTCTCGATCACTTCCTGAATGTGCTGCCGACGGTGACGATTCGTGAAGGTCACCGGATCAAGGTCTACCTGACCGGGGACCTGGTTTTACCGGCTTATGAGAATCACCGCGTTGCAAGCGACCTATAGACGAGAGAGGAACACCATGGACAAAGAACTCAGACACTTCACCCGACCGTTCCGGACGGGGAACTTCATCATTCTCGGCCTGCTGGGCCTTTTCTTTCTGCCGCTCTTCCTGGGCCTGCTCGGAATGGCTCTCATGCAACTGCTCGGTGTGGCGGGAGGCGCTCGATGAGATGTCACCTCGTCGTCGGCCTGTATCTAGCCGCCGCTTTCGCCCTGTCTGGCTGCGGCACGCATGCCAACGACCCAAGCAGAGCACCTGAATCCGTCCGGAGTGCACAGAAGCTCTTCAAAGGCCAGAAAAAGGCGGCCAAGACGACCCGCCTCCCAGACAGCCATGACAAACAACCGAAGGAGGTAACCACGAAATGAGAACGCGAATTCGAGCCGCGGCAATGGTGGCGGCAGGTACCTTGGGCCTGTTCGTCCTTCCGGCGGGCGCACAGTTTGGCTTCACCGTCGTTACCGATCCAGGAGCCTACACCAGAATGGCGTCGGAACTCCAGCAGGCCATTCGTCAGTACGAAGCGATTATCACCTTGTATCAGCTGTCGCAGCAGGCCTACTCCAACATGGAGCGGGCGGCAAGGAACATCACCGCGAAAGCTGTCTGGATGCCGCCGGCATCAGCCTGGACGTTCCCAACCGCAACGAATACTTACGGCACTACAGCAGGCTGGATGCAGGCCGTAAATACCGGGAGCGGCGCGGCGGCGGCGTGGAACTCGGCCGCAATCTCGCTACAGAACTACGGCACTCTGTGGGACTCGCTGACAGCGGCACAACGCACGCAGTTCGGACGCAGGTACGGCTCTGTGGAGCTCACTGACGCAGTCGCGAATAACGCAATGAGTCAGGTGGGGCAAATCAGAGGGAACGCGGCAGCGACTGAGTCCGCAATCAGAAGACTGGCCTCAGATTCCGAATCGAACAATTCGGACTTGAACACCGAAGTGGGCGTCCTGAATCAGGTCAGCGCAGCGGGTGTGATCAATGCGCGGCAACAGCAGAGCACCAATCAACTGCTCGCAGCGATTGTCGATCAGCAGACCGTTCAGGCCAAAATGGCGCACGACGCGATGGCGGATGGGATAGCGCTTACGGTTGCGGCGCAGCAATCGGCGCAACAGAACAGAGCGGCGATCTGGGGCGGGACGACACAAGCGCATGGAGCGAGGCTGCCGTAATAACCATGGGCAACTCAGGGCTGTTCGTTCAAATCACGCAGACAACAATCGACCTGATTACGAATCACATGGACGTGTTCGTCGCAACAGGACAGCACATGTTCACCGTGTTTGCGACTCTCCTCATCATCTGGGAAGGTCTGCAGTTTGCGCTGGCCGGGTCGTTTCACGCCAACCGCTTCGCCAGCCTTGTGTTGGCGATTGCGATTGACGGGGCGATGATCCGTTTTTACGATCAGCCGTTTCCGACGACGGGCGTGAGCTTCCATAAACTCATCACCGACGCGGGTGCTGACCTCGCCTCGCAAATCGAAGAGCGAAGCCACGAAGACGTGGGCACCAAGATCGCGAACGCTACAGAGGTGGTGTACGTTCCGGTGGGGCTGAGCGTGTTCGAGCTGTCCCCGGTCATCTACTACTACTCGAGTATTTT
>JAOAPO010000352.1 GCA_025462945.1 Bryobacterales bacterium
CATGGCCGACACATGTTCGCGTTACGGTCGGCACCCAGGACGAGATGGACAAGTTCATGGCTGCCACCGCCCAGATTTTCGCGTAGCACTCGCAGCAAACCTAATGCTCACAGCCACAGGGGCGCAGTGTCTGCGCCCCTGTCCCATCCCCGCCGATCCCGCGTCCCTGCCTGTACACAACTTTGCCCCGTAGCGCTTTCCAATAAATTCCAAAACTCAGGGAGACGGTATGCGAGCTATAGTTGCATTCTTTGCGTTTACAGCTTTGGTCTTTGGCCAGGGCTTTCAGGGATCTCTGCGTGGACGTGTGGTCGATTCGAGCGGCGCGGCAGTCCCGCTGGCCAAGCTGACACTCACCGATCAAGGCACAGCCATCAGCCGAAGCACGATTACCAACGATCAGGGCGAATACACCTTCGCTGCGGTCACCCCTTCCACCTACACGGTCGCCGCGGAAGCCAGCGGCTTCAAACAGGCAGTCAAGAAGAGCGTCGCCATTGCGACTCAGGCATCGGTCACTCTCGACATCGGCCTTGACATAGGCCAGGTCTCCGACACCGTGAATGTAGTTGCCGACTCGGCGCTCATCGAAACCGCCGATGCGTCCACCGGGCAGTTCATAGATCGGCAAAAGATCGAAGATCTTCCCAACCTTGGCCGAAACCCGTTCATGCTTTCAAAACTCTCGGAGTCCGTCGTTCAGGTCGGCAACCCCAAATTCAACCGCATGCAGGACCAGTCCGGCTCATCCCAGATTGCGATCGCTGGCGGACCTGTTCGCGGCAACAACTACACGCTGGACGGCATCTCGATCACTGACTCCACCAACCGCGCGGTCATTATCCCTTCACAGGAAGCGGTTCAGGAGATGAAGGTCCAGGCCAACACCTATGACGCTGAGATGGGGCGTACGGGTGGCGGTACCTTCAACACGTTCCTTCGGTCGGGCACCAACGCTGTCCACGGCAGCGCCTTCGGTTACATCCGTGAGACGGACTGGATCGCGAATAACTTCTTCTCGAACCGCGCCGGTCAGGCGAAGCCCGAACAGCCTTTCAAGAATTACGGCGGCTCATTCGGCGGCCCCATCCGCATCCCCAAAGTTTATGACGGCCGCAACAAAACGTTCTTCTTCGTCTCGGGCGAAGCCTATCGTCAGTACGATGCCTCCGGCACTCGGCTGGCTGTCCCCACTGCCATCGAAAAGACCGGCGACTTCTCGAAAAGCGTCTCCACCCGCGGCACCCAGCAGCTCATCTACGACCCGCTCTCGACCCTTGCTGACGGTATGCGCACCGCATTTCCTGGCAACATCATTCCCGCCAACCGCATCAATCCGATCGGCCTGAAGCTCGCTTCGTTCTACCCGGATCCGAATGTCACGAGTTCCATCTATGGCAGCCCCAACTTCGACGCCACGGTTCGGGCCTTCAATCGCGCTGACCAGTTGACGTTCAAGGGCGACCAGGAAATCAAGAACTGGTGGCGCGCCTCGGCCTCGTATCTGCACTACGGCAGCCAGGAGCCCAGCAACCGCTGGTTCCCGAATCAAGTTGCGTCTCCCAACCAGGGTGTCATCTTCCGCAAAGTCGATGCCACGCAGCTGAATACGACGCTCACACCCAGTCCGACGATGGTGGTCGCAATCCGGTACGGGTTCAACCGCTTCCCGAACTTCACGCCGCCCATCAGCCTCGGCTTCGACCTTGCCTCTCTCGGACTCCCTGCCTCGCTGGTGTCTCAAACGAAGTACCCGGCATTCCCCTCCATCACGATGGGCGATGTCGCCAGCTACGGCGGTGGCACCACCTCGCAGAACGTCTACTACTCGCGCAGCTTCAACGGCACCATTTCGAAGTTCATGGGACGCCACAGCCTGAAGGCCGGCGCTGACTGGCGCGGTCTGCATCACGACGGCGCACCTGGCATCGGCCCCAGCAGCTTCGGTTTCAGTGACGTTTTCACTCGCGCTTCCCCTCGCGCCACCACAATCGGCACAGGTGCCAGCCTAGCCACCATGCTGCTCGGCAACCCCACCAGCGGGAGCCAGACCGTCGGCACGAACTTCTACAACTTCGTGAACTACTACGGCATGTTCGTGCAGGACGACTTCCGCGTCACCTCCAAACTGACGCTGAACTTCGGCCTGCGCTGGGAATACGAGACCGGTCCGGCCGACAAGAACAACAAGTTTATGATCGGCTTCGACCCGACCGCGGTAAGCCCGCTGCAGGCCAATGTTCCTGACCTGAAGCTCAACGGCACGCTGCTCTACGCAGGTGTGAACGGCAAGGCAAGCGCCACGTTCAATCCGTCGCAGACGAAGTTCGGACCCCGCGCCGGGATCGCCTGGTCACCGAATACGAAGACGGCCTTCCGCGGCGGCTTCGGCATCTTCTGGGCGCCGCTGCCCTTCTCGTTCCAGAACACGCTCGGCTTCTCTCAGTCCACGCCCATCATCACCTCGATTGACAGTAACTTCACACCCTCGGCGTCCCTCTCGAATCCGTACCCGACTGGTCTGCTGCAGCCCGTCGGTACCTCTCAGGGTGGACTCACCGGTGTTGGTCAGGCGATCAGCATCTATGACAAGAACACTCGTTCGGCAGGCTACGTCGAACAGTACTCGTTCGACATGCAGCGCCAGTTGCCCGCGTCGTTTGTCGTCTCCGCCGGTATCATCGGCTCTCACAGTCTCCACCTCGTACAGGACGGCCGCAACATTGGCCAACTCGACCCCTCGTACCTCTCGCTGGGTACGGCTCTCAACGCGAACGTCGCCAATCCGATGTACCTGAAAGGTGGGACGCTGAACGTCGGCAACCCCACCATCTCGCGGGCACAGTCGCTCTATCCTTTCCCGCAGTTCAGCTCGGTGGCTCTCAACAGTTCCGACACGAACCGCGCCTCCTATTTCTCGCTGTACGTGAAGGTGCAGCGCCGGTTCTCTTCGGGCATGACGGTCCTCGCTACTTACACCAAGGCTCGTCAGACTGACCTTGCCTACGGAACCGTCGCGAACAGCTTCAGTACCGCGCCTGCCGGTCCGCAGAACGCTTACGACCTGAATTCGGAGTACGGAGTCTCTACTTCCAGCACCCCGAATCGCCTTTCCACGGCCGTTACGTATGAGCTGCCGTTCGGCAAAGGCAAGCGCTTCCTCGGTAGCAGCCGTATCGCGGATTATGCGCTCGGCGGCTGGTCAACGAATGTGGTCGGGGTACTCCAGTCCGGCTACCCTCTGGCCATTTCCCAGCCGAACAACAACAGCGTTTTCGGAGCCAGCGCGCAGCGTCCGAACGCCACCGGAATCTCTCCGGAAGTGGATCTCCCGTTCGCCAAGCGCATCGACGGCTGGATCAACCCTGCCGCTTTCTCGCAGGCACCGCAGTTCACGTTCGGCAACGTCAGCCGCACCATCGGGCTGCGCGGACCCGGCACGGTCAGCTGGGATCTCTCAGTGTTCAAGAGCTTCCAGGTACCCGAAGGCATCAAGGCACAGTTCCGGGCTGAAGCTCTGAACGTGACCAACACTCCTCAGTTTTATGGGCCGAATACGACCTTCACCAATGCGTCGTTCGGACTGATCACCAGTCAGGCGAATTACCCCAGACTCATTCAGCTGGGCGTTCGCTTCACCCGCTAAGTTTCCCTGAAGATGTAAACCCCTGGGACCGCAGTGTGAGCTGCGGTCCCGATTTTTTGGCCTAAACGATTTGGCCTAAACGACAGGTACCAGAATGTCGAACTCCGAGGTTGGCGATGACGGGTCGAAGCGGCCGTCGTACAGCTCCACATGAGGGGCATCCCGCATCGTTAGACCCGACTGCGGCAGCGAATCCTGATAGATGGTGCGCGTGGTCTGCGGAAGATCGCTGATCGGGCCCCGGTGAGTGAAGACCGCGTAGTTCCCTTCCACTACCTCCACTGTCTCCATACCTTCCGGCACGCGATCGCCCGGCTCGACCTCAATTCCGGCGATGTAATGGAGATTGTTCATATCCATGCCGCCTGTGATCACTCCATAAGTCACGTCGGCGACTTTCGCGGGGATCTCGTCCCGGCGCCTCATGAAGTTGTCCCAGATGCCGGGGATTACCTTCTGCGCGTTGCTGCCGGGCAGGAGGTTGGAGATGAACGGTGCGCCTATGCCGGTGATCGTCATCGACTCGAAACGGACAATTCTCGGTTCCATGAACACAGAATACCCGCTTATAGTGAAGGCATCGGAGGCTTCACGGGCTCCCAGGCTGCAGCGCCCTTGCGCTTTGTCTGACGCCGGTAGACCTTGCCTTCCTGTACCGCGTAGAGCCAGTCGCGCTCCGTACCGCCGAAGGCCACATGACTGACGGCGCTGCCGTACTTGGGCGGGTTCAGGATCATGTCCATCCGGCCGCTCGCGCTCTCCAACTCGATGCCGAGGATGGTGCCGCGATACATATTGCCGGAGTTATCGACAGCGATTTCCAGCGCGGTGTCGAGCTTGTTCTGCTCCGAATTCTCCATGCGGAAGAACGGAGCGCCGAATTCGAGGCTGCCGTCGGCGGCGACGCGGAACGACCACGGCTGCCGGCCTTTTGCGTCGACGACGTTCAGGAACGCCTGATCGGGAGTGAGGGTCAGGGCTGTGGGAGCTTCGATCCCGCCTCCTGAGTAGACCGTGCGGCGTTGCCCTTTGGCGTCGATCAGGACGACGGTTTTGTGGACCGGGTCAGTGAAGTAGATGTCGCCCGCGGCTGTTATTGAAAGATCGAACCCATCCACATTAGAAGCGACCACTTTTTCGGCGCCGTCCGGAGCCCACGAGACGATCCGCCGGGCGGGACCCTGGATCGCGTAGAGACGGCCATCGGGACCGCCTCGGAGAGCTTTGGCGGCGGCCGACTTGAACAGAACGGGCTTGCCGTCCGCGCTTATCTTCATGACTTTGTTGGTTTTTGAGTCGACAAAGAAGACGCTGCCGTCCTTGGTAGTGGCGATTGCGGCGGCTGTGTCATACGCGCCCTCCAC
>JAOAPO010000358.1 GCA_025462945.1 Bryobacterales bacterium
TTTCCGCTCGCGGTGCTGATGAACGAGAAGTCAGCCAGCGCGACGGAGATTGTTGCGGGCGCTTTGCAGGATCATGACCGTGCCACGATCGTTGGCCAGCCCAGCTTCGGCAAGGGGCTGGTGCAGAGCGTATTTCCGCTCTCCGAAGGCACGGGGATCGCGCTCACTACGGCGCTGTACTACATTCCCAGCGGACGCTCGATTCAGAAGGCGTTCCGGTCGGCCGATTTCACTCTCGGGGCCACAGCGGCGCACCCAAATGAGCGCTCTGACTTCAAGACGGACAGCGGCCGCAGCGTGACGGGCGGGGGCGGTATAGTGCCGGACATCGAGGCGTTCCCTCGCGAGATCACGCCTCTGCGGGGCGCGCTGGAAGCTTCGGCATCGTTCACCACCTTTGCCACTGAATACATCCGCGACCACAAGATCACCGAGGGCTGGCTGTTGCCGCCCGAGGCCATCGATCAGTTCCAGGCGTGGCTTTCGGCGCGCCGAATCCAGCCGTCTGTCAGAGAGTGGATCGCCAGCAAGGACTTCGTGGCCGCGCGGCTCAAGACGGAGATCTACAACCTCACGCTGGGCGTGGAAAAGGGCGACGAGGTTGATGCGACCATCGACCCGCCCATTCAGGCCGCGGTCGAAGCAGTCCTCAAAGGAGCTCAGTGACACTCGAACAGGAAAAGAACCCTTGGCTGGCAGCGGAGGTCCGGTTCGATAAGGCTGCCGCGACGCTGGGACTCGACGACGGCATGCGCAAGGTCCTGAAGAAGCCGGCGCGCGAGATGACGGTCAACATTCCGGTCATGCTGGACGACGGACGGCTCGAGGTGTTCACAGGTTATCGGGTTCAGCATTCGGTGGCGCGAGGTCCTGGCAAGGGCGGCATTCGTTATGCGCCTGACGTCAACCTGGACGAAGTGCGCGCGCTGGCTTCATGGATGACTTGGAAGTGCGCGGTCGTGAACATTCCGTACGGCGGGGCGAAGGGCGGCGTGATTTGCAGCCCGACACTGATGTCCGATGGCGAACTGGAGCGTTTGACGCGGCGGTATACGTCCGGGATTATGGACATGATCGGACCCGATCAGGACATTCCGGCGCCCGATATCAACACGAATGAGCGCGTGATGGCGTGGATCATGGACACGTACTCCATGCATGCCCGGCAGGCCACGACGGCGGTCGTGACGGGGAAGCCGATGGAGCTTGGCGGCTCGCTGGGGCGTCGTGAAGCGACCGGCAGAGGCTGCATGATCGTCACTATGGAAGCGCTGAAAAAGTTCAGGCTGACTCCCGAAACGACCAAGGTTGTGATCCAGGGCTTTGGAAACGTGGGCGGCATGGCGGCGCAGTTGATGGCGGAGCGCGGGTTCAGGATCATCGCGATTATCGAGTATGACGGCGCGATTTACAACGCTGAGGGGCTCGACATTCAGGCACTGATGGATCACCGTAAAGAGACCGGTTCCATCAACGATTTCGCGGGCGGCGAGGCCATCGATAAAGCGGAGGCGATGTTCCTGCAGTGCGATGTTTTGATCCCGGCGGCGACGGAGAATGTTGTGACGTCGCAAAATGCCGAGCGACTGAACTGCAAGATTCTCTGCGAGGGCGCGAACGGTCCGACGACAGCGGTGGCCGATGGAATTCTGGCGGAGAAGGGGATCTTCGTGATCCCGGACATTCTGGCCAACGCGGGCGGCGTGACTGTTTCTTACTTCGAGTGGGTGCAGGACCGGCAGGGTTATTTCTGGAACGAGAAGCTGGTGAACGAGCGCCTCGAAGACATCATGGTGCAGAGCTTCGCTTCGGTTGCGAAGTGGGGTGAGACGCGTAAGGTGGATAACCGGACGGCGGCGTATATGCTGGCGCTGGATCGGGTCGCGTCTGCCATTCGGCTGCGCGGGATCTACGCGTAAGGCCGGCGGGACCTGTTCAGTTTAGACCGGCTGTTTTAGGCGCTGAGAGCAGTTTGACGATCTCGTCGGCGTAGACCGATTTCGAGACGAGTCCGGTGTGAATGGCTTCGATTTTTCCGTCGCGGCCGATGACGTACGAGGTCGGCAGGGCGTCCATGCCACCGTACAATCCCGCGTTCCCAAGAAGGATGGGGTAGGTGACCGGCTTTCCCTGCTGGGCCTGTTCTTTGAGCCATGGGTCTATGGCCGTCCAGCCATCGTCGTCGAGGGAAATGCCCACGACGGTGAAGCCTTGTGAGGCGTAAGTCTTCTGAAAGTCGACAAACCAGGGGATCTCGATACGGCAGGGTCCGCACCATGTTGCCCAGAAGTTCAGGAGGACGACTTTGCCTTGGTAGTCAGCCAGCTGGACGGTGCGGCCGGCGGAATCTTTCAGAGAGAATGAGGGAGCCTTCTTGTGGAGCGTGGGGATGCGGGAGAGACGGATTTCCTCAGCGATTTTGTGTTGCGCGATCGGGTAGATGAACCAGGCGGCGACCGCGAGGAGGGCAACGGTAGCCAGGAGGATGAGTCGTTTGCTGGTCATGTGGGAACGATAGCGCATTTCAGCGTTCGCGTACATTGTCGGGGACCGCAACGATAGAATTGAGCCTTGAAACGACTCTACCTGCTGACTCGCGATCTGCACCTCTACGCCGGGCTTTTCATCAGCCCATTCATCCTCGTTTTTGCCATCAGCGTGTTTTGCATCGTGCACGGCTGGATGCCGGTGGCTCAGCCCGTGTCACGCACGGTTACGGGGTTGGAGATCCCGCGCGGCGTTGAACTGCTGAAGGGCAAAGAGCAAGTGGCGCAGCTTCGTCCGGTACTGGATGCCATGAAAGTGTACGGGGAGATCAACTTCGTGCGCCGGGTGGCGGCTGAGGGCCGTCTGGTGATTCCGGTTGCGGTACCCGGCCGCGAGACGGAGGTCAGTCTGCACCTGGCCTCAGGCAGCGCGGTGATTACAGAGCGCGCGAACTCGGTCTGGAATGCGGCAGTGTATCTGCATAAGATGCCGGGGCCACATAACGTGGCTTTGCGGGGCAACTGGCAGTACATCCAGTGGTGGCGATGGCTTGCCGATGCGACGGCTTACGCTACGCTGTTGATCACGCTGAGCGGAATCTATCTTTGGATCGCCATCAAGGCAGAGCGGCGTGTCGGACTGGCGCTGCTTGGCGCAGGCGCGGTTTCGTTCTTCGGACTGGTGGCTGCACTTGCGCTCTGAAATGCTGTTTCGCATCTGGAACCGAAAGGTGCATTTCTACCTTGGCCTGTACTTTCTGTTCTTCACGTGGCTGTTCGCATTCACTGGCCTGATCTTGAATCACCAGTGGAAGTTCACGGAGTTCTATCCGAACCGAAAGATCACGACCACCGAGCGATCAATTCGCGTGAGGGCGGGAACACCAGACGTAGCCACGGCGAGGGCAGTGATCGCGGAGTTAGGCATTCGCGGCGAGATCTCGATGGGCGCACCGTCAGCGGTGCCGGGGCGGCTGGACTTCACGGCATCGCAGCCTCGCATGGTGCATCAGATTCAGGCGAACCTGATCGAGGGCAAGGCTAAGGTGGTTTCCAACGAGTACAACGCGTGGGGAGTGATCCACGTGCTGCACACATTCACAGGAGTGAGTTCGGGGAACCCCGCACAGCAGCGTGACTGGATCCTGACGACTGTTTGGGCACTGGCGATGGACGCAGTGGCGGCGGGATTGATTGTGATGGTGCTGAGCAGTTACTACATGTGGTGGGTGCTAACGCAAAAGCGGGTGGCCGGGGGGATCGCGCTGGCTGCCGGAAGCGCGCTGTGCTTGCTGTTTGTGTTCGGGTTGCGCTGGATCTACTAGCCGAGCCGACGGAGCGGGTCAGAGTTCCCGCTCCATCCGCAGCCAGGCGGTCATTGTTACTTTGCTGCTTTGGCCATTGCCTCATGAGCGGCAGCGATGGCGCGAAGGTCTTTTGCGGCCTGGCGGCAGTGTTCCGCATAATACCTGCAGTGTTCAGCGGTGTTGCCCGCCATGGGGTGTTTCGACGCGCCGGGCTGTTGCTGGCGCGTGTACTCGACGGCAAGCCCCTCGTGTTCAGTCGCATCTGCCTCATGCTGTCCGGCCATGGCGTTGTAGTGGTTCGCCAGCTTCATGTGGTCGGCTGGTGTTTTCGCGCTGGCGACGAGGGACTTGACGTCCTTTGACGACAAATGATCCGCCCTGTCGGCAGCGGGGAGCTGCAGGGCAGCCATAAACAAGATTGCCGGCAGTGCCAGCACCGCAATAACGTTCGATTTGGAAGCGTTTAGTTTCATAGTCTTTCCTGTGTTGGGGAGTGCACGTCTTCAGCCGGAAGGGCAGGTCTGGCAAGCCGCCACTTTTCAACCACATTCCAACCGCATGGCGTGTTGAGGGACTGGGGGTTCCGCGCTTTTTAGCGCACACTTGGGTCAGGGGACGCGTATTGCAGGGCCTGTCGACCCTGCCCCGCCGGACAAAAAAAAGCGCCATGAGGGATGGCGCTTTCCGGGATTCACCCGGATTCAGGTTAACGAGCGGGAGCCTTGGAAGGCGGTTGGCCGCGCGTTAACGAAATTCAAGATTTGAAGCGATGAACTCGAACATACGGCATCGGAGTCGCTGCTTCATTAACTCTTTTCATGGATACGAATCCACTATATTGCCTTTCAGGATCAATTCAAGATCCAAAATTCTAATGGGTCCGAATCATGGTCGCTTTCTCACGAAAAGCCTGGCTGCGCTAAGGGATGTTGAGACTGATGCCCCGCGCGCAGGTGAGTGGTGGTCTGCGTGCGGAGTCGGAAGCAGCTTGAACGCCGCCGTCGTCCGCATGGTCGCCACCATTGTCGCCGCCTGGACCGCACTCGCGCAGGACCACGCGATGCCCGGCATGGCGCATACCGGGATGGACGCGCACAGCGACATGAACAGTGCCGGGATGTTCCTGATGCGGCAGAGTTCTGGAACAGCAATGCAACCGGAGGCCTGGCCGATGCCGATGCTGGTGAACCGTACCGGCTCCTGGAACCTGATGTGGATGGGACAGACGTTCGTGACGAGTACGCAGCAATCAGGGCCGCGCGGAGGTGACAAGGTTTATTCGAGCAATTGGGGCATGTTGGGCGCGGTCCGCAAAGTGGGGAGTGGAAGTCTGATGCTGCGAACCATGCTGAGCCTGGATCCAGCGACGATGACTGGTCGCCGCTACCCTTTGCTGTTCCAAACGGGCGAGACGGCGTTCGGAGTGCCGCTCGTTGACGCACAGCATCCTCACGATTTCGTAATGGAGCTTAGTGTTCAGTATGCGCACTCACTGGGCGAAAAGGGGACGTGGAATGTCTACTACGCACCTGCGGGAGATCCGGCGATGGGCCCGGTAGCTTACCCTCATCGCGCGAGCGCCATGGAGTTGCCGCAGGCAGCACTGGGTCACCATTGGCAGGATTCCACGCATATTGCGAATAATGTGCTGACCGCCGGGTTGAGTTACGGCCGAGTGCAGGTAGAAGCGTCAGGTTTCCATGGCCGGGAACCGAACGAGGGGCGCTGGAACATCGATTGGGGCGCAATGGATTCGTTTTCGGGACGAGTCAGCTTCTTCCCGACGAAGAACTGGACCGGGCAGGTTTCGGCAGCGCGGCTTCAGGATCCGGAAGCCTCGCACCCGGGTAGTGTTGTGCGAACCACCGCTTCGGTGACCCATGTTCGGCCGGCGGCAGCCAATAACTACTGGGCTACCACGCTGTTGTGGGGCCAGAACTACAAGCAGGGCGAGGGCGGCAGGTCGAATGCGGTACTGGCGGAAACGCTGGTACCATTTGGGCGCAGGAACTTCGTGACGGGCCGGTTCGAGTGGTCCCAGCGAGACGAACTATTCGAGTACGATCACGAGTTGAGCGAGCGAATTACATCTTCGACAGGACGCCGCGCTTTTCCTGTGACCGCTTTCACCGCGGGATACACAAGAGATTTCCCGCTATTCAGCAATGTGCAGGCCGGGTTTGGTGCAAATGTATCTTTGTATGCCATCGACAGCGTATTGCGACCGTTCTACGGAGAACACCCTGTGGGAGTAAATATGTTTCTCCGATTTCGCCTCAAACAACATTTGCCCTGAGTCCGCCGTTTATAGCAGGATGAAGCTATGAGCCAATTCAAGATCGCCGTTGTTGTCGGCAGCCTCCGGAAGGAGTCAATCAATCGCCAACTGGCCAAGGCCGTAATTGCGCTGGGACCGGCGGAGTTTTCGTTTCAGCAGATTGAGATCGGTAACCTGCCGCTCTATAACCAGGATGATGACGCTCAGCAGGCGGCAGAGGTGCTGCGACTCAAGCGAGAGATTTCGGAGTCTCAGGGCGTGATTTTCGTAACGCCCGAGTACAACCGTTCCGTTTCGGGTGTGCTGAAGAATGCGGTGGACCATGCTTCACGTCCCTATGGTCAGAGTGCGTGGGCGGGCAAGCCGGCCGGGGTGTTGGGAGCGTCCGTTGGCGCGGCCGGAACTTCGATGGCCCAGCAGCACTTGCGAAACATGCTTGCATATCTGGATATGCCAACACTGGGGCAACCCGAGGTGTTCATCCAGGTGAAGGATGGCTTCTTCGATGCGGACGGTGGAATAGCCAGCACGGACAGCAAGAAGTTCCTGCAAGGCTGGATGGACCGCTACGCGGCGTGGGTGAAGAAGCACGCTTAGAGAGCCGTCGCAGTCGGACTTTTGGCTTGGAGTGGACACCCACTTGCACAGCAGGCAGGGTCAAGCGGGCGGAGTTGCCGTGCCCCGCGAATCCCGGGCCGAAGGAGAACGGCGGCAGGCCGGGGATGTCGAGAAAGCCGCGAATCCGGTCGGAGCGAGTGGTGCGGGGTTTTTGCCGTTGTCCCCCGTTTTGTGAGCCTAAGGGAGACGAGAAATCGTTCGCAGGCAACCCGGCGGGCTCGACACAAGGTCATTCACAACCGGCGGGTTCGCGGTACTGAGTGTAAAATTCTGGGTACTCATGAAACCCGCACTCGTCGTCCTGGCGCTGGTCGCCTTCACCTGCATGGCATCAGCGCAAACACCCGCTTCCCGACGGATGGTGGTCGTTGTCAGCCTGGATGGCTTCCCGGCGTTTGCGCTGGATGACCCGAAGCTGCCAATTCCGGTGCTGCGCAGCCTGATAAAGAACGGCGTCAGCGCACGGATGACCACCGTGAACCCAACGGTCACCTGGCCGAACCACACGGCCATGGTGACGGGCGTGGCGGCTTCCGAACATGGCCTGATTGCGAACGGCACCATTGTGCGGACGGGCGGATGGCCTCCGGTCAAAGTCGACCCAATGCTGGAAAAAGCGAAGATGGTGCGGGTTTCGACCGTCTACGATGCAGCTTACAAGGCTGGGTTGACGACCGCACAGGTGGATTGGGTCGCCATCGAGAAAGCTGCGAGCATCACATGGCCGTTTGCGGAGTGGGCGGCACCTGGCGGTGTGGTGGAAAAGGAGATGATCCAGAAGGGGCTGGTCCAGGCTACCGAACTGGAAACTTTCACGAAACTGAATATCCTGCGGCGGGATCAGATCTGGACATCTGCCGGTGTCCACCTCATCGCGGAGCATAAGCCGAATCTGCTGCTCATCCATTTCCTGACGCTGGATTCGACGCACCACCAGTACGGGCCGGGAACACTGGCCGCGACCGGTGCTATCGCTTTCCTGGACAGCTGTGTGGGACGGCTGGTTGACGCTGTTCGCGCTGCAGGTATGGCGTCGAGTACGACCTTCCTCGTGGTCTCTGACCACGGCTTCAAGAAGTACACGAAGCAGGTGAAGCCTGCGGTTGCGCTGGCGGCCGCCGGACTGGGAGACAAGGCTTTCGTGCTGCCGGAGGGTGGCTCGGCTTATGTCTACGTCGAAGCTGCGGAACTGATGCCGAGGGTTCGCGCTGCACTGCAGGGAGTTGAAGGTATCGACCGAGTTGCCGCGGCAGCTGATTTCGCCTCGCTGGGGTTACTGAAGGCTGAGGATCCGCAGATGTATCAACTGCTTCTGACCGCGAAGGACGGTTACTCGTTTTCGGGAGCGACGGGCGGTCCGGTGACGTCGGAGGTTCCACAGCAGCAAGGGAGTCACGGGTATCCAGCGAGCGATCCGGAGATGGACGCGATATTCATTGCGAGCGGTTACGGGGTGAGCGCCCGGGGCGATTTGGGACGCATCGCAAACATCGATGTCGCATCCACTTTGGCTAAGTTGCTGGGCGTGCCACTGCCCGGGAGCAAGGGTAAGCCGATTCCGATTAGCGGCCGTTAAGGTTCGTCGTAAGTGCGGCCGAGGCGCACCATGTGAACAGCGGTCAGGGCGATGAGGGCGAGGCTTCCGGCGAAGTCACCAAAAAGGGCGGTGAGGGGCACCCACATTGCCAGGATGAGCAGGTTGAACACGGCACCGGGGGCAATTTTTGGGACGGTGGAGTGCTCCAGGAGCCTCGCAACCAGCAGCCAGGCACCTTCCGATAACAGAACGACAGCGACGATCACATTGAATGTGGGCGAAGCAGTACCGACGACGGTGGAGGCGCCCACGGCGAGCAGCAGTTCTCCCATGCCGAAGAGGAAATCGACGGGATAACTGCGGCGGGGGAAGCGTTCGGCAGCTTCCGGCTGGAGGTAGACGCGGTCGAAGAAGATACCAGCGGCGAGGAACTGCCTAGACAGCAGTCCGAGGACGATCAGCGCGCGAACGGCTTCAAGCTGGACTGCAGGATCTCGCCAGCCTGCCGTCGTGCTGTGTCGCAGCACGATGGAGAGAGGTTCGCGCATGACCATCGCCGTAACGCCGTAGATCCAAAAGGCCGATTTGTGGAGGTCGGGAACGCGCGGCGCGGGCGAGGATGCCATCTGGCGGATGCTAACACACAGTTCAATGCGGCATGGCGGCGTTGAGGCCGTTGAAGATCTCGTCGAAGTGCCCGGACTGGGCGGCGAAGCGCAGCGGCTTGACGCGCTCCACGCAGACTTCCTCCGCCCCGGGCGTCGTCAGGAGATTCATGACTTCCGTGATGAACTCGTCCAGAGGCATGGCGCGGGGGTTGACGGTGCCGCCGGGCATCAGTTCCGTGCCCACGTATGGGGGGATCAGTTCCACGACTGAGATGGTCGTATCGCGAAGTTGGTAGCGGAGCGACTGCGAGTACGAGTGAATGGCGGCTTTCGTGGCGCAGTAGGTGGCGGTTAGCGCCATGGGGACGAAAGCGAGACCGGACGAGACCATCATGATGGTGGACGAACGCTGGCGACGCAGCAGAGGCAGCAGCGCCGCTGTAAGGCGAATCGGCCCCAGCAGGTTGGTGGCGATGATTGCTTCCGCGGTGGAAGCGTCGCCGGACAGCAGATCCTCCGGGCGCATGATGCCGGCGTTGTTGATAACGACGTTCAGTTCGGGAGCGTGACGCTCAAGTTGCTGCGCGAACGCGGCGATTGACGCGGCGTCTGCCATATCCACCGTGAGTGCTGAAATGCCGGGGTTCGCAGTGGTGACGCTGTCGAGAGCCTCCTGACGCCGGCCCGCGATGACAACGCGGTTTCCGAGCTGGTGGAAGGCCTCCGCCAGGCCGCGACCGATGCCCGACCCTCCACCCGTGATCAAGATTGAGTTGCCCGTCATGTCCATGCTTTGACTGTAGAGTAAACAGCGCATAACTGGGTCTCGACACGCAGAGTTGTGCCATCTGGCCCACCCCATTCTGAGTTTCCCCTTACATTTCAACAACAAACGCCGGGCTGTTACGTGCAGTACGAAGGGGCACAGCTATGCATTCACGGGTGTCTCGATGAAAAATTCTTTTCGTTTAAAAGGTAGAGCCTTTGCGCTTTACTGCGTTCTCTTCATACTCAGCAGCGCCTTCGGGTTCGCGCAAAACAGACCGTCAGCGACATCTCCGAGCTCGGTGGCGGCAGTAACAATCAAGCCAGAACCCGGCGGTCAATACGCGGGTCTGGACCGCTGCCGTCCGTGTCACCCGGCAGAAGCCCGTCAATACTCCAAGACTCCTCACGCTGCGCTGGCGGTCTCCGGGACAGCCGCAGCCAATGGTGGGGCAGTCACCGGGTGCGAGACCTGCCATGGTCCGGGGAAACTGCATGCCGATGCGCAGGAAGCATCGAAGGGCGACGAAACCAAGATGGCAGCGGCGGCCAAGCTCATTTTCGCCTTCAAGGGCAATCCGACCCAGAACGCGGCTCGCTGCCAACAGTGCCACGCCACCAACAAGGAGCAGTCCAAATTCGAGCATTCACCCCACGCGAACCATGGCGTGGCTTGCGGCGAATGCCATGCGACACATTTAGTGGAAGCGGGGCGACGGCCGGGGCAGTTGGCGAAGAACTTCGCACAGTCGGCGTTTGTGTCAGTACCAAAGTTGCCGGAAGAGAATCGCTGGCTGCAGAGCAGTTTACTGCGCAAGCCGCAGCCGGAGCTTTGCTACGGCTGCCACGGCAACATCCAGGCGCAGTTCGCGCTGCCGACGCATCACCGCGTGCCGGAAGGTGCCATGAAGTGCACGGACTGCCATAGTACGCACGGAACGTCGAACCGGGCAACGTTGCGGCAGGTTGGCTGGGATACCTGCGCAACCTGTCATACAGAGAAGCGCGGACCGTTCGTGTTCGAGCATTCGGCGGTGAAGGTGGAGGGCTGTTCAGCCTGCCACACTCCGCACGGAAGCGTGAACCGGATGCTGCTGACCCGGCGAGAGGAAAGATTCCTCTGCCTGCAGTGCCACGTCAATCCGGCGGCTGCGAACGTACCGCACAGCCGGCTTAGCTTCCAGACTCGCTCGGACTGCACTCGCTGCCACACCAGCATCCATGGATCGAACTTCGATCCCTCCTTCACTCATTGAGGCCAGCGATGACGATCAAACGAATACTTATCCCGGTAGTACTGGCGACAACTCCCCTACTGTTCGCGCAGGACGATCTGCCTTTGAAGCCGGTCACATTCGGCGGATTTCAGAACTCCGGCTCCATCACGGCGGGCTACCGCTTCACGGATGTGAATGGCTATCAGCCGAAGTATCAGGAACTGTTCAATCTGAACAGCGGATTCCGGGTGCTGGACCTGAGCCTTTTCGGCAAGACGAAGACAGGCGAGTCGCGCCTTGCGGACTCCTACTCGCTGGTGATGAGCGGCATGGGTGGCGAGCCTTATTCAACCACTCAGTTCACGCTGCGTAAGAATCACGTGTATGACCTGCGCGTGAACCTGCGGCAAAGCCATTACTACTGGAACCGTAACGATTCCGCCACGATGCCTTCGGGCCTGCAGGGCCTGCAGGGCCTGACCAGCAACCATGACTGGGCAACCGTGCGGAAGATCGGATCAGTGAGCCTGGGCGTGCACGCCACGAAGAATCTGCGCTTCTCGTTCGAGTACTACCGGAACACACGGACGGGCGCTACGTGGTCGACGCGCTCACTGGAGTATTTCGGTGCGTCCGCTACCTGGGGCGGGTACGCAAGAGCGAACCCATTTTCGATTCTGGCGCCGGTCAACGAGACGTCGAATCGCGGGACGGCGGGCGTGGACTATACGGCTGGCGCTTGGAACCTGCACTACGCACTGGGTTTCCAGAAGTTTGAGAGCGCAATCAACGGCCGAAATCTCAATTCACCGGAACGCAGTATCAATGTGGACGACCCCAATACGTCTCGCGAACTGTTGAGCAATCTGAACTACAGAGACCACCGGACCCTGACGACACCGGTGAGCGAGTTCTCGTATACGGGTAAGATCCACCCGCTGGTGCTGACGCGCGGCGGTTACATGTTCTACCGGTATAGCGGCCCGGCGTCGCTCGACATGACGGCCAACGGCCTCGCCCGGACGGCGACCGCGACAGTAGTTGCGCCCTATTCTCTGGGCCTCACAACGAGTGCTCACGTGACCGAGCCGAACCACGTGATCGACCAGGGCTTCACCTATCTGGCCAAAGAGTGGTGGAAGGTTATGGCTGATTATCGCTACACCCGGTTTACAGTGGACAGCGAGGCCGCTTTCCGCAGCGTGAACAACGATCTGGTCACGACAGGCAACGCTGAGAATCAGTGGAAGATCGGCACGCACACACTGGACACCAACATGGTGTTCACACCTTCCACTTCGCTGCTGATTCGACTCGGTGTGCGGCTCATGAAGAGCGATATCAAGTCGCTCGAAGACGGACTCGTCGTACCGGAGCGGACCAAGAGAGTCAAGACCGCCTGGCCGATCGCGAGCATTCATTACCAGCCCTCGAAGATGCTGACACTGCGCGGCGACATGGAAGAGATCAACACCGGGACTCCGTATACCAGGGTCACGCCTCACACCGATATCGGCGGTCGCGTGATGGCGCGATTCCGCCCGACGGACAAGATCTACGTGGAGAACACCAGCATCGCGCGGAACCGAAAACTGTTGGCTTACGACTTCCGCAGCACGATCCGGAGCAATGCGACAACGATCAACTACGACGTCAATACTCGCCTCTCAGTGCTGGCTGGCTTCAGCTACGACAGCTTCTTCGCCTCTGACTTTGTAAGCTTCCTGCGCGGCACCGCCCCGTTCACGAACCT
Organism: Bryobacterales bacterium; assembly: GCA_025462945.1. Lineage (GTDB taxonomy): Bacteria > Acidobacteriota > Terriglobia > Bryobacterales > Bryobacteraceae > BOG-234. The sequence continues at coordinate 12,570 of JAOAPO010000358.1, forward strand.
GACGCTGCGCGACCAGACGGTGAGCCGCGTCTGGCAGACCGGCTTCCGTGTGTCGCCTGCCAAGGGCCTGAACGTCAACTTCACGGGTAACTATGTGCGAACAACGGGCCGCGGCGAGATCGCCGGCGAAGCGCCGATGTACGGCCCCATTAAGTTCCCCTACGCTACGGCTGCTATCACCTACGATGTCCCTTCGCTCGGTCGGATGGGACTGCAGTTACAACGGACCTACTATTTGGAAGAGATCGTACCAGCCAATAACTTCAGCGCCAACCTGCTGGCTGTCACCTGGACAAGGAGCTTTTAACTTATGAAACGGATATTTTTGAGTGGTGCCCTGCTGGTCTTTGGGAGCGTATCTGCCTTCGCGGTCGATGCCAAAGACACCTATATGAACAAGTGCTCGGTCTGCCATGGACCGGATGGCGCGGGCAAGACCGCCAAAGGGCGCAAGCTGAAGGTCAAGGACGTCCGCGAGACCTCGAAGAAGGTCAGCGCAGCCGAAATGATCAAGATCGTCGAAGAGGGTAAGGGCGTGGATATGGACGCCTTCGGCAAGGACCTCTCGAAGGCCGACATCAAGGCCGTGGTGGACTACTACCGCGACTTCGCCAGGTAGCCGATGTCGCAATCGCTCATCATTGTTTTTCTTGTCCTCACCGCCGTACTCGCGCTCTTCGTAGCCTGGCGGGTACAGTTCACGCGTTCGCGTGAGGGCAAGATGCTGGCGTTTGTCGTGTTACTGATTCTGCCTGCGGTCGGCGTGTGGGGTGGCTTTTCTGAGCATATGGAGAGGGCGACCTCAACCCAGTTCTGCCTCTCCTGCCATGTCATGACCGACTTTGGCAAGAGCCTGCAGATCGATGACAAGAGCTACATTCCGGCGGCTCACTTTCAGAACAACCGCATCCCGCGTGACCACGCCTGCTACACCTGTCACACGGACTACACGATGTTCGGGACGGTGAACTCCAAGATGCGGGGCTTGCGACATCTGTGGGTGCAGTATACGCAGACGGTTCCGAAGCCGGAAGCGATCAAGCTCTATACGCCCTTCAACAACCGCGAGTGCCTGCACTGCCATCTGGGGGCTCGCAACTTTGAGGAAGTGTCGAGCCATCAGAAGAAGCCGGAGCAACTGGCCAACATGAAGAGCGGAAAGCAATCGTGTTTGTCGAGCGGCTGCCACGAGTTCATTCACGATGTGGGCTCGCTGCAGGATGCACCGATGTGGAAGGCAAAAAAATGAGCACGCCGGAAAGCCCGCAACTCAGACCGCTGGAAAAACGTGTCCGCTTCGCCGCAGTGCTGGTGGGTGCAGGGTTACTGTTGCAGGTAGCCACATTGCTGAAGATCCACCCTCTGGCCTTCATGGCCTTCCTGATGGTGGGTTGTCCTTTGATCGCGGCAGGCATCGGCCTGTATCTATACAGCCTCGCCGGGATTCGCCACCGGATTTAGCTTTGGCGCCGATGCGATTCAGTTACGCATAGCGCCGGATCATGCGGGCGCAGAACTCGGCATACTGTTCGACCTCTTTTGGTGGACTGGTGTGGTTGGGAAGCAGCCCGCAGTGCTCCGGTGTGAAGCAGAAAGTCAGTGTGACGTCGAATGTATCCAACAGGCGCATTTGCGTGTCAAACCAGCGGTCCGCATTGGGACGGAAGCTGTCCGCCCAGCTTAGCCCGGTTCGAAGGCGGCGAACGCCAAGGTCCTTCAAGAGCTTCGCTCCCGTCTCGAGGCGCGGATCTTCGAAGTGGAACCACTGGCAGATGCCAAGCGCCGGAGTGTAGTCCGGGAAAATCCGGCTGGCCGGTTTTGGCGTGCCATCTTCCCGAAACAGGCCCATGTAGAAGTGGCGGTAGTAGGATGACCCCTCCGCTTCCCGATGCCGAGTGGTAGCGGGCCAGGCGCGGGGCAGGTCGAACAGGCTGTACCAGTGAATGGCATCCACGTTGCCGATAAGAAGTTCCGCGGTTCGCCGCAGCCCGAACTCCTGCACCTCGTCCGCGCCGAAGGTTGAAACTCCGACCTCGGACACCCAGAGCGGCAGGCTGCTTGCCGCGCGCACTTCGGCAATCTTGTCTGGCCACTCGTGGATCGTCCAGTGGTTCCAGTCGAGGGGGAAGCCGTGCACCGCGAGGACGTCCAGTTGATCCATCACTCCGTGACGCTCAAGCGTATACAGGAAGTTCACGTCGATTGGCGAGATGCCTCCGAGAACACGTTTCATTCCCGCGCTCTCGGCGCGTATCGCTGTCCCCGCGGCTTTCACCATGCGGGAAAAAATTGCCCAGTCGGGATCAATCTCAAAGTTCCAGTGTGAGAGGTTGTTGGGCTCATTCCAGAGCATCGCAGCTTCAACCACGCGCTGCACTCCGCCGGCAAATGTAGACTTCCTCTTCGGGGTGATCGAGAATCGAAAAGCCGGAACTGCGCAGCAGAGCCTCTACGCAGGCACGATTCGGAATCCACCAATTCGTGGGGTCGTCCGAGTACCGCTCTTCCACAAAATGCATCACCGGATAGCCGGGCTTGTCGAAGATGGCGGTCTCCTGGAAGGGGTAGTTCTCCTGCAGCGGCTCTATCGTCTGCGAGCCCCGAGTCAGAGACTGGAACACCAGCAGATCGCCCACCGCGTGTTCGTGAAGCAGGTCGAGAGCGAGCAGCGGGTGGCGCAGGTGATAGAAGACGCCCATGAACAGAACCAGGTCAAACCGTTCCTTCAACTGCTCGACAGAGTAGACGTCCAGTTGACGAAACTCGATGTCGGCATTGCTAATCTCGGCAGCGTACCGGGCCTGTGCCAGGTAGCCTTCATCCATGTCGATACCCACGACGCGTTCGGCACCGCGGCGCTTCATTTCAATGGAATAGAAGCCGCCGTTGCAGCCGATATCGAGAACAGTCTTGCCGCGCAGGTCTGCCGGTATGGCGTGGCTGAACCTGGCCCATTTGATGGATGGATAGTCCCCAAGGAAGTGCGCTGGGGCCGTCTTGACACCGTTCAGGTCGATGTTATGGAACCATTCTCCAAGCTCCGCGACCTTGCGCTGCACTTCTTCAGCCGATGCTGATGAATTCATCGTGTAACTCTCCCGTTTGGTTGATGGTGCGGACGACCCACTCTTCCCCTTTCACCTCGACGCGGCTGACTGACGCCGGCTCAATTTCGAACTCCAGCATATAGTCGAGCGACTTGCCGAGCAGGTGGCAAATCACTCCGCGTAGTGGATCCCCGTGGCTTACTGCCGCGATCTGCTCATCGGGATGCCGACGAACCAGACGCGCCAAGCAATCGAGCATCCTCTGTTGCGCTTCCCGCACCGATTCGCCTCCGGGTGGACTCGCGTGTTCGCGGCTGGCATTGAACAATCGCCAGTCTTCCCTGCCCTGCAGGTCGTCCAGCAGCAGGCCTTCCCATTCACCGAGGCCAAGTTCCCCAAGATCGCGGTTCTGTTCGATAGAGAGCCCGTGACTATTGGCTATAGGCAGGGCGGTCTCGACGGCCCGCTCGAGTGGGCTCGAGTACACCGCCCGCAGCGGAGTGTGAGCGAGCTTCCTCCCGAGATCCTCTGCCTGCTGCTTCCCTCTCGCATTCAGATGCCACCCCGGCTGCCAGCCCGACAGCAGATGTCCTACGGCGTCCGTTTCGGCGTGACGTATCAGCAGCAGCGTTGTCATTGGCTTCTCTCCAGTAACCTTCTAACTGCTCGGCGCGATGCTGCGGGGTGTGCTCAGCCAGGACCCGCCGGCGGGCTGCGAGGCCCATCGCTAGCCTCCTGGTGTTACCGGTGTCGCGGAGCCATCGCAGCGAATCCTCCGCACGTTCCGCAATCAGGATCTCCTCGCCCGGAATGAAGAATTCATCGAGGCCCTCCCACCAGTCGCTGATCACGGGCACGGCACAACAGCCAGCCTCGAACAGACGAACGCTTGGCGAGTAACCCCACTTCTTCATCTCGGCGCGAGTGACATTGAGCGTAAACCGCTGGGCTGCGTAGAAGTCAGCGTGCTCGCGTGGCGCCAGGTGGGGATTACGGTCGACATTCGCGGGCCAGGTTATCTCCTCCGGATACATCGGACCCATCACCGCGAACCGGCCCTCTTTCCACTGGCGCGCAGGATCCACAAGTAAGGCCTCGAGCGTGGGCTGCCGGTCGCTGCTGTAGGTTCCCAGATACCCCAAATCCCAGCGAACAGCGGACGAGCGTGGCGTGTATTCGGCCGTGTTCACCGAACAGTAGAGCGGTCGGGCCATGGGCGATCCAAGGTCTGTTTCGAGATAACGCAGGACAGGGCCACCCGTGAAAGAGAGGTACAGATCATAGCGGGGGATGAGTTCCGGAGTGATGAACTGTCGCTCGCCCTCGCGGAGTTGGGCGAGGGTAACGGGCGTATCGATGTCGTAGAAGGCGGTGCGGCCGCGGGCGACTGACGTTACCCAGTCACCGACCTGCGCTCCGTCCCGGACGTAAGACCCGACAATCACCAGGGACGCTCTCTCCACGTCAGCTTCGAACCGAGCGATGAGGTCATCGAAGCTCTGGTAAATGCTGGTCACGGCACCGTGGGGCTGAGAGTCGTCGCGATTCTCCGCGTACCAGGGAGCATCACACTCCAGAAACAGCACCCGGTGCCCACGAGACGCGAGGCCGCGCACGAGGCTGCGATACGTGGTGGCATGACCGTTGCCCCAGGACGATGTAATCGACAGGCCGATGATGACGATGTCGAACGGTGGCTCAGTCATCGCGGGGCCCCTGCCAGCGAGCCCTCAAGGACTGCTTCCACCAGTTCGGCGCGCTGGTCGTAAGTGTGGTGCGCGAGGACTCGACGGCACGCGGCCTGCCCAATGGCTCGCGCGCGTTCCGGAGTCAGTTGCTTCAGGTGGCGCATCACCTCCTCCCCGTCGCGGGCCACAAGGATTTCTTCTCCCGGCTCCAGAAACTCGTCGATGCCCTCCCAATAGTCGGTGGTGATGCAGGCACCTGCGCCTGCAGCTTCAAAGACGCGTGTCGCAGGCGAGAAGCCGTAGCGGGCCATGCTCTCGCGCGAGATGTTAAGCACAGCGCGAGGGGAGCAGTTGAAAGCGTTGTGGTCGCGCGTATAGACGTGATCGAAATACCGAACATTTGGTGTTCGAGCCTTGTCGCTCCAGCCTGAGCCACCGAGCAGAAATTCCATATCGGGCAGCAACGCCGCAGGCCTTAGGAAGAACTCGTCGACTCGGCTTTCGCGGTCGGGAAGGCGGTTGCCGAGGAAGGCGAGATCGCCGTCAAAGCGCGGATCGGGCGGCACGGGGTAGTGGGTGTCCACATCCAGGGCGTTGTAGACGGGCACGCACTGCCTCGCCCCGAGTTGGGAGTACGCCTCAATCACGGGATAGCCGCCGCCATAAGTAAACACGGCATCGAACTGCGGAATCTGCGCCAGGAACGGATCGGCTGGATTGCTGTGAACTCTGTCGAGTGTGGCGGGCGCATCCACGTCCCAGAACACGACGTTGCGGGATGAACTCTTCAGTAACAGGAGCTCGGCCTCCAGCAGTTCATCGAAGACACCCACCCCGCTCGCCTTCACGATCAGGTCAGCGCGCCGGGCCGAGGCGATGGCCTGTGACACTCCGGCGCGCGTGGCAGGATAGACGACGACCGTAGCCCACTGCGGGTCAGCCATGTCGCGGTGTGACTGGCGCTCGTAAGCGTCGGGCTCAAAGAATTCGATGTCGTGGCCCCGGCGATGCAGCGCACGGACGATGCCCCGATAGTAAGTGGCAGCACCGTTCCAATAGGCAGAGACAAGGCTTGAACCGAAAAAGGCGATTTGCATTAGAAGGTTCCTTTGGTAAGCATCGGTTCGCGGACGCTGGCTCTGATGGCGAGCAATTCGTCCACGCGATGCGAGCAGGTGTGGCGCTGGCGGATCGTTTCGAGGCCGCGCATGGCAAGGTCCCGGGCGAGTTGATCGTCTGAGAGCACGCGGGTAAGGTGGCTTGCCATCTCGTCTCCGTCCTTGGCAAACAGGAAGTCACAGCCGGGACGGAACAGGCCCTCCGAGTCCGACCATGGAGCGGAAATCAGGGGAATACCGCAGGCCATCGCCTCGAAGGGGCGGATGGTCGGAATCCCGGGCAGGTCTTTCACGTAAGGACGTCGGGGAACGTGAACTGTGACCCGATAACGCGCGAACACTTCGGGAACGCAGAAGTTCGGAAGCCACCCGCGATACTCGATGGAAGCATCTGCAAGTTCCTGGATGGCAGAGGCCGGATAGCGAACGCCATAGACCGTGGCCCGGAGCTTCAGCTTTTTTATCGGCTCAATCAGGAACTCGCGCAACTCTTCCGTTCGTTCTTCGTCCCCCCAATTGCCGATCCAAACCAGGTCGCCTTCCGGTGAGTCGGCGGACCGGGGATAGAAGACGCGCGTGTCCGCGGCTTCGTGCCAAACCCACGTATCCGGCATGGTGGTTCGCAGGCTTGCTGCTTGATAAATGTCCCGGATCACGGCGCCGTAGGCCAGCACGCCATCATAGTGGCGCAACTGGTACGCGGCAATGGCAGAGGCATCCGTTTGGCTGCGGTGGTGCGTATCGTGGAAGAACAATGTGTAGTCGCCGCCGGAGGCTCGATGCTGCCCGATGCGCCGCACCAGTTCAGGGTCGTTCCACTCGTGGACGAGCACCATGTCCGCGCCATCCAGCGCCTCGCTGACGTTGAGTTCGCCCAGATCGTACAGCGTGCTGCGGAGCGTGGGGTAGGCGCGCTCGAAATCGTGGATCGGTTGGGTGCCGTGTTCGGCGAGCAGGTTGGCCCGGCTCCAGCCGTCGCTGGGCTCAAAGATGCGCAGATCCCAGCCGCGCGCGATCAACTCCGTCGCGATGCCGCGCAGGAAATGCGCGTTACCGTGATTCCAGTCCGAGACCAGCGAATGCGTGAAGATTACACAGCGCATGCGAGCTTTCTGGAGCCGGCATGAACCTCTGCCGCTTGCCGGTACGAGGAGATGTATCCGTCTGCCATGCGTTCGGTGGTGAACTGCCGGGCGCGGTCGTTGGCGCGTTGGGCCAGTCTGAGGCGAAGGTCGGGGTCGCCGATCAGAAGATTGATGATGGCTGCAAGCGCAGCATCGTCATCAGGAGGAACAAATACGGCGGCATCGCCCCACACTTCACGGAGGCTGGGTATGTCGCCCAGCACGAGCGTGCAGCCGGAGAGCGCGGCTTCCACGGCGGATAGTCCGAAGGGTTCGTAACGGGCCGGGAGCGCATAGATGGAAGCCCGGGCGTAGAACCCAGCCAGCTCTTCGGTTGACAACTTGCCCAGCGCCACGCAGCCTGCTGTTTCGACGCCTTCGCCATTCGGGCCCCGTTGATCGCCTGCCAGCCAAACAGGCCAGAGCAGATGCGGCGCTGCACGCACCACGGCGGCGACGTTCTTTGCCTCATCCCAGAGGCGCCCCGCTGTGAGCACAAACGGTTCCTTGGCCCGATCGTGAAAGAGCCTTGGGTTGCGGCTGTTGGCGATGACGTGACAGCGGTCTGCATCCACCGTGATCTGGTAGCTGTCGCGCAGCGCGTTCATCAGAGCGTGGCTCGGTGTGGTGAGGACGTCGACCGCATTCAGAGAAGTTTCGACAAGGGCCTGGTATTGCGACCAGTTCGCTGGCAGCGCCTCGCCCTTGACGGCACGCCACCAGGTGCTGACGCAGGAGTGCGCGGTGAGCAGCACTGGAGCCTGCCACCGAAGCGCGCCATGAGCCAGCGTGTTCAGGTGAATGAGGTCAGGCTTGAAGCTGGCCTCCAGTTCGAGTAACCACCGGCCGGCCTTTTCGATGTCGTCCCAGGGGTCTTCCATCCATTCGAGCTTGAAATTGCTGCCCAGCAATTGAAGGTTCGGGATCGAGGAGGCGTCTGCCAGCTGAGAGGCCGAGTAACTGCCGCCGAACGTTGCCAGCAACACCTCCACGCCCTGTCTGCTCAAGCCATCGGCGAGTTCGAGGGTGAAGGTCCACACCCCGCCCGCCGTGTCGCCTGTCATCAGCACACGGCGCGGCGGGTTAACCACGCTGCTCTCCCGTGAGCTCCAGCTGAATCAGCGGAGCGGGCCGCTGCTCCTGAATATCGCTGAACTCGTCGAATTGCCCGAGGTAGAAGGCGTGTGCCCGCTCCCATGCTTTGTCGTCGGGCGCGCCCCACCGGTTACGGTAATCGGGCGAGCCTGGGTACGGAAACAGAGGCACGGGCTTATTGGCCCAGACGCCGTTTTCCTGTAGCAGCTGGCGCCAGGCTTCCACTTCATCCGGATCATCCACATTCGAATCCAGGAGGTTCGCCTGCACGAACGCTACGCCCTTGCGCGCCTGAATGAGGCGGTCGGTCATCTCCGCGGTCGTGATCTTACACTTCTTGTCGAGAAGATTGCGTCCCTCAGCAGTAATGCTTTCCACGCCGGCCTCGATCGACACACAGCCCGCTGCACCCAGGAGGTCAATCATCTCTGAGTTCCACAGGTCAATGCGCGTCTGAATGCCGAAGCGGATTCCACGTTCGGTGATGGCCTGCAGGACATCTTTGAAGGGCAGGAAAATTTCGTCAATGAAGTAGATATATTCGACGCCGTCGGCAACCAGACCGTCGAGCTCCGCCTCAATCGTGCTGAGCGGACGGCGGCGGAAGGTATTGCGGAAGTTGTCTTTCGCGCAGAAGGTGCAGTGGTACGGGCAGCCTCGCGAGGTCTCCATCTCAGCCCCGGGCCCTTGCGGAGTCGCCTCGAAGCGATGGTGGTGGTGCGCGTGGCGAGCGAGTGTCTCCCTGCCCCAGCGCAGCGCCGGAAGCTCGGCCATATTCGACTGGTGAGGCGACCCGTGAACGCGGATGTCGTCGCCGTCCCGCCACGCAACGGGGAGTTCACCGTAGGTCCCGCCAGCGAGCCTGGGCAGGATCTCTTCACATTCGCCGATGACAGCGACATCCGCCGCCGTTTTCACAAGCGTCGCGCGGGGCGTTGTGGAGGCATGCGGGCCCACCACGACGACCGTGCCTCCAGCTGGACGGAGCGCGGAGATCAGGTTTCGCGGGACGCGCAGCTCCGGCGGAGCACAGCGCCAGAAAAGATAACTCGGCGCGGTCGTCACCACTGAGAAGTCGGCCTGGAAGCGGTTCACGCGCTCCACGATCTGCGCGGTTGTGAGGTTCTCCAGCTGCCCGTCCACGATCTCGACCTTATGGCCCTCACGTTCGAGCAGCAGCTTCGAGTAGCCGTACTCCAGCGGCAGGTGCGGCTCGCGGCAGCCGAAGTAGATGCTGCCCGCGAAGTCCCACCGGGGATTAATGAGTGAATACCGCATCGAGAGCTCCGTAAATCGGCAGAGAGTGGGGTGCAGGAATGCCGCGTGTCTTGCTGAGCCAGGAGTGCAGCCGACGTAGCCCTTGCTGCACGTTCACCTTCGGCGTCCAGCCGGTCGCGACTTTGAATTTGCGGATGTCTGACACGTAGTAACGCTGGTCACCCGGCCGCCAGTCCTGATAGCGAAGGGGAGGGCGATCACCGAGGCTGCCGATCAGATCCAGAAGATCAAGCAGGCTGATGGTGTTGCCCAGCCCGCCGCCAATGTTAAACACCTGCCCCGAGAGGCTTTGCGCGTTGCCCTGAGCGAGCAGGAACGCATCCACCAGATCCTCGGCGAACAGCAGATCGCGCACCTGCATGCCGTCGCCGTAGAGCGTGAGCGGCTTCCCTTCCAGTGCGCGGATCAGGAAGTGCGCGACCCAGCCCTGGTCTTCCGTACCGTTCTGGTGCAGACCATAGATACAGCTCATACGGAATACGATCGCCGGGATGTTGAAGGTGCGGGCGTAGTCCAGAACGTACTGGTCGGCCGCGCCTTTGGAACAGCCGTACGGGCTGTGAAAGTCGAGCCGCCGGCTTTCGCTCACGCCGGTGCGGAGCAGAGCGTCGAGAGGCTGATACCGTTTCCCGTTCGCCTCGAGCGCAAGGTCTGAAAGCCCTCCGTAGACCTTATTCGTCGAAGTGAACAACAGAGGCGGGGGGTTGTCCATCGCGCGCAACGCTTCCAGCACGTTGAGCGTGCCGCCAACGTTCACATCGAAGTCGTGTCGGGGATCCTCAAGGCTGGTCGTGACAGCTACCTGCGCGGCGAAGTGGAACACCTGTTCCGCGCCGTTAACCGCGCGGCGCACGGCCTGTGCGTCACGGACGTCTGCCTGCTCGAAGTGGACGCCTTTACCGTAGGTCTCCTGGAGCCACTGCAGATTTCGCTCGGCCCCGGGACGAGACAGGTTGTCATAAACCATGATGGAGTGCCCGGCCGTGAGGAGACGGCTGGCCAGGTTCGTACCGATGAAGCCCGCGCCGCCTGTAATCAGAACGTGCTTCTTGCGATCGCCGGCCCGGGGCTTTGCGCGAGCAGACTCAGATTCCCGGACCGCAGCTACGCCGCCATGGGCCAGTAGATCGTACAGCAACTTGGGCGCGCCGTCCGCGCGCTTGAGGCCGTAGTGGTAATCGCGCTCATCGGAATGAAAGGAATCAGAGTGAAACTGCGGCGCGCTTTCGTCGTGGGCAGAGTACCAGTACATGCGGTCGGCATCAGCATCCGCAGCTTCAATGAAGGCCCGGACCTGAGCGCGCTCATCGCCCCGCCAGGTGGAAAAACCTGCCTGAGTAATCCAGACCTCGGGCTTGAGGTGCAGTTCGTTCAGTCTGCCCCGAACAGCAGCGATCTCGGCGTCCCAGCCTCGCCACTCGAACTCGGTGGTCGCAGGATAGCCCTGCACACCAACGGCGTCGATATACGCGAGCACGCCGCGTTCGTGCATCAGAGTAAGCCAGTCGAGGTCCGTGGGCCACAGCCCCGGCATTACTGTCTTCTTGCCGCGCTTGTGAATCCAGTACGCCGCACCACCCACCATCTCGCTGAAGATGCGCCAGTCACGGTCCAAACGGGAATCCCACTCGTTCAGATCGTTGGGCGTGTTCCACAGTTCGATCCATTCGAAGAGAT
>JAOAPO010000363.1 GCA_025462945.1 Bryobacterales bacterium
AAGACAGGCTCCGCCCAGACCACCTCGGCTGAGTACGCCAGAGAACACAAAGATGCCAGAGACAACGCCTGGTTCGTCGCTTATGCCCCCTGCTACAAGCCGGAAATCGTGATTTCTGTCTTGTGGGAGAATTCCGGCCTGCACGGGCAGTTCGCGGCGCCGATCGCCCGCGATGTGATGAAGTCGTACTTCGACAAGAAGATTCGCCTGCAGGAAGCCGAACTGCAGCGCCACAATCCAGCGCAGGCGTTGGCCGCGGCTCTCATTCCGGGAGTTCCACAGCGTGTTCCGTAGAGCCAGCCTGAAAGATTTCGACTGGGCCATGTTGTTCATCCTCCTGGTGATTTGCGGGCTTGGCATCCTGCAGATCTACAGCGCTACCCACGACACCATATGGCAGGGCTCGTGGTGGAAACAAATGATTTACGTGGCTTTTGGGTTCGTTCTGATGTGGGGAGTAGCCAGTTTCGACTACCACATACTGCTGGCGCGCGCCTACCCGATTTACTTCGCCACCACGCTTCTGCTCCTCGTCGTGCTGCTGTTCGGCCACACCACATTCGGTTCCACGCGATGGATCAAGCTGCCGGGCGGTATCAAGTTTCAGGTTTCGGAGTTCAGCAAGATGGCGGTCATTTTGCTGGTTGCCCGCTTCCTGACCGATCTTCACACTGAGGTCGTCGAAATTCGTGACGCCCTAAAGCTGGCAGGCCTGGTGCTGCTGCCCATGGCACTGATCGCAAAGGAGCCGGATCTGGGCACCGCTCTCACCTATGTCCCCGTCCTTGCAGTCGGCGTCTTCCTGGCTGGTCTCCGGTGGAAGTACTGGGTCGCGATCGCTTTGATTGCGCTTGTGGTGGTGCCGATCGGCTATCGATACCTGCAGCCCTACCAGAAAAACCGCATCGTCAGCTTCCTCGATCCCGAGCGCGACCCACAGGGAACGGGCTACCAGCTCATACAGTCCAAGATCGCGGTCGGCGCAGGGGGCACGTGGGGCAAGGGAGTGACGAAAGGCACCCAGACCCAGTTGCGGTTCCTCCCGGTCCCCCACACCGACTTCATTTTCTCCGCGTTTGCGGAAGAGCACGGCTTCATCGGCGTCACATTTGTGCTGCTCATGTTCTTCGTTTTGCTGATGCAGGTCGTTCAGTCCGCCCAGACCGCTCCGGACCGGGCCGGAATGTATCTTTGTATGGGTGTTGGAAGTTTACTTTTATTTCATATACTGGTAAACGTAGGGATGGTTGTGGGGAGAATGCCCGTTACGGGGATCCCTCTGCCGTTGATGAGCTACGGTGGCTCAAATATCTGGTCCACGTTTTTGATGCTGGGACTGGTCAATAGTGTACGCGTAAGAAGATTTGTGAACTGAGTTGTTTGGATTGGGCGAATTGGAGGGAGCGGCAGGAGTCCGCTTCCGGAAGTTCGTTCAGAGCGTAATGGCTTAAAAGTTGAGTTGGGAACCAGAGCTGTAACGAGGCGCGGAAAGCGCGCCTGCCGGGAGCGGATGGCCGCATCCCGAACGATGGGTTTCCCGATTGGCCGATGCGGATGTTGATTTTACACTGTTGAAAAACAGTTCCATCCTCCGGCCAGCGTGAGTTGTGTGGCGGCAAGTCGGCTCGGTATTCGGGCGGGGTGGCTTCTACACAAGACAACAGAACATCGGTTCGGGACGTCTGTCTTGCCTCCCCGGAGCTCTCATAAGGGCCCGACCGGGAGAAGGCAATGTCGAAAGAACTAGTCGTTTCGTCCACACGGCACGAAACGCGGGTCGCGATCCTTGAAGACGACCAGCTTGTGGAAATCTTCCACGAGCGCGAAAAAGAGTATTCCTTAGCAGGCAGCATCCATAAAGGACGCGTGACCCGGGTTCTCCCCGGCATGCAGTCTGCCTTCGTAGATATCGGACTGGAACGCGACGCGTTCCTCTATGTCTCCGATTTCTTTGAAGACAACGACGAGTACGACGCCGTCGTGAGCACTGTGGAGGAGAAAATCCTCCGCATGGATAAGGGCGGTGCGGTGCCAGCTTTGGCCGACGCTCCTCAGCTCGAGGGAATCGCGGCAACAATCATTGAAGGTACCGAAGGTGCCGTAGCTGCCCCGGCTGGTGCAGTTCGCCAGCAAGGCGGCCGGGAACACCGCAGTGGCGGCAGGGGACACGACCGGGGTGGAGACCGCAGCGCTGCTGGTGGTGACCGAAGCGCCGGAGATCGCAGCGCCGGAGATCGGAGCGCTGCTGGTGGAGATCGCGCCGGTGCAGACCGTGTCGCGCCCGGCCCCGATCGCGGCGGTGGGGATCGCGATCGGCGTGGACGACGCGGACGTCGTCGCGGTGGACGCAGTGGTGGTCTGCCGGATTCCAAGTTCGCGGCACCCCGGTCCGTTACCGGCGATGCCAACGAGACAGTCGGACCGGTCGAAGATGTCCGCGAAGAACTGGACGCTCCTCCCGCACCGCCGTTCGACCCGTCGCAGATTGGCGATGATTTGATCGTCCTGCCGGGCGAGACGATCCGCAAGTACTCGCGGCTGGAACCGTCAGTCGCTCCCGCCTTCATGGTACCCGCCCTCGCCGAGAGCGAAGCCGCTTCGGAGCAAGCGGTTGAAGAATTTGCCCAGGCCATCGCGGCGGCTGCAGACCAGGCCGCCCCAGAACCCGCTGCTCCCCCGACCGAAGAACGTGCCGTCGAGTACGACGCTTTTTCTCCCGACCATCCCTTCGCTGGCTTCGCGACTGCCGTCGCTTTGGCGCCGGAACCCGAACCAACACCGGCCCCGGCACCAGTTGCCGTAAGTGCCCCGCAGCCCGTCGCCGAAACGTCTTCGGAGGTAACGGAGACAACACTTCCCGGCCACGAAGGGCCCACCACCACGGTTTCTGAGCTGGAAGTCGGCTACGTAACCGAAGAAGCGATCACGCAGGCTGCGGACTTCGAGGACGCCCTTGCAATCGACGAAGCGGACCTCGTGCCCACCGCCGATGGAGCCGAAGACAGCGACGAAGAAGCCACCGCTGACGCTTCGGGTGAAGGTAGTGAGACGCCGGGTGCCGAAGGCGCTCCGGCCATCACCGCTTCCGTTCGAGAGCAGGACAAGCGTTATCCTCACCGCGTCTCCCGCCGGATGCGCCGCCGCAACCGCGGCGATCGGCCCCAGGGTGGCGAACCACGTCAGGCAGGTGACCGGTCTCCAGTCGCTGTCGCCGACGCTGAAAACTCCGTCCTTTCCGACGAGGTAAAGTCCGTTGAAGCCCGTGAAGAACGCCAGCCGGAGCGCGAACGTGGTGAGCGCCCGGAACGCGCCGAACGAGCCGAACGGCCCGAGCGGAGTGGCAGTGAGCGTGGCGAACGCGCTGAACGACCCGAGCGCAAAGAACGCGAACGCCCGCCGCTTCCATCGATTGCAGACCTGCTGAAGGAAGGGCAGGAGATCATCGTTCAAATCGCCAAGGAGCCGATCGGTCAGAAGGGCGCCCGGATTACATCGCACATCGCGCTCCCCGGTCGCTTTGTGGTCTACATGCCCACGGTCGATCACGCCGGTGTCTCCCGCAAAATTCCCTCCGACGAGGAACGGCAGAGGCTGAAGCGCATCATCCAGACCCATCGTCAGGGCATCCCCGGTGGCTACATCTGCCGGACCGCCGCTGAAGGCAAGACGGAAGAAGAGCTGAAGTCGGATATGCACTTCCTCTACAACCTCTGGCTCGACATGCGCCAGAAAGCGGAGAAGCGTCCGGCTCCCGTGCTTCTGCACCACGATCTCGACCTTGTCCAGCGCATTCTGCGCGACCAGCTCACCACATCGTTCAAGACGATCTGGGTGGACAGCGAAGAACTCTACGAATCCGTCTTACGGTTCGCCGAGCGGTTCCAGCCAGCGCTCGTCTCGCGAGTGAAGCTGTACACCCGCCCTGCTCCGATCTTCGACGAGTTCGGCGTCACTGCTGAGATCGAAAAGGCGCTGCGGCCGAAGGTCTGGCTCAAATCTGGCGGCTACATCGTGATCAACCAGACCGAAGCTCTGGTCGCGATCGACATCAACACCGGCAAGTACGTCGGCAAGTCGAACCGGCTGGAAGACACCATCGTTAAGATCAACACGGACGCCATCAAAGAGATCGTCCGTCAGATCCGGATTCGCGATCTCGGCGGCATCATAGTCGTCGACTTCATCGATATGGACGAGCGCAAGAACAAGCAGAAAGTCATGCAGGCTCTCGAAGAGGCGATGCGGGTTGACCGTGCGCCTTATAAGATCCTGCAGTTTAATGACTTCGGCCTGGTTGCGATTACCCGCAAGCGAGTGAAGCAGTCTCTGGAACGTACCCTCTGTTCGCCCTGCCCGTATTGCGAAGGCGCAGGCCATGTGAAGAGTGCGGCCACGGTGGTGGCGGAGATTCTGACCGAGGCCACCAAGATGCGGAAGGCGTTCGACGACAAGGATGGCAATGTCGTCCTGCGTGTGAACCCCGAAATCGCCAAGGTTCTGAAGAACAACCGGAACCAGTTTCTGCAGGAGATGGAAGAGACGCTGGGTCGAGCCGTACTCGTCAAGAGCGATCCGCAACTGCACCAGTCCAAATTCGATCTGGCGTAGAAAACCCGGTCAGCAGACGTACTCGACGGCGGTGGCGAAAGCTGCCGCCGTTTCCTTTTTAGCTGGCGCTCAGTTCGCGAAGGTCGGAAACCCAATAGTCTGGTTCCCTGCGTTCCATGTCGTCTCTGTTACCGTACCCGTAAGTAACGGCGCAGATCTTCACGCCGGCGCGCCGGCCCGCTTCCATGTCAGCGGCCGAGTCCCCCACGAACAGGCAGTCTTCGGTACGTCCGCCCAGTGCCTGCAGCGAACGGAGAACAACGTCCGGTTCCGGCTTGCAAGGGAAACCATCTGTACCTTGCACATGGTCGAAATACGGGAGAAAGCCGAACTGCTCAAGTATGGCCCGGGTGGTCGGCGTGCCTTTGGTGGTCGCCGAGCCCTTCAGTCCACCCAAACTGCGGATTCCCTCCAG
>JAOAPO010000365.1 GCA_025462945.1 Bryobacterales bacterium
CTTCGTGTAGACGATGACTTCATCAGCGCCGGCAGCCCGGGCGATCTCGGCCTTCTCTTCTGTACCCGCCGTGCCGTACACAGTAGCGCCGCGCATCTTCGCCATTTGGACGAGGAGCCTTCCGGCACCGCCCGCAGCTGCGTGAACCAAACACTTATCGCCCTGCTTCAGCGGAAACGAGGAGTGCGAGAGGTAGTGGGCCGTCATACCCTGCAGCATGGCGGCTGCAGCGGTCTTGAAGTCCACCGCGTCGGGCAACTTCACCAGTGACGCGACGGGAACCACCGCATATTGCGTGTAGGACCCGCGGAACATCGCCCAGGCCACACGATCGCCGATCGCGAACCCCGTGACACCCTCGCCAACTGCCTCAATCGTTCCGGAACCTTCGTTACCGGGTGTGAACGGCAGATCCGCCTTGTAAAGCCCGGTGCGGAAGTAGACGTCGATGAAATTGACGCCCGCGGCGGCAACGCGGATGAGAGCCTGATTGGGGCCGGGCGACGGCATGGGGGCGTCCACCAGTTGCATCTGGTCCGGTCCGCCGGTCTGGGTAATCTGGATGAGTTTCATGAGTTTAGGCGAAATGTGGTGCGCAGCGCGCGTCGTGCATGCGCGGTGAAAGCATACAGTAACAAATATAGAATCGCGAAGGGGAATGCGATCAGGCGGGCGATGACGCGAAGCGCGCCGCCACCCTCCATACCCATTCTGACCAGCGCGAATTCTCTGAGGATCGCCGCATTTTCGCGGTTGATCCAGAAGTAGTCGCAGTTTTCGTTGACGATGAAAACCTTCGACGGCAGCTTCAGAGCCAGATACCACTTCCACCAGGTCATCAATGGTTCGGCCGAGCAGATGATCCCCGTGTAAGCGTACCCTCTGGCCCGCAGTTCCCTGACCAGAGCGTCCCGCAGCTCAGGAGTGCCGTAGTCGGCCGTCCGATAAACATCGCCGCCTTCGGGGAAACCTGTCGGCAGTCCGCCGTAGCAGGTGAGCAGGTCCATCTGGTACTGGCTGGCCCAGGAGCCGGTGAGCGTCGTCAGAACGCCCTCGGCGATCGCTCTGGAACCACTTTCGATGAGCAGAACGCGAGATCCCGGAGGGGTGCGCCGGCTCAGCACATACTTCATTGCGGCGACTTCTCTCCGGTGCGCTTCAACTCCGCCGTCAGACGCTTCAACTCACCCTTGGCGTTTTCAAGCGTTGGGTCCAGATCGACCGCCTTCTGCGCTTCCTGCACTGCATCGGCTGTTTTGCCCGTCTTCGAGAGCGCTGTAGCAAGATGCATATGCGCCAGTGCTGCCGGTGGCTGACCGCCCTCGATCGGCTTGTTCAGGTACTTCGTCAGCCAGATTGGGGCCTGATCCAGCTGCTCGCCGCGCTCAATCGCTGCTTCACCAAGAGTGAACCAGGGTGCCAGGTTATCCGGATCCGCATCCTCGGCCTTCTGGGCTGCATCCACCGCCTTCGCCCAGCAGCCGCACATTGTATAAGCCCGAGCCAGCAGCGCCCACGCCTCGCCCCGCAACGGGTCGGCGTGGACCGCCTGACAGGCCCAGCGCTCAGCGCGCAACTGGTCGGGCTTGGTGCGCATGTAGTGCAGGGCGAGCGATGAAGCCGTCTCGAACAGCAGAGGATTCTCGCTGGCCGACTGCTTATAGAAAGCTTCGGCCTTTTCTACTTCCTTAAGTTCCGACGCCAGCCTGCCCTGGTAATACCGGCCAAGATCCGGCACAGCGGAGGCCAGCTGTTCACCTAGCTGCACCGCTTTGGTCCGATCGCCGCCCACCATAGGGGGGGCCGCATAGAAGTACATCATCAGGCCCCACTGCGCATCGGTGTTCTTCACGTCGAGTGCTGCCGCAGCATCCAGTTCCTGTTTCGCTCGCCGCGCGTAGGTCAGCTTCTTCAGCAGGCCCGCCTTTTCCGCCAGCCGTGCCGCAACGGCCGCGATCTGCACGTGATACGACGCGTTATCCGGTTCCAGCGCGAGCGCCGCTTCTGCCAGCGTCATGGCATCGTCCAGCTTGCCAAGCGCGGCTTTCGAGCGGGACAGCAGCCACATCGAGCGGGCGTCGGACGGTTGCCCGGCAGCTTCCAGCTCGCGTTCCGCGCGCAGGTAATGCCCGGAATCCACCAGTTCGGCGGCAGGAAGGCGCGAGATAGCTCCCGGGGCCAGCTCCGGCACGCGGCAGTCAGCGAACAACGAGACGCCGACAAGGGACAGAATAAGCGTGCGTTTCACAGCCACAGCTATTACGTTAACGCAGGAGGAACACTCCCTGCGCGCCGATTCGGTCCCCGCGCCGCACGGTACGATGAAGGCATCTATGCACCGCCTCCGCTTTCTCTCTCTGCTGCTCAGCGCCGGCCTGCTGGCCACTGCGGCCGACCTCCCTTCGGGCGACAGCCTGATGCAGAAGGCCACCGACGCCACCGGCACCAAAGAAGCGCTCGAGAAGGCCAAAACTATCGTGATGGCGGGTACCGTCTCCATTGAAGGCCGCAACATCAACGGCCCCGTAAATGTCTGGCAAGAGGACGGCAAGAGCTACACGGCCATTGAATTCCCGGGTATCGGGAAGGTGGAGGAGGGATTCGACGGCAATATCGCCTGGGAGATGAATGCACTGCAAGGTGCCCGCATCAAGACCGGCTCCGAGCGCGCCGCTGCGATCCGCTCCGGCAAGATGAACATGCTCGCTTCGTGGCGAGAGGAATACAAGAGCGTCCAGACGGTGGGCGAAGCGGACGTGAACGGGAAGCCTGCCTGGAAGGTCGAACTGGTGCCGAACGAGGGCAAAGTCGAAACGTTCTATCTGGATAAGGCGACCGGGCTGCCGGTCCGAATCGCCCAAACGGTTGTTTCGCCCCTCGGAGAGGTGCAGGTGGAGATGAACATCAGCGACTACCGCGAAGTGAACGGCATCAAGACTCCATTCACCATGACGCAGAACGCGGTAGGACAGGTGATGGTGATGAAGTTCTCGAAGATCTCCTACGGCACGCCAATTCCGGCCGATCGCTTCGAATTGCCGGCTGCCGTGAAGGCGCTCGCAGCCAAAAAGTAAGTTTCCAGCCAGCCCGCCGTCTATAAGCTCTGTTTAACGCGTTCCAGCAGAGCGATACCCGTCCGTATATCGATCAGCCGTTGCTCCGGATCCTCAGCCTCGCGTTCAACTGCCAGCGGCCCTTTGTACCCGATGTGCTTCAAAGCCTGCAGATAACGCTCGATCCCCACCGCCCCTGAACCCAGCGCGCGCTCGGTGCCCAGTGCCCCTGGCTGGTCCGCCGGAGGCCAGTCGCCATCCTTGCAGTGCACCGACATCACGTGCTGCCCAAGAACCCCCAGCGCCTCAATCGGATCGCCAGTGCCGTAGAGGATCATATTGGCCGGGTCAAAATTGATGCCGAGATTGTCGCGGTTCACGTCGATGATGAACGAAAGCAGCGCCTCAGCCGGCTCCTGACCGGTCTCGAGCGCCAGACTTTGCCCGTTCTTCGCGACGTGATCCGCAACGCGCCGAACCATCTCCCGCACAGCGACATAATCCTCGTCCGTGTCGTCGTCCGGCACACAGCCGATGTGGAGCCCAACGCTGCTCGCGCCGATTACCCTGGCGAAATCACTCACCGCGAGGGTCCGTTGTTCGCGTTCCACGCGATAACGGCGCGGCATGAACCCGACCGTATCGGTTACCGTCGGGATGTCCGCATAGCTTTCACCGATGAACCCCGCGAAAACCGTGTAGACCGTGAAATCAGCCGCGCGGAGAGCCGCCTTCCAGGCATTGGCACAACTGAGATCGAGTTCGCCAGGCAGACCGAGTTGGCCGCACCGGACGCCTAAACCGTGCAGTTCCGCCAGAACCTCAGCAGGCTCGCGATTCGCCCAAAACATCACGCCTGTTTCCAGATTCGCCAAGGGTGCATTTACCGGCATGTGATTTCCTCCCCGTTCCTGCTTCTCGAGTCCAGCATATCCCTCATCACTCGTACCGCTGCTGCCGATTGCGCCGGGGGACAGAAGTCGGGCTGGTGGCCCGCCGAGACGCACTCCGTGAAGTAGGTGAGTTCTGCCGCAAAAGGGTCCGCCGTTGAAAGTGTCAGGTGACTCACCTCACCGTCGGCACCGTACTTGTTGAGCAAAGCGCCGCCGAACGGCCAGTCGAATGTAGCCGCCGCCGTGACAACCGTGAACTCCATTGAGAACGGATAGGACTTTGGATGGTGCCACCCGCCGGTGACCACCACCGGACCCAACCCCGGGTACTTCAGTTCCGCGTGGATCCAGTCAATGCCGGCCGCGAGCTCTTCATATCCCGAAGCCCGCACAGCTTGCGGCACACCCCACAGCGAGATACAGAAGTCCACGTCGTGGATCAACAGATCGAAAACGCCGCCACCGCTTTTGGCGGGATCGGCCAGCCAGCGGCTCCACGCCGGAGCGGCACAGCGCCGCCGGAAGAATGCTGACCGCACTGCGCCGCTGGTCGACAGCTCCTCTCGCAGCCGTAAATAGGACGGTACGAAGCGTAGTACCTGTCCGGCCATCAGGATCTTCCCGGAGTGCCCGGCCTGTATTACCAGCGCGTCCGCTACGTCCGCCTGCAGCGCAATTGGCTTTTCGACCAGCACATGTTTCCCGGCCCGCAACGCCGCGGCTGCCGCTGACGCATGCAGATCCGTCGGCAGACAGATATCGACCGCATCGATGTCAGGATCTGCCACAACGTCTTCCAGCCGTCGATACTTCTTAGCGCCGCTGAAGTCGAGTTTTTCGCCCGAGTTGCCCAGGTTTCCTTCTATGCCGGTGAGATCGCCCGAAAGCTTCCGCTCATCAGAACTCATCACCGCAGCCAGGCGCGCGCCGGACACAGAGGTCCAGGCCTTCGCGTGCGTGGCACCCATGTAGCCAAGCCCAAGCAGTGCAACGTTCAAAGTCAGAGCCTTCTGGCGACAATCATCGTGATGTCGTCACCTTGCGGTACCCCGGCGGTGAACTCAGAAACGGCCCGGTTCACCTCCTCAACGATCGCTCCGGCGGGCAAATCACGGCACTTCGCCACGGCCTTGCCCAACCGGTCCGTCTCGAATTCCTCCCCGGTCACGTCTGCCGCTTCGGTGATGCCGTCGCTATAGATGACCAGGGTGTCGCCATGTTCCAGCCGAGTTTTTAATGCGTGGTACTCCACGCTTGCCAGAATGCCGATCACCGGTCCCCCACCCGGGACCAGTTCACGGCTGCCGTCCGCTCGAACGATGATCGGCGGATTGTGACCCGCGTTGCAGTAAGTCAGCTCACCGGTGTCACCATCCAAAATGCAGAAAAACAGCGTAATGAAACGATTGGAAGGGCAGTTTGCCGACGTGATTCGGTTCAGCTTCGACATCACCTCAGCTAAGTCGCGAGGTTCTTCTGCCAGCACCTGCACCCTGGCCTGAAGACCCATCATCAGCAAAGACGCGGGCATACCCTTACCGGAGACATCCCCCAGTACCATTGCGACGCGGTTACCGTCGTAAGGGAAGAAATCGAAGTAATCGCCGCCGACTGTACGGCAGGGTGCATTGTGTCCCGCCAGATCCAAACCACCCACCGGCGGCGCAGTCGCAGGGAGAAACTGGCGCTGAATTTCCGCTGCCTGCTCCAGATCTCTCGCCATCAGCTTCCGAGCCTGCTCCATCTCAGCGAACCGAGTGTGCTCAATCCGGATAGCCGCCACATTTGCCATCACTGTCAACAGATTCAGGTCGTCACGTGTGAACTGGCGCACGAGTGAAGGGGAGTCCACGTAGATGATCCCGATGATCTGATCGCGCGTCTGCAGAGGTACCGCCATCAGGGTCCGAATATTCTGCTCGACAATACTCCTGCGTTCACGGAACGCGTCGTCGATCGACGTGTCGCGCACCAGCACTGACGAGCCGGTCGTCAGCACCCGATCGCGAACGGCCGTGCTGATGTGGAAGCCCTCGCCCTTGTTCGATCGAACCAGCAACTCGCCGTCTTCCTCAATCGTCATCAGTACGCCGCGGTCAGCCTTCACCGCACCAATCGCCAGTTCCAGAATGAAATTGAAAAGCTCGGGCAGCGGGCGATGCCCCGCCAACTCGTTCCCGGCCCGGACCAGGGCTGAAATCTGAGCGGCCGCGGCACCCTGCGGGTCCACGCTCTGATCCGTTCGGATCGCACCCGCAAGGTCCGTAATCACCGTGGATGAACTGGTGATTACCTCGCCATCGTCCTCGTTTGGATCGAAGATCACCACCGGACGGCTCTGGCGCAACGTCGAACTGTCGTACACCAGAATCAGATGGCCGGCCATCACTCGATCGCCTGGCTTCAGCGCCGTCTTGCCCGTAACCCGGTTTCCATTCAGAATCGTCCCGTTTTTACTTGCCAGATCACTTACGACCCAGCCATCGCCATCGGGCTCGATAGCGAGGTGCTGGCGCGATAAGCCGTTGTCATCAGGGAAGCTTAAGTCGCTGGCCGTGGAGCGGCCCAAAGTGATGCGCTGGGTCTGCAGAGCAATAACCTGGCTCTTACCGTCGGGAGATAGGATCTGGAGGTCAGGCATTAGTTTCTATTGCGCAGCAGTCGTCCGTATTATGCTAACGCGAGTGAAGGTTTTCAGGGCGAACTTCTCCGCCTGGTACAATTCCGAGTTCGAGCCGAAGCTGGCCACACAAATTCTATGAGCACACAAAATCTTCAGGGCCGCAACGCCCTCATCACCGGAGCCAGCAAAGGCCTGGGCCGCGCCATGGCCATTGCATTGGGCGCGCAGGGTGCCAACCTCATCCTCGTAGCCCGCGATAAACAGAAACTGGAGTCGGTCGCCGAAGAAGTCCGCGCGGCAGGCGGTACCGCCAGCGTCTTTGCAGCCGATATCACACAGGAAGATCAGGTGCTCGCCCTTGAGACCGAAATCTCATCGAAGGTCGGCAAGGTCCAGATCCTCATCAACAATGCGGGCACCAACCTCCGCAAAAACATCACCGACTTTACGCTTGAGGAATGGCTCGGCGTGCAAAGCACCAACGTCACCAGCGTTTTTCTGATGTGTCGCTCTTTCGTGCCGCACATGAAGGGTTCGGGCTACGGGCGAATCCTCAACATGACCTCGATCATGGCCCACGTCTCCATGCCGCAGCGGACCGCCTACTCATCGACCAAGGCCGCGCTCCTCGGTCTCACGAAAGCCCTGGCTCTTGAACTCGCCACCGAAGGCATCACGGTCAACGGCATCAGCCCCGGTCCCTTCGCCACCGAGATGAATACGCCCATCCTCAACAACCCTGAGCTGAATGCGCAGTTCATCGCGAAAATTCCCGTCGGTCGCTGGGGCAAAGTGGAAGAGATTGGCGCGCTCGCCTGCTTCCTCTGCAGCGATTCCGCCGGGTTTATCACCGGTACCGACATCCTCATCGACGGAGGCTGGTGTGCGATGTAAGCTGGCCCTCACCGGGCTGGCAGCGCTGCTTCTGCTCTCTGCCTGCAATCGTGAGGTCAGGCGCCGCGTAGCGGTTATCCCGAAGGGCACCGCGCACGTATTCTGGCAGTCCGTTCACGCCGGAGCAGCGGCGGCCGGTCAGGACTTCAAGCTCGACATCGTATGGGACGGTCCGCCGAACGAAACCGACTTCAGCCGTCAACTGGAGATCTTCGATTCCATGATGAACCGGCATGTTGACGGTATCGTGGTGGCTGCCGCCGATAAGACCATCCTCAACGCTTCGCTCGACCGCGCGGCCAAGGCGGGCGTCCCGGTGGTTGTATTCGACTCCGGGCTTGACTCCACCAACTACGTATCGTTCGTCGCGACGAATAACTACCAGGCTGGTCAGACAGGCGCGCGGAAGCTCGCCGAACTGATCGGTTCGAAGGGTTCGATCGCAATGGTTTCGAATGCCCCCGGCAGCGTTTCCACCATGGATCGCGAGCGCGGCTTCCACGAAACGATCGAGAAGGAATTCCCCGCAATCAAGATCGTGGCTGAACAGTTCTCCATGTCGAACCGCGCGAAAGCAATGGCCTCGGCCGAGAATATCCTCACCGCGCACCCCGAGATCGTCGGCATCTTCGCGTCTTCAGAGCCGTCCTCCGTTGGCGTCTCCCAGGCGCTCAAATCGCGTAGTCTGGCAGGTAAGCTGCGTTTCGTGGCGTTCGATTCCAGCGAAGGTCTGGTGGAAGATTTGGCCGCAGGGACCATCGACGCCCTGATCGCCCAGGATCCTTTCAAAATCGGCTACGAGGGTGTCCGCGCTGTGAATGAGAAGCTGAATGGCGGCACGCCGCAGAAACAGATCGACCTTACCGCCGCGGTAATCACGAAGGCCGACCTGAACAAAGAAGAAGTCAAAAAGCTGCTGCACCCGGACCTGGCGCGCTATTTAGGGAAGTAGGCCGCCCAGCACTTCCTCGAGGGCGTCCATCGCGGTCTCGCACTGCTCGCGCGTCACGTCGCAATGCGTAACCGCGCGCATCAGTCGGTCTGTGAAGCCGTTCATCACCACGCCTCGCGCCCTCAGGGCGGCGCTGATTTCCTTCGCCGGAACGCCCCAGCCCGAGACGTCGAAGATGACGATGTTGGTCTCCACGGGGAAGACGCTGATCCTCTCCATCGTGCTCAGGCGCGACGCAATAAACT
>JAOAPO010000380.1 GCA_025462945.1 Bryobacterales bacterium
GTCTCTGGTACCGTTCGCTCTCGTTTCTATCGGCTACTTCCTCCTCCACCGCGCACTCGCACCGCTTCCGGCAACCGGCGCCTATGCGCTGCACCTCAACGGCGAAATCTTCAAGACCCTGGCCCTCTACCTCAAGTGGTCGCTCCTTCCGGCCGACTGGCAGCAACGAACGTCACACCCAATGGCCGGCAAGCTGATCCTCTGGTCAGAGATCCTTTGCCTGATCGTGCTGGTCGTGCTTGAACTCCGTCGCCGTCGCCGCGTAGCTGGCTTCTTCGCGGCGTGGTTTCTTGTCACCCTCTCGCCCCTGCTGCCCCTCTCCGGCCACCGCAGCGACTATTACCTCACCATCCCCGTGATCGGGTTTGGTATGCTGGCAGGCTGGGCTGTGACCTGCGCCTGGAACTTCCCCGGCAGACCGGCGCCCGACCGTCGATGGCAGCTCATTCCCGTCGCCGCCGTTGTGATTTACCTCGCAGGCATGGTTCCGGTCGCACGAAGCGCCACGGCATGGTGGCACTCGCGTGCGGAAGCCGTCCGTGCGATGGTTCTCGGCGTCCAGGCCGCGCGCCGGACCCATCCGGAAAAGGCAATTGTGCTGGACGGAGTGACCACTGACCTGTTCAACAATGGAATTGGGCATTCCCCCTTCTACCCACTGGCCATCAGCGACGTCTATCTCACCTCAGGCTCTGAACTTACTATCCAGCCCGTGCCTGATTTGGCCGACCTGCGCGACATCGTCCTGGAGCCTGCCGTTCTCAAGAAAGCCTTGACGCAGGACAGAGTCGTGATATACTCCATTTCTGGCGATCATCTCCGTAACATCACGGAGACATACAGACGCTCCGCTTCGGAACACCTGGGCCATCGGTTGCCAGGTCGCGTAGACCTCGGCAATTCCCTGTACTCCTGGCTGGCAGGCCCCGAGTGGCTCCCGCTCGAAAACGGCTTCCGTTGGATGCCGCAACGTGCAACCGTTCGCATGCGAGGCCCCGACTCCGTCGGGAACAAGCTCAGCCTCGATGGGTATTGTCCTGAAGAGCAGTTGCAGCGCTCCTCCCGCCAGATTGTCGTTTCAGTCGACGGCATAGTAATTGGAAGTTCGCGAATAAAAAGTCCGGAAAGCACTTTCCATCGTCTATTCTTCTTACCGGATGTTTTGGTCGGCAGAGAAGCAGTAGAGGTAGAGATTCGGGTGGACCCCGTTGAAACAATCGGCAACAGGGAACTGGGGCTGGTTATCGGAAGAGTAGAACTTCTTCCGGCTTCAACTCACCGTTAAAATTTTGTCGGCGTTTCCGGCAAGTAGTAACGCTCGCGAGTTTCGGAGCGACATATAGTGCCGGGGAGCATGCTGAGCCAAGGCGCCCCCCCCGGTCGTTTCGGTTTGGCCACCCGCGTGCTTTGAGAGTGGCTCAGAAGCCGCGAAGACAGAAATTGAAGAATCTGAACGAAGTTTAAGTTCCCGGCACTAAGATTTTTTGAAACTTTAGCCTCACATCTTCGTCTTAATGGGTAAGAAAGAAACATCAGACGTCGCTGTGACACGTAATCGGTATCATCAACACAAGCAAAAGCAGGAACGGCGAGGAAAGACAAGGTAACACTACAATGACCAAGGCTGAACTGGAGAAGGCAAAAAAAGTACTGGAAGCCAAGATGGCTGAACTGTCCGGTTCCCTTCGGAACCGCGACGAGATCGTCATCGAAAAGGCGCCAGACGCACTGGATGAAGTGCAGTTGGCTGGCGAACGTGAACTGGCGATCCGCAATTTGGACCGCGATTCGAATATGCTCCGGCAGATTCGGCGTGCGCTCGACCGCATCGCTCACGACACTTATGGGATCTGCCTCCACTGCGAGGAAGAAATCTCCCCCAAACGCGTCGTCGCGGTACCGTGGGCAGCTTACTGCATTAAATGTCAGGAGCAGGTCGACCGTCACGAAATCACCGTAGACGAATCTGCGGAACTTTTCGCGGCCGCCTAGAAGCTCCGCAACAAGTTATGCACCAAACTTAGGGCGGACTCTAACCAGTCCGCTCTAAGTGTTTTTGTGGCCGTTTACCGAGCCGTGACCGTGAGGGAGCGGGACCGGCAAGATGCCTTCAAGCCCCGGATGGCATGCTGCGGCCCATGTTCTTGCGACCAACGAACGAAAGCATCCGCCCCGCCTCGTCTCGCTCCCTGCGAAACGAGTAATAGCCCGGAGAGCAAAAAGTGCAATCCGCTGAGACCCAAATGTCTGCGACGCCCACGTTACGCAATTGAAGCTCGTTGATTGCCCGCAGATTCACCTTCCGCGGCTCCTGGGTCTGTTCCATATCGGGCACCCACGTCTCAAATCTGTGCACCACTTCAGGACCGACCTCGTAACAACAAGCCCCGATGGACGGTCCGACGGCCGCCACAACGTCTGCCGGCACGGTCCCGAAGCGGCCAGCCATGTCGGTCACAGTTGCGGCAACAATATTTTCTGCCGTGCCTCTCCACCCCGCGTGGATCGCTGCCGTCGCGTGAGTCCTGCGGTCTGCCAGCAATATCGGCACGCAGTCCGCTGTTCTGACCCCGACCAGTGGGCCTTCCGGTCCGGTAACCAGCGCATCTCCATCCGCGATTCGGTCGCCCCCAATCCCTTTCGCCTCGACTACCAGACTCGAATGCACCTGGCGGAGCGTTGTGATGAAGGAGGGGTAATCGGAACTCCGCTGACCGAAGCCGTGCTGCAGCCAATCGAGCCGGGAGAGGTTGGGAGCCGTAATCATATGGTGATTTTTTCGGGTAAATTCTGCCGTGAAGTAAACTTCGATCTTAAGGCATGAAGTCGCGACTCGCCCCTATTCTCGGCTGCCTCGTCTTCCTGCTCGCCGGTCTCGCTCTTCTCCCCTGGCCCGGTCTCCAGAATGATGAGCTGTTTTTCTCCGGACCCATCTACTCGCCGGGCGCGGCTTTCTACTACCTCGAACTCGGCTCGACGAAGATCCCGCTGATGGTGATGAGCTACTCGGGCGCTCTCAAAACCTGGCTCTACGCGGGCCTCTTCCAGGTATTCCCCCCCGACCAGTGGTCGGTCCGCCTGCCGGTGCTCTTCATGGGCATGGCTACCATCTGGCTCACCTGGGTATGGGTTAAACGCCTCGCAGGTCCCCGGGCGGCCGCCGTCACCGTCGCACTGCTTTCCACTGACACGATTTTTCTGATGACCAATCTGTTCGACTGGGGCCCTGTCGCAATCCAGCACCTGCTCCTGATGGCGGGCCTGGTAGCCGCTCCGCAGAACCTGGTCCTGGCGGCCGGCCTCTGGGGACTCGGCCTTTGGGATAAAGCGCTCCTCATCTGGCCGTTGATCGGGCTGGGATTGGCTTCGTTTGTTCTTTTTCCGAAGGAGTTCGTACGCCACCTCCGCCCGCGCACCCTCGGGCTGGCAATGGCTTCGTTTTTGCTGGGAGCTTTGCCTCTGGTCTGGTACAACGTCGCTCGCCCCGGCGAGACAGCGACGCAAAATACGCATCTGAGCCTCGCAGAGATGCGGGGCAAGCCGCTCGTCCTGCAGCAAACCATTCAAGGGTCTACGCTTTTCGGCTATATGGTCTTCCCCGGCGACACCGCACCCAAGGCGCCGCGCAGCCTCTTCGAACGCGCCAGCGTCAAAATCGCGAACGTGGCAGGCGACCACGCGATGAACTGGATGGTCCCCGCCTGGCTGATTGGGTTCGTTTTTTCATTTTTCCTCTGGCGTTCGCCCCACTTCCGCCTCATCCTTTTCCTGCTCCTTGCAACTGCGATAATCTGGCTTCAGATGGCCCTGACCAAAGGCACCGGAGGCGCCGCGCACCACACCATCCTGCTCTGGCCCTTCCCGGCAGTGATCCTTGGGTTCGTTTTTTCTGAAGTCGCCAGCCGTCTGCCGCGCTTCGGCCCGCAGCTGCTCTGGGCAGCCGTGGCCGTCCTTTGCGCCCAAAATCTGCTGACCACAAACCAGTACCTCGCCCGCTTCATCGTGAACGGCCCCGGCGGAGGCTGGACTGACGCCCTCGATAACCTCGCCCAGGTTGTCGATCACAAACGCGCCAGTTGGTACGGACTCGTCGACTGGGGCTATCTGACCGGACTCCAGCTCTTCCATGAAGGTGACCTGCCGCTCTTCAGCCCGCACATCCCCGCCGAGGGCCAGGAACTCAGCGACGCCGACCGCCCCGAACTGCTGCGCGAAGTCAGCAACCCCGAGTTCCTCTTCATCCGTCACACGGACGATAAGCAGATGTTTCCCGGAGTCAACCAGCGCCTGCACAAGGCCGCCGCCAGCCTCGGCTACAGCGAGGTCGTGGAGAAGACGGTCGCCGACCACAACGGTCGCCCCGTCTTCGAACTCTTCCGGTTCCGAAAGCAACTCTAGAGAGCCACCTATGGAACTTTATTTGATGCGTCATGGAATTGCCGAAGATGCCGGGCCCGGCCAGTCGGACCCAACACGCCGCCTCACCGCCGAGGGTATCGAGCGCGCTCGGAGTATCCTCGGCCTCGCTCGCCAGGCGGGCGTCAAGCCTGACCTGATCCTCTCCAGCCCCTACCTGAGAGCCGTGCAGACCGCCCGCCTCGCCCGCGAGGAACTCTCCGTTGCCGAGCAGATCATGGACTTCCCGCCGATCGCACCCCACGGCAATCCCGCGGATGTCTGGCGCGAACTGCGGGCCTGGTCCCAATACCCGTCGTTGATGCTCACCGGGCACGAACCGCTGTTCAGCCAGCTTGCCGCTTATTTCCTGAACGCGCCAACGCTCCAGATCGACGTCCGAAAGGCATCTATTATCCGCATCGATTTTGAAACGTTAGGCGCCTCCCCACGCGGCGTTCTGCGCTGGATGATGGTCCCGCGGTTCACCGGGCGCTAGCATAGAATTTGCGTGGTTCCCCTCTTCTTCCCATATTTCTGATCGTTCTGGTGGATGTGCTCGGTCTGAGCATCATCATCCCCCTGTTGCCCTTCTACGCCGAACACTTCGGGGCATCGGCAACGGTTGTCGGCACGCTGGTTTCTTCTTACGCGTTTTGCCAGTTGATCGCAGGCCCGATCCTCGGGCGGCTTTCCGATCGGATGGGCCGAAAGCCCCTGCTGATCGTCAGCCAGATCGGCACCTGCATCGGCTTTCTGATTCTGGCCGGCGCGCAGTCGCTCTGGATGGTGTTTCTCTCGCGGATCATTGACGGAGCCACCGCAGGCAATCTGTCGCTCGCTCAGGCCTACATCGCCGACGTGACGAAGCCGGAAGAGCGCACCAAGTCATTTGCGGTGATCGGTATCGCCTTCGGCATCGGGTTCCTGATCGGCCCGGCGCTTTCGGGCTTCCTCTCGCAGTACAGCTATACCTACCCGATCCTGGTGGCCGCCGCGCTCTCGGCAGGCAGTGTCATCTGCACCGCCACGCTGCTCCCGGCAGTGGAACCGCACACCGGCGGTCCTGTCGGGCCTGGTGGCAAACGGGTGGGCGTTCTGGACTGGAAATCCTACGGCCAGTACTTCGCGCGCCCTGCTCTCGGTCCGCTGCTGCTGCAGTTTTTCTTCTTCGCGTTCTCGTTTTCGATGTTCGTGAATGGTTTCGCGCTCTTCGCCGAACGCCGGTTCAAGTGGCACGGCAAACCCTTTGACGCCGTGCAGGTGGGGTTCATCCTCGCCTGGGTGGGTTTCCTTGGCATCATCATTCAGGGTGGGCTTGTCGGCCGTCTGGTGAAGCGGTTCGGCGAACTGGCGCTCGTGCGGTCTGGCTTCGCAGTCACCGCCGTCACCGCCTTTTGGCTGGCCCGGATCACGACCGTTCCCGAACTAATCGCCAATACCGGAGTCTCTTCTTTCGGTTCAGGCGTGGTTCGTCCGGCCCTTACGGCCCTGATCACGCATAAGGCCGATAAGCACGAGCAGGGCGTTGTGCTTGGCCTGACACAGTCGCTTACTTCGGTCACACAGATCGTCGCCCCGGTGCTTGCCGGGGCGCTCATCGACCGTGGCTGGCTGGGCGCGTGGGCATGCGGCGTCGGCCTCGTAGCTGCGTTCGGGGCTTTCGCCGCATACCGCTACCCCGCCAGTAGCGCGGACTACCAGAGCAGCTTCAAAGCCACCTGAGCGTTGCGCGGTTCAGCGAAGCCAAGGCCCGGAGCCCCGCTGCCATTGCGGGTGTTGGTGATCAACCCGAAGTTGCCGGAGTTGAACGTTGCAGTGGGGTTCGCGTAGTTGGTCCAGTTGAGGACGTTGAAGACTTCGAACCGGAGCTGCGCCTTGATCCGCTCCGTCACACCGATTTCCTTGAACAACGAGGGGTCGATGCTGAAGAGGCCCGGACCGTAGATCGCGTTGCGACCGAGATTCCCCAGCGTACCGGCGGGAGCGGCTGCAAAGGCCGCCTTGTTGATCCAGACGCGGCTGGTGGCGCTCGTGGTGGCAGGGACGTTGGCGAACGGATCGCCCACCACATTGATGCGATCGAAGGTGTCGCCGTCGCCGTTCACGTCGGTGCCACCGCGGAACAGGATGGGCAAACCGGTGTGCGCCGTAGCCAGCGCGTTGAGCTGCCAGCCCTGCGTCAGCTTCTTCCACTTCTGTGTGAAAGCCGGAATCTGATACGAGACGAACGTGGTCACCACATGCCGCGTGTCGAAGTCAGAAGGACCCCGATCGAGCGCGAGGTTCGCCGAGTAGCTGGGGACCACGCTGCGGGCTTCAGAAGCCGTATCGATGGACTTGCCCCACGTGTAGTTGAAGGTCGCCGTCAGGCCTGAACGGACCCGCTGCGTGAACTGCACCTGCAGGGAGTGATAAGCCGAGTTGGATGCCGATTCCACCTGGTTGATGGAGCCGAGCGTCGGGTACTGAGCATTGAAGGGACGGCGCGACTGGACGGAGCCGGTACCGGGAACCGCCGCGTTGATGTTGCGCGTGTAGATCAGCTTCCGGCCGAGACTGGACACGTAGCCAGCCTGCAGCATGCCGCCCTTCCAGAGACCCTGCTGGATGTTGAAGTTCAGGTTCTGCACATAGGGTGTCCTGAGGTTCTGATTGACCGAGAGCACGCCCAGAATCGGCACCGTGGCAGAGGCCCAGGGATCGACGCCCGGCTGCAGGTTCGTGCCGGCAGGGGCGGAAAGCGAATAGATGGGCAGCTTGCCGCCGGGGTTCGCGTTGACACCCTGCGCGCCGCCGTTGCCGCCGCCCGTGTTCGCGGCGAAGAACGCGACTGCCGGGACATCGTAGAAGATGCCGTAGCCGCCGCGAAGCACCGTCTGTTTGCCCTTGAAAGGCGTCCATGCGAAGCCGAAGCGAGGCGCGTAGTTGTTCAGGTCGCGCTTGTAGAGCGTGTCCACGCCATTGCCGGGACCCACGATACCCTGACCGGGAATGAACGTGGTGATCAGCTGCTTCTTGTCGCCCAGCGGTCCGAGGTACGAATACCGCATGCCGAAGTTGAGGGCGAGAGAAGACGTTACCTGCCAGTTGTCGTGCACGAACCAGTCGAACGAATTCTGCGTGTAGTCGCGCTGCAGGAAGCTGCCCTGAACGGAGACGCCGGGCGCGGGGCGAACGATCGTTGCGCCGCTGGAGTTCGTGACGTAACCGGCCATGAAATCAGCCAGTGCGCGCTGTTGCGCCGAGTAGGCGGGGTTGCCGGCCCAGGGTCCGCGCGTGCCGTCGAAGGTGAAGGTGCCGCGAGCGTTCGAGTCGTAGAAGATGTCGAGCAGCGCGCGACGGTACTCGCCGCCGATCTTGATCTGGTGACGCCCCATGGTCCAGCTCAGGGTATCCGTGATGTGGCCGGTTGTGTCAATGCGGCCGAGGGGCTGGGTCGCGCCGGCGGTGGAGAAGCCGGAGATACGGATGGTTGGCGAACCGGCCAGAGTGGGCGCCGTAACGCCCGTGTTGAGGCCTGCCGCTATCGGGTTCGGACTCGTGTCCAGATCGTTGAAGGTCTGCAGAAAGTAGTTCGCGCCCAACACCATGTTGTTCACCATGCGTGGCGAAAGAACGCTGGTGAGCGCCACGGCATAGTTGTGCATGTGGCTGGGGGCAACCTGGAAGTATTCGCTGAAAGGCGAGAGCGAATCGACCACAGCCTTCTGCGTGCCGGTGCCGCCGTAGTAGCGAACGCTCAGCGAGTTCGCCGAGTTGAACTGGTGGTCGACCTTCGCGATCCCGTTGTAGCTGTTGTAAGTGTTCGGATCCGTGGAGAAGAAGTTGTTATTCACCGCGCCGCCGGTGCGAACGCGCGACGGCCAGAAGCTGACGAGGTTTGCGCTGACCGGGCTGGGAGCGACGTTGAACGCACTCAGAACTGATGCGCCGTTGGCCAGCCAGGCGGGTGACAGCGTTGAGACCGAGGTCGCATTCGAAGCGTCCGCGACCTGATATTCGCCCGTCAGGAAGTAGAAGGTCTTGTTCCTGACGATCGGCCCGCCCCATGAGAAGCCGCCCTGCTGGTTGCGAATGCGTCGCACTTTGGAGCCGGCCGGAGCGAGCGGCGTGTTGGCCGCGAAGTACTCGTTGCGGTTGAAGTAGAACGCGCTGCCATGCAGTTCATTGGTGCCCGACTTGATGACGATGTTGACGATGCCGCCACCGTTGCGTCCCATTTCGGCGCTGCCGTTGGTAGCGACGGAGAACTGGTCCACTGCTTCGATTGGAAGCAGTGTACCGGCGATACCCGCCACGCCGCCCTGATTGACCGCAGCCGCGTTCTGGAAGCCGTCATTGTTATCGGCGCCATCGATCATGTAGTTGTTGCCGCGGGTCCGGCCGCCGTTGATGGAGGTCGTGGAGGGGGAGACGCCAGGCGCGAGTTTGATCATCTGACGGAAGTCGCGGCCGTTCATCGGCAGATCGCTGACAGTCTTCGTGCCTACGATGCCGGTCAGTGTGGTGGATGAGGTTTCGACGGATTCGACCGCCGCTTGCACCTGGACGGTGGAGGTTTGCGAGGCCAGGTTCAGCTTGAAAGTCATGTTGGAAACCCGAGAGACCGCGACTTCTGTTTGGGTCTTCTGCTCGGCGAAGCCGATTTTGGCCGCGATCACAGAGTAGGTGCCGGGAGGCAGATCGGGGATGGAAAAGTCGCCTGAGGTTCCGGTGAGTGTCGAGCGGGAGAAGCCCGTCGCAATGTTGGTGCTGGTGATCTTCGCGTCAGCCAGAACAGCACCGGAAGGGTCTTCGACAGTGCCTGAGATGGCACCGCGGAACGTTTGCGCAGAGAGCGAAACGACAGCCAGAAAGGCAGAAAGGAATAACGATAAAGAACGTGGCCGCATGAATCTCCTGTCCTTCAGATAGAAGTCAGTAAAAATCGATGCAGGACAGGCTGCGGATGACGGGGTTACGGGGCCGAGGGAAAGACTACCTGAAGATTTCCCAATATTAGCATGCGTGTTTCTGGTCTACAGTGCCACCGGGACTGTTTCGAGCTCGCCAAATAGCCTCGACGCTTGCGCCCTCGCACGGCTCCGTGGATCGTTTGGACTATCCCGTAAGGAAGTAGGTGATGCCACCCAGCCCTGCGTTGCCGGTTGCGATCAGGACCAGTGTGGAACTAAGGGCGACTCCGACCATCAGAATGTTGCTGTAGATGCTGCCGCGCGCGTCGTATACTTCCAGCGCCGTCAGGCCCAGCTGGGCGCGTTTCTTCCAGACATTCCAGTAAAGCAGGACGAAGATCAGGAACACGCCACCAAAGCCCGCATTGAAGATCAGCATCATGAGACGCCCTTCGGCTCGCGAAGCCAGCATCGATACGAGCTGACCGTCGTGTCCGTGAACCACCGCTCCATGGCCCGCCAATTGGCTCGTCACGACTGCGAAAACGAACTTCAACGGGTACATGTAGAACAGGACGAGAAAGAGCAGAACGCCATTCAGAACGATGGTCAGCGTGTCCTGGAGGCCATAGCGGCGGAAGAACGTATTTTGGGTGTACCAGACCTGAAACAGGAGAGCACGGCGAACGCAAGGACGGCGTCACTCAGGGCCTCGATGCGGCTGACTTCGTGACTGCGCCACGGCACTCCATTGTGAGATCCCTGAGCGTGTCGTCGAACCATTCGGCTACTCCAGCACCGTCCTCGAGGTCATTCGGTCAGCAAATGTGGGCGCCGCGGGTCTCCACGTAGACCGCGTACAGCGACTGGCTCGCGGTCATGTAGAGACGATTCCGGTTCCGTCCGCCGAACGCCAGATTGGCGCAGGTTTCGGGCAGCAGGATCTGGGCGATCATGTCGCCATTGGGCGCGAAGATGTGGACGCCGTCATAGCCTGCGCCAACCCACCCGCAGCCTACCCAGAGATTGCCCTGAGCGTCCGCGCGGATTCCGTCCGCAAGGCCCGTGCCCTTACCTTTGACTTCGGTGTTGATGAAGACCTTGCTGTTCTTTACCTTCGTGCCGTCGACGTCATACTGCTGGACGATATTGGGCAGGCCGGGCTCATGAGTGGAGCCGGTGTCGCAGATATAGATCTTCTTGTAATCTGGCGAGAAGCAGAGGCCGTTCGGCTTGTGGAGGTCGTCAGCCAGCTTGGCGATCTGGCCCGACTTCGGGTCTACGCGGTAGACGGCTTCTTTAAGCTGCGGCTTGTCGAGGTGGCCTTCGTACGCCACCAGGATGCCGTAACCGGGGTCAGTGAACCAGATGCTTCCGTCGGGGTGGACGATTGCGTCGTTCGGAGCGTTGAGCGGCTTGCCTTCGAACTTATCCGCGATGACAGTTACTGCGCCTGAGGGCTCGTAGCGAACCACGCGGCGGGTGTCGTGCTCGCACGAGATTTGGCGGCCCTCATAGTCGAAGGTATTGCCGTTGCTGTAGTTCGAGGCGGGGCGGTAGACGCTGACATGGCCATCCTCTTCATTGCAGCGGAGCTGCCGGTTGTTGGGGATATCGCTCCAGATGAGGCACTGCGCGTTGCCGTTCCATGCAGGGCCCTCAGCCCAGCGGCAGCCGACGTAAAGGCGCTCGATCACGGAGTTGTTGATCTTGGCTTTGAAGCGTTTGGCGTCATGAACCACGAAGTCGGGATCGGGGTAAGCGACGGGATCTTTGCCGGTCCAGTCGCGTTTTGTTTGCGCGGCAAGAGGCGCGAGCGCGGCGGCGCCGAGAGCGGAGGTCAGAAGGGAGCGGCGTGTCGGGTTCATGGACATGATCAAAAGAAGTATATAAGGTGACCGGGCTATCAATGCAAAAGGGCGCGGAAACCGCCAGGTCGCCGCGCCCTTTTCCGAACCGTTTCGGTCCTACTGCTTGATGATCTGGCCGTCGCGGCGGCGGACTTCACCCCAGCCGCCGTTCAGGTTGCCTCGCGCTCCCTGATTGGTGAACGGGAACTTCGCGGCTGCCTTCTCGTCGATCTCGATACCCCAGCCTGGCTTGGTGCTGGGCCAGACGTAGCCGTCTTCAAGGACCGGCACGCCGTGGAAGACCTCGCGGGTGTTGGCGTTGAACTCGGAATACTCCTGGACGCCGAAGTTGTAGCTCACGACATCGAGGGTCACGTTGGCCATGTGGCCGACGGGCGAAACGTCGCCGGGGCCGTGCCAGGCGGTTTTGACGCCGAACAGTTCGCCCAGGATCGCTACCTTGCGGCAGGGAGTGAAGCCGCCGGCCTGCGAAACGTGGATGCGGATGTAGTCGATCAGGCGTTCGCTGACAAGCGGCATCCATTCATGCGGACTGTTGAAGAGTTCGCCCATCGCGATGGGCGTGGAACACTGCTGGCGAATCTGGCGGAAGTAGTCGATGTCTTCAGGCGAAAGGGGGTCTTCGAGGAAGAACAGGTTGAACGGCTCGCAGGCTTTCGCAAACTGGACGGCCTGATGAGTCGTCACGCGCTCATGGACGTCATGCAGGAGCTCGATCTCGGGCCCCATCTGCTTACGCGCTTCTTCGAAAAGCTTGAGTGCACGCCGGATGTAGGGGGCGGATTCAAAGACCGTACCGGTATCGCGAAGGCCCTTCACGGGAGCCGTGCCGCCGCGTCCACCGGCACCGTAGCCCTCGTAGCCGGGAACGCCGACCTGCACACGAATGTGCCGGATGCCTTGCTGCTGGAACTGCTTCGCCTGGTCGATGCACTGCTGGATTTCAGCGCCCGAAGCGTGCCGGTAGACATCGGCAGCCTCGCGGCACTTGCCGCCGACAAGGTCGTAGACGGGCATTTTCGCCATGCGGCCCTTGATGTCCCAGAGCGCCTGGTCGACGCCGCTGATGGCATTGTTCAGAACAGGGCCGTTCTTCCAGTAAGAGCTGTCGTAGCACATCTGCCACGTGTCTTCGATGCGGTCAACCGGGTGATTGAGCAGCAGCGGCTTCAGATACTTTTCCACGGCCGGCTTCACGAGGTCAGCGCGTTGCGTGAAGGTGGCGCAGCCGTAGCCGTAGAGTCCGTCCTGGTCGGTGACGATTTTGACGACGGTGAGGCGGACACCGGCGGGCGCGGTCTCGATCACCTGAACGTCTTTGATTTTCGGTGAGGGCAGACCCCGGACGGCCTTTTCAACTGCGGTCTGGGCCTTTTGCTCACGAGGCGTTATCAGGCCACCGAGTCCGGCGGCGGCGAATGTCTTCAGCAGGTTGCGACGTTGCATCAGCTTTAATTCTTCTCCTTGTCCGCGACGAGGGAACGCAGCCTAGCCAGCTCGCGGTCAATCCTGCGTCCGCGGCTAACCAGCAGAAAGACGAACGCAGTGATGATGAGCCATGCGGCTGAGTAGCCGTAAAACAGGAATGTGAGATTGGTAATGTCCATCGTCGAAACCCTCTGATTCTATACCTAAGTGAATGCTAAACGGAGTGCAGTTCGCGGCGCAGCGAGTCGATCTCGCGCTGTGCTGTTTCCTGGTGCAGACGGATGAGTACCAAAGCCGAACAGATCAGGAACACCGCGAGAATTCCGATTGCGAAAGGTGCCCGGAATTCCGGAGCCAGGGTGCCGGTTTCGAGAACCGGGCCGGGGTGCTGTGTGCGGACGTTGGGGAGGCGGATCGCCATGAGCACGAGCGGGATATCGGCATACGCGAAGATGGCGACGAAAGCCGAGAGCGTGGCGCGCTGGGTGGGTTCAGCGATCGCGGGCCGCACGAGGAGGTAGCCGAGATAAAGCAGGAAGCACATCAACTGGCTGGTCATCCGGAGATCCCAGGCCCACCAGATGCCCCACTGGTTGCGGCCCCAGATGCTGCCGGTCACGAGGTTGAGCAGCACCAGCATGGTGCCGACTTCGATGCACGAAACAGAGATGGAGTCGAAGAAGAAGTTCTTTTTCCAGAGGAACAGGATGCTGGTGACGAGGGAGATGGTGAAGAAGATGTCGGCGTTGATGGCCGCCGGCACGTGGATGAAGATGATGCGGTAGATGGCGCCCTGCATAGCCTCGTCGGGGAGGTTCAGGAAGATGGTCCGCAGGTTCGGGATCATCACCAGGGCGGCCAGAATGGCTAGTACGTAGATGGCTTTTTCACGCATTGGTTCTCCTCAGACTATCAGGATGAATTCGATCATATAGAGTGCCAGGGCCGTGTAGATGACGTCGAAGCCGACCAGCAAACGCAGGGCGGAGAGGGCTTCGCCGTTTAGCGGTTCGCCGCCCAGCAGGGCTGTTGTTGTGCCCATCGCTCCGATAAGAAGCGGAATGAGGATCGGGTAAAGCAGCACCGGCAGCATGAGTTCGCGCAGGCGGATATTTACGGTGACGGCGCTGAAAGCCGCCCCCACTACAGTGATGCCCCAGGTGGCGAGCGCCATGACGAGCATGAGGCCCCAAAAGTTGTTCGTCCAGTGGATGTTGTAGAAGAGGCCGAAGACGGGCAGGGAAATCAGTTCGACGATGAAGAGCAGGAAGAAGGCTGCTACGGATTTGCCGAGGAAGATGGACCATGCCGGGGCAGGGGACGCGATCAGGACGTCGAGGCAGTCGTTGGGGAGTTCGCGGGCGAAGCTGCGATTGACGATGAGGGCTCCGGCGAACGAGAAGACGAGCCAGAGGAGG
>JAOAPO010000392.1 GCA_025462945.1 Bryobacterales bacterium
CTGCGTCGGGGCGCGGGCCACGAATGACCAATAAACCGAACGCCGTACGTCGTGGTGTCGCCGATCAGAAGCAGCGATTCAGTTCGCCGACGCCTTCTCTGCTCTGTCAACGGCCACGATCTCCGCGTTGACTCTCTTCGTCTTCAGCTTGAGGCCAAGTTGCTCCCGCAGCGCCGTCACCAGCGACACGCCTGCTTCTTCGGCCGTCACACGTTCCGGCGTCACAACGTCGGCCCGCTCTGTCCATGTGATCTCAAAATCGTAGAGGCCCCGCAATCCTGTCTCATCGGCCACTGGCTTCCCCAGGTACGCGCCGAACAGGGTGGCCAGTGTCTTTGTCGAAACACCCTCGCCCACCAGCGCCGCACCTCTCCGCCGGACGGCCGTTTCGGATTGTTCCGCAGCTGCGGCCGAGCGCTTCAGCTTCGATCCCTTGCCTGTCACGCTCAGCGCGAATCCCGGCAAGGCTTTTGTCAGCAGGTGATAACGAAGCCCAAAGCGATCCTGAAGCAGGGTCTGCAGCATAGGACGTAACTGCTCTTCAGTAAGATCCTCCTGCACCGCTGCCCTGGCCTCCACGTTGAAGCGGTCCTCATCCAGCCAGCTCGGGCCTCCCGCAACCTGAAAACCTTTAACCCCGAACGCACGCTGAACCAGCAGCTTCAACGAGTACCCGTGGGCCACGAACCGCCCACCCGGACCCACTTCGATCCTCACCACGCGGTCATCAGCGGCCGTCGGCTTCACCGAGACAACGTCGAATGCAGCAACTCGCTCCGGACCTCGCGCAGTCGTCTGCCCGGCGGCGGCCACAGCTGCCAGTGCCATGACGACGTTTGCCATTTGTCTGGCCATATTCTCTTCAATGCAATGGCTGGTTCTTCGATGGATGATAACCGTTTCGACTTCCGCATCGCGCATCAAAGCGGCAGTCGACGGCATCCTTCCATACCACCTCGAGCATACTTCCACTTGAAGTCGGGCGAAACGGTCAAGGTCCCGAAAACACTTCCACTGTGCAAGGGCATGAGGTACCAAGCCTCTGCATAGCAGAAACGGAGAAGAACAAATGGCAATGATAAATATGCTGGCGGTGGCCGCGCTTCTGGGCGCCGCCCTGCCTCTCGCGCAGGCACAGGCACCGTGGAGTGCCCTGCCAGGAGGGTGCGGGAGTACGGACAATAACTTCTACAGCGGAGCACCCTCTTCTGCTTATCCGGTGGCTCGATACAAAACGCCGGGCGGCTCCATCGCGTTCAACGGCTTTCACGACGGCTTCGTTGCCGTGAACTGCAACGTCGACAATCCCCGGTTCACGGCTACTGGCCCTTATCAGACGTGGAACAAACTCCAGGTGACCTATCGTGATCCGGACGGGCTTGGAAATCCGGGCCAGCAGGGTTCCGAATACCAGGCATTTGTCCAACTGGTCAGGGTTTCAAAGATCACCGGCGTCCTGGCAGTGATCGCCACGTTCGACAGCAACCTCCAATGTGCTCAGGGGACCTCGTGTGTAGCGGACAACAACGTCAGGCGCATCGATGTGCCGTTTGCGCATGCCTTTGACTTCAACAACTATGCATACGCGGTATACGTTCGGCTCCACCGCGCTCTTGCGACCTTCAGCTTGAGCCCGGCCGTCTACCAGGTTCGCCTGGAAGCCGCGCAGCCAGTCATATCGGACACGTCGATTCAACTGGAGGACAGCCGGCTCGCACTCCCGTGAAGCTTATCGCCGTCCATTCAGCACTCAATGACTACCCATCTATCAGACATAGTTGAAACCTCGGCGAGGCCCCGGTACCCCCGAGTTCTCGCCGACCCGCAAGGGATTCTTGGCTGTTTCCGGTACTGATTTCCCAGCTGCGACGCCCTTCAGTGAACTAAACCGCTTCGCGGTAATTCGCGACCCCGCGCAACAGTGAGGGGCCAGTGGTGAGAACAGTGGTGGGCGGGAATTCGCTCAGACTGGAATCGGTTATCCCATAACCACGAAACCAGACTGAGGAGAAGTTCCATGACACCGCTTCGGCAGCGATACATCGAGGACATGCATCTGCGCGGCCTCGCACCCACCACACAACGAAGTTACGTCCATTACGTGACCGGCTTTGCCAGATTCTTCGACTCTATCTGCTCAACGAGCGCATGATGTCGCCGGAGGGCGTGAACTCCTTCGTCTCCGCGGTGCAGTTTCTGTACCAGGTGACGCTGGAGATGCCGTGGGGCAAGGAGTGCTTTCCGCGGGTACGCAGAGCCAGCAAACTCCCGGTAGTTCTCAGCCAGGACGAAGTTGCGCGCTTCTTTGAGAACGTCGGCGAACTGAAGTATCGTGCGGCCCTGATGATCTGTTACGGCAGCGGCCTGCGCATCTCAGAGACGGTCCGTTGCCCGAAGGGGTTCTTTCTGTCTGTCCGCGTTCTGTCGCGCCTGTTTCGCCGCCTGTTCCTCGAAGCGCTCGAAAAGGCTCATCGCAGGGAAACTCGGCTTCTCCGGCGACCTCGGCTCACTGGAAGACACCGACCGTTTCCGGCTCTGTCTGCAGCCTCTGCGGAAAGCCGAATGGGTGGTGTACTCGAAGCCCCCGTTTGGAGGCCCGCTGCAGGCGATCCGCTATCTCGGTCGCTATACGCACCGGGTCGCGATCTCAGACCAGCGCATCCTGAAAGCCCGCGATGGCAGCGTGACTTTCCAGTGGAAAGATTATCGCCGGAAAGAGAAACACAACTCCCAGGAGATGACGGTTGAGGCAGGCGAGTTCATTCGGCGTTTCCTTATTCATGTCCTGCCTCCGGGCTTTCCGCGCATCCGCTACTACGGGTTTCTGGCGAACCGCAACCGTCGGCAGATGCTGGTCCTGTGTCGAAAGCTCCTGACCGAACCAGTGGCCGAACTGCTGCCGGAGCAGAAGCGCTGCCGGGAGATCGCCAGGGCTCTCGACCGACGGCCATCAGCGACCTGCCCGGAGTGTCGCCAGGGGGAGATGCGACGCATCAGAATCGTCGCGGCGTACCTGTGGCCGCTGAGACCGCCCGACACATCATGATCCCGAGCCCCATCCTCCGCGTACCGTGTTGCCCGACCGGCAGCACCGCGCCGAGGTGTACCCGAAGTGTCGCGAAGGTGCCGAAGAGGGTGTCCGGGCGTCCTCGAAACGGGCTGCACGGCACCATAGCGGTCAGGGCTCCCTGCCGGAGCCTGACAAACCCGTTCGGCAGCTTCCTTCGGTGTCCCCGCTTCCAGCCTGACAGCGATCCAAATCCCATAACCGGACGCAGGCAAGCGGTTTTGTTCACCGCGCGGTTACCTCCCCGAACCGGCACCGCCCTGTGGCGCCGGTCCCCGCATTTCTCTGTGCCGTTTCGGCGAAGTAACCTTTTTCAGTGACAAAGCCCGAAAATATTCCCAATCCCATCATTTCACAAGCTTTAACTCTCCTCTCGACCACCGCCGAAACCCCATCTTCCTTGCCCCAGGTGAAAAAATCCAGTCGGGAACACCTGCATGCAAACTCAACCAACCGACACCAACGAAGACCTCGCGCCCTCCCCCTTTGACGTAGACCTCCAGGTCCTCGCCATCGGAGCCGAGCGCGTAAACTGGCTCGCCTCCCTCATCGAAACCGCCCGCGCCGACCTTCGGCCCCGCGACTTCGCCGAACGTCACTTCGTCGACGAACTCGCCATCAATAAATGGCGCCTTCTCCGCATCTACGGCATGGAAAAGGCCGTCTACGAACACCAGCTCGCCACCGCAAGGCCCAACTCCGCCCACGGCCCACATGGACGGCCCGTCGAAGTAAATCACGATCTCTATCGCCTCGCCAGGGCCAACGCCCGCGAACACGACGGCGTCATCCTCGCCGCGCTCAGCCGCCTCGAGGCTCGCTTCCATCGTCAGTTCTGCGCCGCTCTGAAAATGCTGATGTCCCTCCGCCGCCTCAACCCGCTCGCCGCAATCTCACTCGAAAAGGAAACCCTCCCATGCGTCCACTGCAGCTCATCCTCGGTCCCACCTTCGACGAAACAGCCGAAAAGTTCGAAGCCCGGCTCCGGCCAGTAGACATGATGGAGGCGTCTCTCGTCGCCCAGATCGTCCGCGCTCACTGGCGGCTGCAGCTCTGCGAGAAACTTGAGAACCCCACCAGCCCCGACACCGAGCGCGTGCGCCATCATGCCGAAGGCTCAATGCGCCGCAACATGGCCGAACTGCGCCAGCTCCAGGCCGACCGACACCTCAACGACCGCCTCAATATGGACGTCCCCGGCGTCGCACGCGTCCGCGAAGTCCTTCAAAGCGAACTCCTCGCCCGAAAGCTCGACGTGTCGCCGTCTACCCCGCCCCAGCCCTCGGTCGACGATGTCGAAAGCCGGATCGAAACCATGATGACGAAAGAGCAGGAACTGAACGAAACAAATTTGAAAATACGAACCCATTTCGCAGGTGAAAGTTTCTCCTTGTCCCCAGAAGAAGTCCGTGCAGGACAGAATTCAGGCCAACGAACCCATTCGGAAAGCCAAACGGGCCGCAACACCCCCTGCCCTTGCGGCTCCAAACGAAAATACAAGCGCTGTTGCGGTTCGGGAGCGCCACCTCAGTACAACTTATCCCCACGAAATGACAGCGCCGCATAGTCGTACAACTTATCCCCACGAAAGGACAGGGCTGCGCAACCGCTTCTGGTCAGGGCCGCGCAATCGCTTCTGGTCAAAGCCCCACCGATCTACGATCTGGCCGCCTAAACCGCTCCATCGACCAGCAAGACCCGAAACCAACGCCACAACTGCGCCCAAACACTCTGATTCTCTTTCAGAGCCGCGACGGTTACGGAGCGGGACCGATTCGCTGTGGGAACGCCGGGCCGACCGCGCGGCTCACCGTGACTTTCAACGGAGCGGGACCGATTCGCTGTCGAACGCCGTGCCAACCGCGCGGCTCAGCATGACTCTCAACGAAGCCACCCCCACTCCCTCAGGGATAATAGGAAATTCCCCATGATCCGAGCCGTTAAAGGTACGCGGGACCTGCTTCCGCCCGATACAGCAGTCTGGAACCGCGTCGAACAGATCGCGCGCGATGTCTTCCGCTCGTACAACTACCACGAGATCCGCACCCCGATCCTCGAAGAGACGCAGCTCTTCGCGCGCGGCGTCGGCAACGAAACCGACATCGTTTCGAAGGAAATGTACACCTTCGACGACCACGGCACCATGCTTACGCTCCGTCCGGAAAACACCGCGTCCGTGATGCGCGCCTGGATCGAACACCGCCTCGACCAAAAGCCCGGCGTCCAGAAACTCTACTACATCGGCCCCATGTTCCGCCGCGAGCGCCCCCAAAAAGGCCGCTATCGCCAATTTTTCCAGATCGGCGCCGAGGCAATCGGCTCGGAATCCCCCTTTGTCGACGCGGAAGTGATCGAAATGGTGATGGAGCTGCTCTCCCGCGCCGGCCTGAGCGGCGCGAATCTGATCATCAACTCGGTCGGCTGCCCGAACTGCCGTCCGGCGTTCGTGGAGAAGCTGCGAGAGGCCCTCAAGCCCGTGGCAAACAGCCTCTGTGAAGACTGCCAGCGCCGAGCCGAAACCAACCCTCTCCGCGTTCTCGACTGCAAGATCCCCGAAGATCAGGCCGCCATCAACGCGCTGCCGTCGATTCTCGACAACCTCTGCGAGATCTGTGAGCCGCACTTCCACGCCGTTCGCAGTTACCTGGAAGAACGCGAGATCGCCTTCGAGATCCGCCCCCGCCTCGTCCGCGGCCTCGACTACTACATGCGAACCACCTTCGAGGTCACCCACGGAAGCCTCGGTGCCCAAAACTCAGTTCTCGGAGGCGGGCGTTACGACGGCCTGGCCGCGTCGCTCGGCTCCAACCTGCCCACGCCCGGCATCGGCTTTTCCATCGGCGAAGACCGCCTCGTGATGTCTGTCGACCAGACCC
Source organism: Bryobacterales bacterium (assembly GCA_025462945.1). GTDB lineage: Bacteria > Acidobacteriota > Terriglobia > Bryobacterales > Bryobacteraceae > BOG-234. The sequence goes on from JAOAPO010000392.1 coordinate 5,944, forward strand.
CCGACGCTGCTCTTGACCTCTACATCGCGCCTATGGGCGATGCCGCGCTCCACCACGCCGGGCTGCTCGCTCGCGAACTCCGCAAAGCCGGTGCCTCCGTCGAGGTCCTGGCGGGCGGCAAGCTCAAACGCGCCATGGAACTCGCCAATAAGCTCGGCGCCAGATTCGCGCTCCTCCTCGGCGACAACGAAATCGCCGCAGGGACCTACACGCTCAAAGATATGAAGTCCGGCGAGCAGACGCCCGTCACCAAAACGCAGCTCCTGCAACGCCTGAAGCCCAACGTTTAAGCCTCAGACCCGGCAGATACAATAGAGAATTCCGGTCCGACCCCCCGTCCTTCCGGTCAAGCACAAGCGAGGAAGTTTTGCACAAGTACCGAACACACACATGCGGCGAGTTGAGAAGTGCGCACACAGGGTCTGAAGTCCGGCTCTCCGGCTGGCTGCGCAATCGCCGCGATCACGGCGGCGTCTATTTCATCGATCTGGCCGACCATTACGGCGTAACCCAACTCGTCATCGGACCCGGTTCGCCCGTTTACGACCTCATCTCCAGCCTCCCGAAAGAGACCGTCATCCGCGTGGATGGCAAAGTCATCGCGCGCGATGCGGCTGCGGTCAATCCGAACATGCCCACGGGTGAGATCGAGGTCGGCATCACCGACGCCGAGATGCTCGGTGCCACCGAACCTCTGCCGTTCAGCGTCTTTCCCGAACTTCCGGTCCCCGAGGAACTGCGCCTCACCTACCGATTCCTGGACCTGCGCAAGTCGAAGATGCACGCGAACATTCTGCTCCGCTCGCGCGTCATCTCGGCCATCCGGCGCCGCATGGTCGATCTGGGCTTCCTCGAATACCAGACCCCCACGCTGACCGCTTCCAGCCCCGAAGGCGCACGCGACTTCCTCGTCCCCGCGCGCCGCCACCCGGGCAAGTTCTACGCCCTGCCGCAGGCGCCGCAGATGTTCAAGCAGATCATCATGGTCTCCGGCTTCGATCGCTACTTCCAGGTGGCACCCTGCTACCGCGACGAAGATGCCCGCGCCGACCGTTCGCCCGGTGAGTTCTACCAGCTCGATATCGAGATGAGCTTCGTCACCCAGGACGACGTTTTCGCCGCGCTCGAAACGCTGATGGTCGGTCTCTTCACGGAGTTCCGGCCCGACCGCATCATCACTCAGGCACCCTTTCCGCGCATCACCTACGCCGACGCGATGCTGAAGTACGGCTCCGATAAGCCCGACCTTCGCAACCCGCTCCTGATCGTCGATCTCAGCAGCCTCTTCGCCGAAACGTCATTCCGCGCCTTCGCCGGCAAAACCGTTCGCGCGATTCGCCTGCCGCAGACCGCCGGCAACTCCCGCTCCTTCTGGGATCGCCTCGAAGAACAGGCCAAAACGCTCGGCGCGGCCGGACTCGCCTGGCTCGCCGTTGAAGCCGACGGCACCCTCAAAGGCCCTATCGCCAAGTTCCTCACCCCCGAGAGCACCAAAGCGATGATCGCTTCCATGGCCGCCGAAACCGGCGACGCCATCATCATCGTGGCCGACACCGATGTCTCGAAGGTCTGCAAGATCCTCGGCAGCCTCCGCGACGCGCTCGGCAGGCAACTGGAACTGATCGAGCAGAACGTCTATCGCTTCTGCTGGATCGTCGACTTCCCCATGTACGAACTCGACGAAGAGACCGGCAAGGTCGCCTTCAGCCACAACCCGTTCTCCATGCCCCAGGGCGGCCTCGACGCGCTCAACAATCAGGACCCGCTCACCATCAAGGCCTTCCAGTACGACATCGTCTGCAACGGCTACGAACTCAGCTCAGGCGCAATCCGCAACCACCAGCCTTCCATCATGTACCGCGCCTTCGACATCGCGGGCTACGGCAAAGAAGAAGTGGAAACGCGCTTCAAGGCTCTGATCAACGCCCTCAAGTACGGTGCACCGCCCCACGGTGGTATCGCTCCCGGCATCGATCGCATCGTCATGCTGATTGCCGATGAGCCGAACATCCGCGAAGTCATCATGTTCCCGATGAACCAAAACGCCGAGGATCTGATGATGAACGCGCCCAGCACGGTGCGTCCGCAGCAGCTCAGGGAACTGCACATA
>JAOAPO010000422.1 GCA_025462945.1 Bryobacterales bacterium
CGATGAACTCACGCTGTCGCTCGAAGATCGTCTCGTCGTCGGAATCGAAGCCGACGATAAACCCAGCCAGCACCCACAGGCCACCCTGCTGAATGACGCGGACCTGATCCAAATTGTTCTTGCGCAAATTCTGAAACTTTTTCGATTCCTTCAGCGCATCGGACGACGGCGTTTCGATGCCGATGAAGACGTACATGAAGTTCGCGCGGACCATTGCAGCCAGCAGTTCGGGGCGGTCGGCGAGGTCAATGGATGCCTCCGTGTAGAACGAGAACGGACGCTTGTGTTTATCGCTCCACGCCTCCAGTTCCAGCGTCAGGGCGAGCGCGTTCTTCGAATTGCCGATGAAGTTGTCGTCGACGATGAAGATTTCGTTGCGCCAGCCGAGCTGACGAAGGCGATCGATCTCAGAGATCAGCTGCGCCGGCGATTTGCTCCGAGGCTTGCGGCCGTAGATCGTGATGATGTCGCAGAACTCGCACTGGAACGGACAGCCACGGGAAAACTGCACGGGCATCGATGTGTACTTCTCTCGCCGTAGCAGGTCGAAGCGCGGCATCGGACTGGCAGACATGTCCGGCTTGTCATCCACCCGGTAAATGGCGTGCGCGGTCCCGTTCTCAAGCGCTTTCGCGATCCCGCCGAAGACCTCCTCGGCCTCGCCCACCATCACGTGGTCGGCTTCGAGTTGCAGGGCATCGGGGTCCGACGAGGCCCACGGTCCGCCGATGAAGGTCCGAGTTCCCAAGGCACGGGCACGGCGAAGAATCTGAAGAGTATCAGCTCGCTGCGCATGCATGGCGCTGATCAGGACTAAGTCGGCGGCACCAAGATCCTCGTCGCTCACCTCTTCGAAGGCGCGATCGAGCAGACGAAGTCTCCAGGTGTCCGGACAGAGCGCCGCAACGGTGATCAGGCCCAACGGAGGCGTCATCGCGGCCTCGGGAAGCATCTGCAGCACGCCTTCGAAGCCCCAGAACGACGGGGGGAAGCGGGGCCAGATCAGCAGCACATTCAGGTTCGGCCCCAGCGGCGGCAGACTCGGGGATTGAGAACCTGTGTAGTTGCTGGGCAGGACATTCAGGACGGGGTCCGCTTGATCGCGGAAGGCCGAGGACATGCCCTATTTTGCCCCTAATCCGACGCGTGTGCCGTTTTATTTATGTAAAGGCACCAGCGCATTAGAGTTCTTCCAGACGCAGCTTCAGGTCAGCGCCCTTCCACGCAGCATCGAACTCCCGCTGCACTGACTCAACCGCGTCCGTTTTCTTCTGCGCCTTCAGACTCTCCAGCAGTCCGAACAGAACCCGTCCGTTGTGGGGACTCCGCCGCAACGCATCGCGGAAAACCAGTTCTGCCTGCACGGCATCGCCGGAGATCAGAAGCGCCGAGCCCAGGGATTCGCGAACCGGGTAGTACCAGGCTGGCGGCTCGTCGTACGAGAGTCGATCCTGCAGGGTCACCGCCTGACGCCAGAAGGGTACGGCGGCTGCGGGTGAGGCGGCTGTGCGTGCTCCCAGCACGGTGGATGCCAGATCGATGACGTCACCCATTCGGTTCACGCCCCACTGGCCCGTGCGGTCGACCCGGGCTTTCACCTTCTCGAACTCGTCGCGTTCCCCGCGAGCCTCCGCTGCCCGTCCTTTCATGGCGAGCGCGACGGTTCGGGCATAGAGAGCGACGGCATCCCCAATGCCTCCATCGCCCGGCTTCCCGGCGGCGAGGACCTCATCCCACCGCGCCGTGCGGAGCCTCGAGAAGGTCACCGTTGCGGCGAAGACGCCGGCCATCTCCGGCATGCTCTTACTAATGGGGGCGACGGTATCGAGGATCGTTCGCTCGGCCTTACGGGCATCCGCAACCCGACCCTGCATATCGCGGGCATAGAGGATGAAGTGCAGGTTGTGCAGGTAATACATGTAGTACGGGTTCTCGACAGAGGTGGCGGCGAAGTACTTACGGTCCAGGTCGGCCGCCCGCTCATTCACGGATACCGTCATGTTGAAGTCGCCCAGCACCAGCCAGATGTGCCCCGGCATGTGAACGATATGGCCTGCAGCCGGAACGATGCCCATCAGTCGCTGTGCGCTGGCGATGGCCCGCTCCGGTGTCGGTGACGACTCCACCACGTGTATGTAGTAGTGGTTCGCGCCCGGATGGGCAGGGTCACGGCGAAGCACGCTTTCAAGGGTACGCTCCGCTTCCGGCATCCTGTCGGCGGGCTTGCCGTCCGCTGAGTACCACTTCCAGCGCGACGGAATCATGATGGACTCGGCGAACAGCACCTGCGCGTCCAGATCGTCAGGAAACTTGTCGGCGAGCGCTTTCGAAGCCTCGATGTAACGTTCGGGATTGGCGTAACCCGGGCAGCGGGCCTGGGCAGCTTCGAGCCAGGCAAGCTCACGGGGGTCTGCCTTCAGTGCAAGGCCCTTCGCCAGAGCGGCACACGATTCCTTGATGTCGTAGGTCGGGTCACCGTCCATATTGATGTATGGCCCGGCAGCCAAAGATACGCCCCACCAAACCATGGGAGCGTCGGGATCAAGCTCTGCGGCTCGCCGGAATGAACGAATGGCTTCCGGGCGATTGAAGCTGTACAGCAGGATGAGGCCCTGATCGAAGAACTTTTGCGCCTCAGGATTCCTGGTGTTGATGCGGTGCTTCCACGTGCCGAGTCCCGGAATGAGGCTCAGTGGCTTGCCAGTGGCAGGTGAATGATCCGTATGCTGTGCCGCGGCACAGCCGATAAACAGTAGCAAAATGAGCGAGCGCTGCATAAAACTGTGAACATTCTACGCCGAACGGACGCGGCGGAATCATAGCGTTAAGATGCGTAGGTGGTCCGTTTCGCAGCAGTGCTGTTCCTGGCAGCAGCCTCGCTATTCTCCCAGACGTATCGCTATAACTATGACGAATCGAAGGTCCGTGGCTACACCATCCCGGACCCCTTGGTTATGGCCGACGGCCAGCCTGTGAAGGACGGCGCGACGTGGACCGAGAAGCGCCGGCCGGAACTGCTGGCCCTGTTCGAGGATCAGGTCTACGGCAAGACTCCCGCGGGCCACACCGACCTTCGCGTGACCGAGCCTTTGATCGACAACAAAGCTCTGGGAGGTAAGGCTGTCCGTAAGCAGGTCACCATCTTTTTCACGGCCCGCAACGACGGCCCACGAATGCAGTTGCTGCTGTATCTGCCGCCAGGGGGTACGCGCGTCCCCATCTTCGTCGGCCTGAACTTCGATGGTAACCACACGGTCAGCAAAGACCCGGGTATCGAGATGAACGACGTCTGGACCGCGGACCCGATCAACCCGAAGAAGCGCCTTCATCTGCAGGCGGACGATCGCACCAGGGGCAGCAGCGCGGCGGCATGGCAGGTGGAGAAAATACTCGCGCACGGCTATGGTCTCGCGACGATCTACTACCACGACATTGAGCCCGACTTCGCCGGGGGCATGGCGCTGGGCGTCCGCTCGCTGTTTCCGGAACCCGAGCGCTGGAGCGCTCTCGGGGCCTGGGCGTGGGGCCTCAGTCGGGCGGTGGATTACCTGACGGCCGATGCCCGAGTTGACCCGGCACATATCGGCGTTATCGGGCATTCCCGGCTGGGGAAGGCTGCGCTTTGGGCGGCCGCGCAGGATACGCGCTTTAGCCTGGTGATCTCGAACGAGTCCGGCAAGGGCGGGGCATCACTGCTCCGACGCGGTTTCGGCGAAACGATCGACCACCTGAACGGCGCGTTCCCACATTGGTTCGCTCCTCCGTACAAGGAGTACACGGGACATCCTGAAAAGCTGCCCGTTGACGGCAATGAGCTTCTGGCACTGATCGCTCCGAGGCCCCTCTACGTGGCCAGTGCGACCGAGGACCTTGGGTCCGACCCGAAGGGCGAGTTCCTCAGCGCAGTGAGCGCGGGCAGGGTCTACGCACTGCTGGGACGCAGGGGATTAGGCATTACTCAAATGCCCGTGGCTGACCAGGCCGTCATGCATGACATTGGTTATCACGTGCGATCCGGCAAGCATGACGTGACCGAGTTCGATTGGGACCAATACCTGGCATTCGCCGATATGCACTGGCACGGCGGCCCGCCGATCCCGAAGCCACCAACTCCAGCGCCGCCCAAATCTACCGGAAAATAGCCAGGTCGATAGCCTTGCCCATGGCATCGTAGCCCGCATCGCTCGGGTGCAGTTGGTCGCCGCTGTCAAAAGCCGGCAGGATATGAGTCGGGTGGGCTGGGTCCCGCACGACCTTGTCGAAATCGACGATTCCGTCGAACGCCTTGCCGGTACGGATCCACTCGTTGACGGCTTCCCTGACCTTCGCCTTCTCGGCACTCCAGTAGCCGCGCTGTACGTTTGCCGGACCTTCGAAGGGCGTCAGGGTCGCACCAATGACTTTGATGCCGTGTTCATGGGCGCGGTCGATCATCTGCTTCATGCCGGCGATAATGTCCTCGGCGGTGACGGCCTCTGAAGCCGGTGCGGACGAACCCGCGTGACCGATGTCATTGATACCTTCGAGGATCATCACGTACTTCACGCCTGGTTGGGCGAGAACATCGTAGTCAAAACGAGCCAGAGCATTGATCCCGAATTGGGGCCGCTTCGACGCGATTCCTTCATGCAGGATCCGGTTGCCGCCGATGCCCATGTTCACGACCCCGAGTTTGACCGCACCCTTTCTCGCGGCCAGCCGGGCAGCCAGCGTGTCGGGCCAGCGATGATTCCCGTCGACGGTGGAACGCGCGCCATCGGTGATGGAGTCGCCAAAAGTGACGATGGAGCCTGTAGCCTGCGGGGCGGTCACTTCCAGGCCGGTCAGGAACGCCCAGGAGGTGAAAGTTGTGGGGTTTTCGAGCTTCGCCGCAGCGCTGGCATTCCCGGAAGAGGCGTATGAGGTCTGTTGGGACGAGTAGTGCACGCCGGCGCCAGTCGCCTTACCGGGAATAAAGAGGCTGATTGCCACGTCGCTCAGTTCCGGGATGGTCAGCTTGACGGCATCGCTGAGAATAACGGCACCTGCGGGGATCTCAACAGCAGGCCGGCCGCCGAAGGTCAGCGCATGGTCAGTGCCGGCCTTGATTGCTGAACCCTCACCGCGAAGCGCGATATGTGCCGCGCCAATACCAACCGGCACGCTCCCGAAGGCATTCGAGAGGCGAACGCGGACAGTATCGCCACCGATGCTGGTATGGACAATTTCACGCAAAGTCTGATTGTTGAAAACCAGCTTCTGAGTGACCATGGCGGCGTCATCCGACTGTGGCGCGGGCGCTGCACCCCACGTGCCGACCCAGTGCGTCTGCGCTGCAAGCGAGGCAGCTGCGAGGAGTACGATTGCGTATTTCATTTTTTACCTCTAAATGGAATTCAATAAGTAGCCGCCGTCGACGACCACGGTTTGCCCCGTCATATACGAACTGGCGTCGCTTGCCATCATAAGCGCCACCTCCGCGATCTCCTGCGGTTGACCCAGGTGGCGGATCGGCTGACGTTCGACTTGTTGCGTTCGGCGGTCTTCATCTTTCCAGTAATACTCGCTAAGTTTGGTCTGGATCAGGCCCGGCGCAATGGCGTTGACGCGCACACCTCGAGGGCCGAGTTCTACAGCATACGACTGGGTCATCATAATGAGCGCCGCCTTCGTCATGCTGTACAACATGCCGTGCAGCTGCGGTCGGATGCCGGAGATGGAAGCGATGTTGATGACGGAGCCCGCGCCCCGCCTGCACATCGCCGGAGCGACGCCGTTGATCAGCCGAAACGCGCTCTTCAAATTGACCTCGATCATCTTATCGAACTGCGCGTCGTTCATCTCGAGCGCAGGTCCCTGAGCGACGTTCGTGCCAGCGTTGTTGACCAGGATATCGACGTCGCCGGTCTTGCCCAGCAGCGCCCGGATATCTTCATCACGGCCTACATGACACGCGACCGGAATGACAGACGGTCCAAGCTCTGCGGCGGCTTGATCGAGTGTCTCCTGTTTGCGTCCACAGATGAAGACGCGGGCACCTTCCCGAACAAAGGTCTGGGTAATAGCAAGCCCAATGCCGCGACTGGCACCCGTGACGATCGCCGTCTTCCCTTGCAACTGGCCGGTCATGCAGGGCGGGCTCCAGCTGCCGGGGGACGTGCCGGAGGACGGCAGCAATCGATGGCGCAGCCCTGGAAACCGTGGGCGGCAGTGGCTTCGGCAACCAGCTCAAAGATGGTGTTAACGAACTTCGGGTGGGTGCCGACCGTCGCCGCGCGCAGGAATTCAATGCCGCGATCTTTGGCGGCCTCCGCCGCCTCGGTATCGAGATCGTACAGAACCTCCATGTGATCAGAAAGAAAGCCGACCGGCACCACAATGAGGCGCTTCGAGTCCGTAGCGCGAATATAGTCGCACACATCGGGCCCAAGCCAGGGCTGCGTAGGTGGTCCGCTGCGGCTTTGATAGACAAGCGTGGGGGCGGGCAGGCCGAGCTTTGCGTTCACGACCGAAGCAACTTCCATCAGCTGCTTCTCATAAGGACTGGCCTGCGCCATGGACTCCGGGACGCTGTGCGCCGTATAGATGATATCGGCGCCGGGCAGGGACGCGAGGGCTTCCTGAACGCGGTCGGTGACCGCTTCGATGAACCCGGCACGGCGGAAGAATGGCGGCACTTTTTCGATGATCGGTGCGCCTTCCACGGCAGCGCGCGCACGTTCGATGTCTTCGCGGTACTGGCGGCAGCCGGAGTAGGAGCCGAAGGCCGAAGTGGCCATCGCGAGCACGCGCTGCACGCCGTCGTCGCGCATCTGTCGGACGGTCTCTTCCAGCATGGGATGCCAGTTCCGGTTACCCCAGTAAACGGGCAACTCGCACTTGTGCGCCGCGAACTCCGCGCGAATGGCGGCGAGCAGGCTGCGGCACTGTTCATTGATGGGGCTCACACCGCCGAAGTGGTAGTAGTGCTCCGCCACTTCCAGCATCCGTTCCCGCGGCACGTTGCGGCCGCGGAGCACGTTTTCGAGGAAGGGAATAACATCGTCAGGACCTTCGGGTCCACCGAAAGAAACTAAGAGGAAGGCGTCGTAGGGTTGTGTCATCGAGTCTCGTGTTGCCGAATCATGCGAGCAGGGCGATGGGGCGGATAGGAGAACCGGTCCCGCCGCGAATCTTGAGCGGCGACGCCAGGAACAGGAACTCCGTGACGCCGCTTGCCGACAACTCTTCCAGGTTCAGGCATTCAATGATATGGATGCCGTGCGTGACCAGAAGATGGACGTGAACGTCCATTTTCGGGCTCGGTGTGAATTCAAAAGGTGCGGTGTCGCTGCCAACCGCGAAGACGCCGCGCTCACTCAGCCACGCAGCCCCGGCCACTTTGGGTCCGGGACTGTGAACCTGCGAGATGAACCGGGCCGCATCGTCCCAGTACTGGCCCCAGCCGGTGCGGATGAGCGCTACATCGCCGGCGCGGACCTGCACCCCGGTTGCGTCGAGGTGTTCGGGTTCCACGACGAAGTCGACGGGCAGGGAATCGACGCCGGCAACCCGGGCGATGTCCAACAGGACGCCTCGCCGGATGAGGGGCGCAACATTGTCGATTGTATGGCGTTCGAGGCCGCTGGCGTAGGTCTGGGCGGAGGCTGCTTCGACACCACCGAACATCCGGCCATCGCAGGAGAAGTGGCAAAGCGCATCGATATGAGTGCCGACATGCGCACCGAGCGCAAGGCCTTCGGAAGCCGAACTGGCGCCGCCCGGGTTCACGTAATCGCCGTGCTTCTTATTGAGGCTGTACAGAAACGGCGGATGAGCCGGGTGGTGCGGCATCCCTGTGTAATAGGGCTGGGCGAGGTCGATGGTACGGCATGCGTTCAGGGCGGCGAGGATGTTGTCGACGGCGGACACGAGTCCCAGTTTACTGGTGCCGGGTTGATGCGGCGCGCACCGGCGTATACGGCGGCAGCGGAAATCTGGTTGCAATAATCTGAAGCCGTGTAATATAGTTTTAAGAACTCCCGTAGACCTCGGAGAGCCATTAACGAACTTCCAGGCCACGCCCCGCCCGGGAAAATGGTTTTCCACCACCTGCTCAGTCTGCAGATCTTCAGCGCGACGCCAAAAGGCGCGCGACATTAGATTTTCGCGGAGAACTCATGACCACTTTCAGGGGCGTCAGGTTTTACCTGGCCATAACGGCATTCGCTTTGCTTGCAGTATCCACTGCAAGTGCTCAGTCAATCTACGGTGGCGTCCGAGGTATCGTTTCGGACGCTCAGGGTTCGGTCGTCGCGGGTGCGAAGGTCACCCTCATCGATGAGGCAACCAGTTCATCGCGCGCTGCGGTCACCAACGGCACGGGCGAGTTCAACTTCGCTTCCGTAACTCCTTCCACTTACACTGTTACCGCCGAAAACGCTGGCTTCAAGCGCATCGAGCGCAAGGGCGTCACGGTGGCGACACAGCAGGTTGCGACGGTCGATCTGACCCTCGAACTCGGCAACGTGACCGAAAGCGTGATGGTCACGGCCGAGGCTCCTTTGCTCGAAGCCTCCACGGCGTCTCAGGGACAGGTTGTCGATCGCCAGAAGCTGATCGATCTTCCGAACCTCGGCCGCAATCCCTTCATGATGTCGCGGCTTGCTACTACCGTGCAGCAGGTTGGCAACCCCGGTTACAACCGCATGCAGGATCAGTCGGGCTCCTCACAGATCTCGATCAACGGCGGCCCGGTTCGCGGCAATAACTATCTGCTGGACGGTATTCCGATCACGGATTTCTCGAACCGCGCGATTATCATCCCGTCACTCGAAGCTGTCGAAGAAATGAAAGTTCAGTACTCCACCTACGACGCCGAAATGGGGCGTACCGGTGGCGGTATGTTCAACACGTTCATCAAGTCAGGCGGCAATGTGTATCACGGTTCCCTGATGGGTTACATGCGCCAGACCGATTGGCTTGCGAACACTTTCTTCAATAATCGAAATGCCATCAAGATCACCGATCAGCCTTTCCGTAACTACGGCGGCTCGTTCGGCGGTCCGATCATTATCCCGAAAGTCTATAACGGAAAGAACAGAACGTTCTTCTGGCTGGGCTTTGAAGGCTACCGCGATACGCAGGCCGCGAGCCGCGAGCAGTACGCTCCCACCGCGCTCGAACGCGCGGGCGATTTCTCGCAGACGAAAAACAGCGCCGGCGCGTTGCTGACCATCTACGATCCCCGCACAACTCTCGCCGATGGTTCGCGTACCGCATTCCCGGGCAACCTCGTTCCCGCAACCCGCCAGGATGCAGTCGGAAAGTACATCGCCTCCACCTACGAACTGCCCAACAAGGTGCAGGGCGCGTACGGCGTGAACAACCTCGCCGGTGGCGGTCCTCTCGCGTCGAAGGCTGACCAGTACTTCGGGAAGTTCGATCACCAGCTGACTTCCTGGTGGCGCGCCAGCCTCAGCTACCTGCACTACAACTCCACCGAACCCGGCGAGAATCCGTACACGAGCATCTCGTCTCCCGATCAGTGGTATCTCTTCCGCAAAGTCGACACGACTCAGGTCAACACCACCCTGACGCCGACCCCCACCCTGGTTGTCGCGCTTCGCTATGGCTTCAACCGCTTCCCGAACATCGGCACGCAGAAGTCACAGAACTTCAACCTTGCGGCCATCGGGTTCGCGAACGCGTTCGTGAAGGACGTGCCTTCCGCTACCTTCCCGAACGTCACGATGCAGTCCGCTTATTCTCTCGGCACGAACAATAACTTCAACTACGTGCACGATTCGAACAACTTCAGCGCCTCGGCGTCGAAGTACATCCGCAAGCACGGCATCAAGTTCGGTTATGACTGGCGCCGGCTGAATGACGGTGGTCTCGATTATGGCAACAGCGCCGGTGCGTTCACCTTCAACAACACCTTCACGCGCCTGAATTCGAACTCGTCAACCAGCGCGTCCGGTGCCGATATTGCGGACCTGCTGCTGGGCGCGCCGACCGCGGCCAGTGGTTTCATCCCTACCGTGCTGCACCAGTACGTGACTTACAACGCCATGTATGTGCAGGATGACTTCCGCGTTAGCTCGAAGCTCACGCTGAATCTGGGCCTTCGATGGGAACGTGAAAGCGGTCTCCACGAACAGAACAACCTGCTGATCACGGGCTTCGATACGACAGCGGACAACCCCGTCGGGGCGGCGACGGGCATTGCCACAAAGGGCGTGTTCAAGTTCGCCGGCATCGGTGGTCAGAAAGTCACCACGATGAATCCGAAAGAGAATAAGTTCGCGCCCCGCATCGGCGTGGCTTATCAGCTGAATGACAAGACTGTGATCCGCGGCGGCTGGGGTCTGTTCTGGGCGCCGTCCTTCGCTCTCGGGTCACCCTACAACAGCGAAGGCATCACGGCCACAACGCAGCCGTCGGCATCGAACGACGGCAACAAGACGCCGGCGATCAGCCTGTCGAATCCGTTCCCGAATGGTCTTGACCGCCCGGTCGGCAGCACGCTCGGTGCTCTCACCGGCGTTGGCAAGGCCATGACGATCTTCGATCCGAACGGCACTTCCACGAGGGTGCAGCAGTTCTCGTTCGACGTACAGCGCCAGTTGATGTCGGGCTGGGTGGCGACGGCGGGTTACTCCGGCTCTCGCACAGCTGATCTGACCTGGAGCACGGCGAGTCTAAACGTCAACCAGCTCGACCCGCAGTACTTCTCGCGAGGCTCGGCTCTCAATGCTTCGGTCGCAAATCCTTTCTTCGGGAAGACCGGTGCGGTGGGTGTGATTGCCGGGTCGACGGTAGCGGCGAACCAGCTGCTGCGCCCGTATCCGCAATTTGCATCGGTCAACCTGACCAACAGCAGCCGCAACTTCGCTCGCTACGATGCGTTCACTCTGAAGGTGCAGAAGAGTTTCAGCAGGGGACTCTCTGTTCTTTCTGCTTACACGCTCAGCAAGAACTTCGATATGTCCGGCGGCGGACCGGGTAATAACCTGAACTCCGGAAACAGCGGACCACAGGATGTCTACTCTCTGGCGGGCGAGTACGGCTTGTCTTACCTGCACTCGCCGCACCGCCTGACCAACGCGATCACCTATCAGTTGCCCTTCGGCAAGGGTCAGCCTCTGCTGGCCAGCCTGCCAAGAGCAGCCGACATGATCATCGGTGGCTGGTCGGTGAATACCGTCAGCACCTTCCTGACGGGTTTCCCGCTGCAGATCTTCATGAACAACAACGGGAACAGCACGCTGGGTACTGCTCGCCAGCGTCCCAACGCAACCGGTATCTCGCCGGAAGTGGACGGCTCGGTTGGCACGAAGATCGACGGCTGGATCAACAAGGCTGCATTTACCGATGCCGCCGCCTTCACTCTCGGTAACACGACGCGCACCATCTCGATGCGTGGACCGGGACAGGCCAACTGGGATATCTCAGTCTTTAAGACCGTTGATATCTTCGAAGGCTTCAAGGCTCAGTTCCGCGCCGAAGCTCTCAACGCTATGAACACGCCTTACTTCCGCGCGCCCAACACCGCTTTCGGAAACGGCTCTTTTGGTAAGGTCACGTCGCAGGGGAATTCCCCGCGCATGATCCAGCTCGGGCTTCGGCTCTTCTTCTAATCTCCACATAGTGCTCCGGCGGCCAGCAGGGTCGCCGGAGCTTTCCCTGTTCACGCGCCATGGATGCGCACGATTCTCCCCTGTCCGGAGAGCTCTTAAGGTTCCGTACTACCAGCCGCTCAGTCTAAGCGACATCGACTGGCTGCAATTGAAAGGGAGAACTCAAATGACGCTCAACAAACAGGATCAGAAGTCGTTCCTCAGCCGTGGTTTCAACCGCCGCGATCTCACGAAAATCGCCGCTATGGTTGCCGCAGGCACCACCCTGCCGTTCTACAACGAGCCCGCGCTTGCGCAGCTCTCGCGCGTGGACAATGTCCCGCCAGACGCCGTCCTCATCAACGCCAACGAAAACCCGCTTGGGCCCTGCGAGTCCGCTCGCGAGGCTGTGCACAACATCGTCAACAGCGGAGGCCGTTACATGTACGGCGAGACCGACAAGGTGGTCAAGCTCCTCTCCCAGCAGGAGCAGGTCAAGCCCGACTACATCCGCATCTATCCGGGTTCCAGCGCCCCGCTGCATCAGTCCGTGCTCGCCTTCGCGTCGCCGACGAAGCCGTTCGTGATGGCCGACCCCGGTTATGAAGCCGGCGGACGCGCCGCGCAGTTCATCGGTGCCAAGACCATTCGCGTCCCGCTGAAAGCAGACTTCTCGCACGATGTGAAGGAAATGCTGAAGCAGGGTGGCCCGAACGCCGGTCTCTTCTACATCTGCAACCCGAACAACCCCAGCGGCACGCTAACCCCCAAGGCCGACATCGAATGGCTGGTGGAAAACAAGCCCAAAGGCTCCGTGGTGGTGGTTGACGAAGCCTACACCCATATCTCCGATGCGCCCTTCACCACCGATCTGGTCGCAAAGGACAAGGACGTCGTAGTCCTGCGCACGTTCTCGAAGATCTACGGTATGGCTGGCCTGCGCGCCGGTGCGGCGATCGCCCGACCCGACCTTCTCGACAAGCTCGCCGGCTGGAGCGCTGGTATGCTCCCCATCACCGGCATGGCGGCCGCAACGGCCAGCCTCTCGGAAAGGAACCTCGTTCCCGAGCGCCGCAAGATGATCGGCCAGGTTCGCGAAGATACCCTCGAATTCCTCGGCAAGCACAAGTTCTCGTATGTGCCGTCCGTCTCCAACTGCTTCATGGTGGATGTGAAGCAGCCGGGCAACAACATCGTCACCGCGATGCGCAAAGAGAAGGTCTATATCGGTCGCGTTTGGCCGGTCTGGCCGAACCACGTGCGCGTCACAGTCGGCACTTCTGAAGAAATGAAGAAGTTCCAGGCGGCGTTCCTCAAAGTAATGGCGTAAGCAGTCAACCCGCAAAGCTTCGCAATTACAAAAGGGGACCCGAATGATCCGCAGAATCCGCAGGATCGGCAGGTATGACTGGGAGCGGTTTTTAGGCGATTGTGCCGGCGGCCTGATTGCCGCTCTCATTGCCCTGCCTTACGGCCTCTCGATGGCGGCACTCATGGGATTGCCGCCCATCCTGGGAGTCGTTACTTCGATACTGACCGCGCCGGTAACAGCGCTGCTCGGTCGAAACCCCGTGCTGATTGGGGGGACCGCCTCTGCGACGGTCCCCTTCATCGCCAGCGCGGTGCGGTCACAGGGCCTCGGCGGCGCCGCCAAAGTGTCCATCGTCGCGGCGATCTTCATGCTGGTCTTCTGCGTGATGCGTTTGGGACGGCATGTCTCAAAAGTCCCTCCAACGGTGGTCGCCGGGTTCTCGGCCGGCATCGGTGCAATTATGTTTATCTCCCAGCTGAATGTGCTGCTGGGCGTCCCGACACCGCGCGGGGGCAACTCTCTTACTCAGCTAGTCACCGTTCTCGGGGCCGTACCTCGTACCCGTTTCGCGCCGTTCCTTCTGGGCGGTATCGTCATTCTGATTTCGGCACTGGTGACAAGATTCTCCCCAAGGTTGCCAGCGCCTCTCTTCGGCGTAGTAGCGGCGGGTATCGCGGCCGTGGTGTTCCGCTTCGGCGAACCCGAAGTCGGTTCACTCCAGCTCGCGCTCCCGCCGTTCGCCGGATTCTCCTGGACTCCTCAAGACGTCGTCAACGTACTGCCGGAAGGTCTG
Source organism: Bryobacterales bacterium (assembly GCA_025462945.1). Taxonomy (GTDB): domain Bacteria; phylum Acidobacteriota; class Terriglobia; order Bryobacterales; family Bryobacteraceae; genus BOG-234. The sequence continues at coordinate 13,685 of JAOAPO010000422.1, forward strand.
ACGCTGGCGTTTGTGGCCTCGGTAAATATCCTTCTGACTTCCCGTTCGGTCGAACACTTCCGCGGACTTCACCAGCACTCGAAACGCGCGGATGCGGATGCGGAACTAGGAGCTTACGGGATTGCCAATCTGGCCGCCGGTATCTTCGGCGCGCCAATGAGCGTCGGTATTCCGGCCCGCAGTGTGGCCAATGTCCGCTGCGGCGGAACCACACGACTTTCGAACATCCTACACGCCATCTTCCTCTGCCTGCTTGTGAGCTTCGGTTCGGGCGCACTGGCGCACATCCCGCTCGCCGCCCTGGCTGGTGTCACCGCGTGGATGGGTTTGAATTTGCTCGACGTAAGTACATGGCATCGCCTGCCCAAGATGCGGTATGCGGATGCGGGCGCGTTCCTCGCCACGGCGTGTGGCGTCCTCGTCACCAACGCGGTCGCAGCGGTAGCTCTCGGCTGCCTCATTCACGGACTGGATGTTGTCTGGCGGAAGTACAGCGCCAGTCCCGCCCGAATGGCTGGCGAGCCCTCCGTAGCGCGGTAAGACCTGGAGACGCTACAATCGGAGCCAATGCGTCACTGGCTCATTCTCTGGCTGCTGAAGGCCGTCTCAATCATGATCGTGGCTGGACTCCTGCCAGGCATTCAGGTTTCCGGCTTCGCGGCTGCGTTCATTGCGGCTGCGGTGATGGCGATCGCCAGCGCAACTCTCGGCCTGATTCTGAAGGTCGTTCTGTTTCCCTTCGCGATCCTGACCCTGGGGTTGGTCTACCTGCTGGTCAATGGCTTCATGCTGAAGGTGACCTCAGAAATCGTCCCCGGCTTCAAGGTGAACGGGTGCTCATCTGCCGTCATCGGCGCGGTTCTGCTCTCGCTCGTCGACTACGTGCTGCGAACGCTGTCCTGGGTCTAGAGATTCCGCTTCAGAAAGTTGCCGATGTGGTACCCGACGGCGAATTTGAACGGCGATTCTCCCAGCGTGTAGTGCCCGCACGGCATGACGACCAGCTTGTGGTGCACTCCCCGGCGGCGAATCTGCTCCACGATGTCTTTCGAGAAACGAACAGGGAAAGTCGTGTCGTACGTTGCGTAAAGGAAAAACGACTTCTTCGGAGAAGCCGCGAATCGATCCATGTAGTGGATCGGGCTAACGCAATCCCACACCGCGCGCAGTCGATCCAGCGTGATCTCGGGCTCAATGCCCTCACGAATGTGCCGGGTAGACAGGCCAGACCAAACGACATCGCTAAACTGCGTTGAACAATGGTTGAACACGTTCACCCCAATCCGCTTATCGTGAGCGCTCGCCAGAAAACCATAGCAGGACCCCAGGCTCGTCCCCACCAGTCCCAGATCTTCGTAACCCTGATCCTGCAGCCAGTCAAAGCACGAGCGCACGTCGATCACGGCCTGACGAGTCGCATCAATGGTGCGGGCGATATTCGCAGAAACGGCGTAGTCGGCGCGCGAGAGCTCCGGCGGCATCCTGCCATCGTGATACGGCAGGCTCAGCCGGATACAGGAAATCCCCAGCTCCGCAATCATCTGGCATAACGCCACATGTTGAGATGGCTGCGAATTCCAGTGCGGAAGCAGCACGACGGCCTTCTTGCCGCGCTTGAACCTGGGCTTAGCCGGGAAATACCGGTTTTTCACCAGGTTGTTTTCGGCATACGGCGTGTTGACGGCAGAGGTAAACTGCAGTTCGTTATCGGCGAAACGGAAATTCGACGGCGGCTTGTAGGCGAAGAACTGCTCGCTGTTGGCGATCGCCAGCTGGTTCAGTTCGATCAGCTTCTCTTCGGGATCAGTCGCGGAGGAGGTGACAGGCCAGTCGCGGGTCCACTCGATGCCCCAGTCGAACGGCCGCACGACGCGATCGGTCGAGCGAAAGGCAAGCGAATTTTCCCACGCCGTCATCCGGCGTCCGTACCAGTGTTTCACCAAACTACCAGGTTAGCGCACCGGCCGCAACGCACCGTTGAGGTACTCCACAAACGGGACCATCAGTTCGAAGCGCCGGACGATCTCCGGGAGCAGCTTTGGGGTAATCGCAACAGCCGAGTCAAGCTCTTTGAAAACAACGTGATGCTTGAGGCGAATCAGGTCGATAGCCGGATGCCCAGGGTCGAAGCCCTTCGGGGCACGAGTCAGGCTTTCGGACATCAAAACGCCGGCAACCTTGCGGAAAGCGGGCGAACTGAACGTCTCGCGGTACTGGTCGTGGTCCTCGGCGATGCGCTGACGCAGCTTCAGAAGCGTTGGAGGATCGGGCGCATACGTACCAGCGGCGATCTCGACCGTGGTCGCCGAGACAGAGAAGTAGAATCCGGCGAAGGTGTCGCCCTTGCCCGCGAAAACTGGCTTCATCCAGGCGGCAATGTGTGTCTTGTAGGGCGTTTTGTCATTCGAGAAGCGGGTGTCGCGATAGATCCGGAAGACGCACTTCGCCGCGTCACCCACATAACCCGGGGCAAACCGCATCATTTCGCCGTGAACCGCTCGAACCAGGTCGATCATGGGCAGTCGAACCTGCTCATCGAACAAAGGCTTGCGTGGGGTGAACCACTCGCGGTCATTGTTCTCCTTCAAATCGTGAAGGAACTGAATTCCCGCGGGCGAAAAGCCCGGGAACTTACTCTTCGTCGCCATAAGACCCTGTTCTTATAATTAGACATCGCCCCTCACGTTTCCATCCCCCTGTCAGCCATTCCCGGTCTGAAGATCCTGCAAAACGAGCCACTCGCCGCCCACACCCGCATGGGCATCGGTGGCCCTGCCGCGCTCTATCTGGAAGCCGCCACCCCGGAGGCATTTATCGCCGCTCAGCGACTGCTGCGGAGTGAAAAGGTGGACGTCACGGTGATCGGAGAAGGCAGCAATCTGATCGTGGCTGACGCCGGATTTCAAGGCGCTGTGCTGCGCCTGGTGAATCGTGAAATGCGCGCGGAAGGCAGCACCGTACACGTGGATGGCGGTGTCACCCTGCAAACACTGGTGGATTTCACGGTTGCCCAGGGTCTGCAGGGGCTGGAAACCATGACCGGCATTCCGGGTTCTGTCGGTGCAGCGGTTTACGGCAACGCCGGAGCGTATGGACACTCCATTTCAGAGCGAGTCGTCAGCGTTCGCTTCCACGACGGCGAGGCCATTCGGGAATTCGACAGCGCGGCCTGCGAATTCCACTATCGCGAGAGTATCTTCAAGAAGTGCAAAGCCTGGGTGATCGTTTCGGCCACGTTGGCGATGGCACCGGGCGACTCTGCCGTGCTGCATGAGAAAGCCGCAGGTATCCTCGACGTTCGGAACCGGAAGTACCCGCCGACGATGAAGTGCGCGGGCAGCATCTTTAAGAATTTTCTGCTCGCCAACCTGCCGCCTGAAGTAGCGGCACAGGTTCCGGCGAAGGTGATCATTGAAGGCAAGATCCCCTCGGCATGGTTTCTCGAGCAGGTCGGCGCGAAGGGTATTCGCCTCGGCGGTATCCAGGTTGCCGACTATCACGCCAACCTGATCTACAACGACGGCGGCGGCACCGCCCGAGACCTCAGAACCATCATTGCCGACCTGCAGCAGCGCATCCAGGCCCGCTTCGGGATCCCCCTCGAAGAGGAAGTCCAGTACATCGGTTTTGCCTGAAGCCATGGCTCGCCGTGGGCATTCGTGCGAAATGCCACCCGTCGAGTCCGCTGTTTCTCCGATAAATCCGGGAACTAATCGCCTCTAATTCGGCAATGCAAGCCAGAGCAGTCGGGCGGATCGCTGACTTCCTGAGTCCCCTCACACCCTCAGAAGAGCGATCCGCCTTTTTGGTTCCCAGCGCGCATGAAGAACTTCCACCTGCGCCTGCCCGAGCAAACTTACTCGCAACTCATTGAAGAAGCTGAGCGGACCAACGTACTGGCCGCAACCCTCGCCCGAGAGGCCATTGACCTGTGGCTCCGCCATCAGAAGCGTCTTGCACGCCACGCGTCGCAATTTCTGAGTACGCGGCTCACATGGCCGGATCCGGCTTTGACCTCGATAGCGAGCTTGAATCCGCAGGTATTGAGCACCTCAACAGTCCCGCTCAAGCGCACAAGTGAAAAGGGCAGAGGTTTACTGGGCCGACCTTGTCCGACGGTCCGGGTCGGAGCAGACGGGCCGCCGCCCCGTTATTCTCGTTTCCCACGACGGGTTCAACCAGATGCCTTCGTGGATATCGGTTATCGTGGTCCCGTTGTCAACATCAGAGTCCCAGGGAAAGCGCTCGGTTACCGTCATCGAGATCCCCGGCGGCGCCTTCGGCTTACCGGAGAAGTGCTACGCAGTCTGCCACCAGGTCACGACACTGGATCGATCGAAGCTCACGAACATGGCAGGCGTTCTGTCGCCAGAACTTTTGACGCTCGTCGAAGAGGCGTTGCGCGCGGCGCTTGATCTCGATTGACGACGGGCACGAACGAAATGCGCTACATTGTGGCAGATGAAGTCCTCCACGGCTCGGGAACTCCACCGCAAAACCAGCGATATCGTTCGTCAGGTGGCCGAGGGTGAGTCTTTCATCATCGAAAAGCGCGGCGTGCCAGTGGCCGAGATCCGACCGTTTTCGTCTCGTCCGAAGCCACAAATGCCCAATCGCGAAGCTCTGATCATGAGCGGCCCGGAGACAATGGACAGCGTTCATATCCTTGAGCAGGATCGTACGTGAAGATCTACTTCGATACGGCCTATCTGGGCAAGTGTTACTGGAACGAGCCTTACGGAACGCTGTCCGGGATTTGGCGCGGATCGCCGACGGCAGCTACTGTTCAGCGGTTCGAATCGCCGAGATGGCCTGCCTCACCCATCGTAAGATTCGGGAAGGCGGAGCCACTCTTGAGCACGCAGTTGTGCGGCAGGACTTATTCCTCGAAGATCCCGCACATGCACACGGCCGCGTCGCATGTCAAACTACCGGCCGTTCTTGTTTCGGCGGGCACGTAATTTTGCTCGTGCGCTAAAATCGCTTCGATGGCCCTGACCACAGTCAAATCCCAGCTTATGAGCGCTTCGGAGATCGACCGGACCCTCGTTCGGCTCGCGCACGAAGTGCTTGAAAAAACGAAGGATCTGGATCAACTGGCCTTCATCGGCATCCGCCGTCGCGGTGTGCCCCTGGCTGAACGACTGGCCTTCAAAATCGAAGCTCTGGAGGGTCGAAAAATCCCAACGGGCACGCTCGATATCAACCTCTATCGGGACGATCTCAGCGCTGTTGGCCACAAGCCCCAGCACAACGGCACGCAAATTGATTTCTCGATTCAGGGTAAAGAAATCATTCTGGTGGACGACGTGCTCTACACCGGTCGAACTATCCGGGCGGCCCTCGACGCGCTGTTCGAAAAAGGCCGTCCTGCCCGCGTGCAGTTGCTGGTTCTCATCGACCGCGGCCATCGCGAACTGCCGATTGAAGCTCGCTACGTCGGCCGCAACGTGCAGACTTCAGACAACGAAATCATTGAAGTGAAGTTCAACGAAATCGACAATACCGAGAAGGTTCTCCTTTGCGAGCGATCCGCAGACGCTGCCTGATACATGCCTGATCAATTGAAAACGCAGGGCCTGCTCGACATCGAGAGCCTCCCCCGTGAGGCGATTGAAGAGATTTTGGAGCGGGCGCGGTTCTTTCAGCCTGGTCCGGGCGAGACTTACAAGCGGCTCGAAGCTCTCAAGGGCAAAACCGTAGTGAACCTCTTCTTTGAGGCTTCCACACGAACCCGCGTCAGCTTCGAGATCGCCGAGCGCCGCCTCGGAGCAGACACCATCTCCATCGCAGCCCAGGGCTCGAGCGTCTCCAAGGGCGAATCGTTGGTCGATACCCTCAATACCTTAGTCGCGATGCGTCCGCATGCGGTCGTGATGCGCCATGCCGCTTCCGGCGCACCCCAGTTTCTTTCGCGCCACCTCACCATCCCGATCGTGAATGCAGGCGATGGTACCCATGAACACCCTACCCAGGCACTGCTCGACGCCCGCACAATCCTCGATCATCGTCCATCGTTAGCCGGTCTGCGCGTAGCGATCATCGGTGATATCGCACACAGCCGGGTAGCGCGTTCGAACGTTCACCTGCTTGCGAAGTTCGGCGCGGACATCATTCTCTGCGGACCGCCCGCTCTGCTGCCGCCCGAACTCGCCCAACTCGCTCCCGGCGTCAAGCTCTCGTGGAACATGCGCGATGCCCTTGCCGGCGCGGACGTCATTATGATGCTTCGTGTCCAGTTAGAGCGTCAGTATGAGAGCGCGATGTCGGCAGGCGAGTACTTCCGCTTCTACGGTCTGCGTCCGGAACACATCGAACTGGCCAGCCCCGACGTGATCGTGATGCATCCGGGTCCCATCAACCGTGGCAGGGAACTCAGTTCGGAAGTGGCGGACAGCCAAAGGTCAGTCATCCTGAATCAGGTAGAAAACGGAGTCGCGGTACGTATGGCAGTTTTGGAACGGGTGTTAGGTTGAAGAACTCCATACTCATCACCGGCGGACGTGTGATCGATCCCGCTTCGGGCTTTGATGGCAATGCGGACGTCCTCATCCGCGACGGCAAAATCGAAGCGGTTGGTAAGGGTCTGAACGGTGACGGCTGCGAACTCCTGGACGGCGCGGGGTCGATTGTCGCGCCAGGCTTTATCGACATGCACGTGCACCTGCGCGAGCCGGGCTTCGAGCATGCCGAAACCATAGAAACAGGCGCGAAGTCAGCGGCGGCGGGCGGCTTCACCACCATCTGCTGCATGCCCAACACCGTCCCGGTGAACGACAGCGCCACGGTGACCAGCTACATTGTGCAGCGGGCACGCGAAGTCGCGCCGGTCAATGTCTACCCAATCGGCGCGATCACCAAAGGCAGCCTTGGCGAAGAACTTGCTGCAATCGGTTCCATGCGCGAAGCGGGCATTGTCGCCATTTCTGACGACGGGCGACCCGTGATGAATGCCCGCGTGATGCGGCGCGCCATGGAGATCGCCAGAGCCCTCGACATCACGATCATCAACCACTGCGAAGATCTTCACCTTTCGGCGGGCGGTGACATGCACGAAGGGCCGCAGTCGGTACGGCTGGGTCTGCGCGGCATCCCTTCGGCATCTGAAGATGTGATGGTTGCCAGGGATCTACTGCTTGCGGAACTCACTGGAGCGCGGTATCACGTAGCCCACCTCTCAACCGCACGCTCGGTCGCCATGGTCGGCTTCGCCCGGAGCCGCGGCCTGAACGTCAGTTGTGAAGTGACTCCGCACCACTTTGCCATCACCGACGACGAACTTTGCACTTACGACAGTAACTACCGCATGAAGCCCCCGCTCCGCCGCAACGAAGACGTGGACGCGGTGATCGAAGGCATCGTGAGCGGTGTCATTGATGCCATTGCCACGGACCACGCGCCTCACGCGGGCAGCGAAAAGATGCAGGAGTTCGAGCGCTGCCCCTTCGGCATCACCGGCCTCGACACCGCCGTTGGACTGTCGTTATCAGAACTTGTCCACAAAAACCGGATCCCCGTGGCGCGCATGATCGCGCTCTTCACCACTGGCCCGGCCAACATCCTCAAGCTCGACCGCGGTACCCTGGAGCCAGGTGCCCCGGGTGATGTGACCGTGTTCGACCTCGACACGGAATGGACGTACGACGTCCAGCAGTCGTTCTCAAAAAGCCGCAACTCGCCGTTTCACGGTCGACGTTTTCGCGGTGGTCCCGTCGCAACCGTGGTGGGAGGCAGTATCAAATGGACGAGAACTTAGGCCCGGAGGGCCGCACCTACAGAATCAACGCCCACCCAAACCACAAAAGACGGTTCGGTTTACTCGCGCTTGGCGTGGTCGTGTTCCTCCTCTTCATCGGAGCCAACTGGGCAGCCTCTCTGCTGATCCAGTACAACTGGTGGCGCGAAGTCGGGCAGGTGGGAACGTGGGTCAAGTTGTATGCCTACTCCACGCTCCCCGTGGTGACGGGCGCTGTTATTGCGTGGATCGCGCTGCTGCTGGCGCACGCCCGGGGCATCCGCTTCGCAGGAGGCCGCATCAGCGACTATCCTGTCTATTCGCGCCTTTCCGCACTGGCTTTGCTCGCCGTCGCGTTCATTGTTTCTGACGCCAATATCGACGGCTGGAACGTGCTGCGCTTCGTCGGCAGCCGTGGCGTAAACACCGCCGGGACGTATCACGACCCCATCTTTGGCGAGCCTGCGGCCTTCTACCTTTTTGACCTTCCGTTCCTTTCTGAACTTCGCGGCTATCTGTTCGGGCTGGTAATTGTCACCATCCTCGTCTACTGGCTAACGGCTCGCGGCTGGCAGTTACGTTTCGTCCTGCCGGAACTGCCCCGAGAAGGTTTCGACCTTTCGATCCTCCACCTGCCCGGCGGCCTCGAATCGACCTTCCTGCGCTTCTCAGCCGCGTTCCTGCTCATCGCCCTGGCAGTCCGCTACTACCTGGGACGGTTCGAGATGGTCTGGAACCAGCACCGGTTCATGACCGGTGTGGACTACACCGACGACCACTTCGCGCTCCCGCTGTATTGGGTAGTGATCGGCTGCATGCTCGCCGCCGCCGCCCTGGTTGTGTTCAAGAGGTGGGTGCTGGCTGGTGCCCTTGCCGGAGGCAGTTTGCTTCTGCTGTTCATCGTGCCGTCGCTGGCAGGCTCACTCATCGTCAAGCCGAATGAGATCTCACTGGAACGCCCTTACATCGAGCACCACATCGCGGCTACGCGCGCGGCCTGGGGCTTGTCAGATCGGGTCCGCGAGATGCAGGTCCGGACGACTCCGAACACACCAATCGATACTGTCAGAAACGCCGCACTGCTCGACAACGTTCGGCTCTGGGACTGGCGTCCATTCCACGACACCGTAACCCAGATGCAGGCGCTTCGTCCCTACTATGCCTTCCACGGCACAGACGTGGACCGCTACACCATCGACGGGCAATACCGGCAGGTCCTGCTCTCGCCTCGTGAACTCGATATCACGCAACTTCCGGGTACGCAAGCCAGCTGGATCAATCCCCACTTCATCTACACCCACGGCTACGGTCTGGTTCTGGCGGAGGTGAGCAAGCTGACGCCGGAAGGCCAGCCCGTTTACCTGATTCAGGACATGCCGCCTGCGGTGAAGCCGACATCAATGAAGGTCGAGCGCCCGGAGCTGTACTTTGGGGAACTGCAGCACGAACCGGTCTTCGTCGAGACCGCCCAGCAGGAATTCAACTACCCGCAGGGTTCTGAAAACGCGCTGAGCCGGTACGAGGGCAAAGGCGGTTTTCCAGCCTCCTCGATTCTTACCCGACTCGCCGCGTCTCTGCACTTCGGCGACTGGAATATCCTGCTCACGAACTACCTCACGGATAAGAGCCGTATGATGATCCACCGGCGCGTCCGCGAGAGGCTGGAAACCCTGGCACCCTACCTGACCTGGGACAACGATCCCTATCTGGTGCTCTCGCCGGAAGGCCGCATGATTTGGATAGTGGACGGTTACACCACCTCCGCCGCCCACCCGTTCTCGCGCCTGTCAACCGCCTTCAACGGCACGAACTACATCCGGAACTCCGTCAAGGCCACGATTGACGCCTACGACGGCACCACGCACCTCTACGTCTTCGAAGACAAAGATCCCGTGATCGCCGCCTACCGGTCGCTCTTTCCGCAACTCTACGAAGACGCGGCGAAGATGCCGGAAGCTCTTCGCGCACACGCGCGATATCCGGAAGATCTGTTCCGGGCACAGTCGGAAATCTACCGCGTTTATCACATGAAGAACCCGCAGGCCTTCTATAACAACGAAGACATCTGGGAACTCTCCACTTACTCTTCAGGCAACGCCGAGCCGCAGCCCGTGAACCCGACCTACGTGTTCGCGGAACTCCCCGGCGAGACGAAGCCCGAGTTCCTCATCATGACTACCTTCACGCCGCTGTCCAAGCAAAACATGATCGGCGTGATGCTGGCGCGTTGTGACGGGCCGCATTTAGGCGAGATCGTTGTGCTTGAGATGTCGAAGCAGGAGTTGATCCTCGGGCCTGCCCAGATCGGCGCCCGAATCAACCAGGATCAAAGCATCTCGAAGGACCTGACGCTTTGGAACCAGCAGGGGTCTCAGGTTCTGCAGGGACAGACGCTGGTGCTGCCCATCGATGACAACTTCATCTACATCTCGCCGCTTTACCTTCAGGCCAACCAGGCACGGATGCCGCAGCTTAAGAAGGTCGTCCTGGCCGTGGGCAATCGCCTGATCTACACCGATACTTACGAAGAGGCTCTGGCCATCCTCGGTGGCGGCGCGAAAGCACCCGCCGCGCAGCCGGTCAGTGCCACCGCAGCACCCGGACCTGCGCTCACCGGACCGCCACCGCCCGCGGTCGCGACCGATCCCCGCATCGACAATGCGCGTCGGCACTTCCAGAGGTATCGGGAACTTTCGAGCCAGGGCAAGTGGGCCGAAGCCGGACGTGAACTGGACGCGCTCCAGGCCGAACTGAACAAATGAGGGCGCTGCGCAGCATCCTGTCGGTGATTGCCGGTTTCGCCGTCATGGCAGCGATCGTCATGTTCCTGACGCCGAGAGTGGCCCGCTACTTCCGTGCTGAAGACTTCCGGACTATCAATGTTTCCTACATGCTGGCGAACCTCGGGTACAGTTCCGTGGCCGCGATCCTCGCGGGCTTCGTCACTGCGTGGAT
>JAOAPO010000447.1 GCA_025462945.1 Bryobacterales bacterium
TAAAAAACCCCTCATACTGCAACACCTTCTGGGCGGAGGATAACGGCGCTTTTCCCGACTACGTGCCCCCGAAGGCCCGCAATCACGTTCGTTATCCCTGACGCCAGCGTGTTGCAGCAGAGGGCAGGTTGGTAGTACTTCAAACGATTCGAACCATACAGGAGCAAATGGGTGGCCAGTCACAAAACCGTATAAGTGACTGATTCTGTTGCACGGTATGCAGCGCGTATCCGGTGGTGCCGTGACCAGTCGCGCCGCGGGTGTGTCCCGATGACCCAATCGCACAGTGACAACACGCGCGAGCCGCGAAAAGCGGCAGTACGTGTCCGGGAGCCGGCCGCGAGCCGGCGTGTCCCGCGGCAGCAATGCGTGAAACCCAGATGGTCACGCCGTGCGAGCCGGACGTGGGTGGTGAGAAGCGTTGCGGGATTTGCAGCCGCTCCGGAGAAAGCTGTCGGGCGGTCACTACGCAGCCGGAGCTGGCGAACACGCTGATGAACCCGCATTCAGGTATATAATCGTCCATTTTTCGGCCATCAAAGTGCACTTGTTAACACCGGAAACGTGTCGAACCGGCGAAAAGCTCCTTTTTGCTGGCGGTTCGACGCGAGGAGAGTGTAGATCGATGGACATTTTTAGAGTAGTGAGAGCAGCAACTGCTCGCCGAGAGCAAGATCTCGCGACACGAGTATCAAAACCGCCGCAGTGCCTGACCGGCCCCAAAGGGTGGTGGCACCCGATGAGGTTACTCCCGCTTGTGGTTGCCCTGGCTGCAATTCCTTTCACCATCTTCGCCCAGCAGGCGCCGGTCAATCTCGGCAAGGCCGGGAACTTCGTGGTCCTCTCAAAGACCGGGATCACCAATGTGCCGCCGTCCCCGATTGTCGGCAACATTGGTGCCAGTCCAATTACAGGTGCGGCGGTGCATGTAACCTGTTCGGAGGTGACCGGCACGATCACCGTAGTCGACGCCGCCGGCCCCGCTCCATGCAGCGTTGTTGACCCTGCTGGCCTCGGCGTCGCAATCCTCAATATGAAGACCGCGTATGACGATGCCGCCGGACGAACTGTTCCTGATTTTACCGAGCTTTACGCCGGAAACCTCAGCGGAAAGACTCTCGTCCCTGGTCTCTATAAGTGGAGCACCGACATCCTGGTGGACAGCACGGGCTTCACACTGTCCGGGGGACCGAACGCGGTTTGGATCTTCCAGGTCGCTGGCGATGTCACCCTTGCGAACAGCGCAAAAGTGACCCTCGCCGGGGGTGCTCGCCCCCTTAACATATTCTGGCAGGTGGGCGGGCCCACGGGCGTCACGCTGGGCACCGGGGCCACCTTCTCCGGAACTGTCCTGAGTGCCAAACAAGTCATCATGAACACCGGGTCCGCGCTCAACGGAAGAGCGCTCGCGGAAACTCAGGTGACGTTGCAGTCCACGTCGATTACCACTCCAGGGATAATTGTTTCCGGGATTCCGGTGCCGGTGGCGCCAACGGTCACATCGACAGCGCCCTCGAACCTCTCTACAGGCGTTCCGGTAGGCAACCTGATTACCGCAACCTTCAGCGAGGCGATGAACCCGGCGACGCTGACACCTTTGACCTTCACCTTAAAAGCTGGACTCACCACCGTGAACGGGCTCGTCAGCTATGCGGGCCTGACCGCGACGTTCGCGCCCGCGGCGAATCTGATACCGAACACGGTGTACACGGGAACCATCACAACCGGAGCAAAGGATCCAGCGGGCGTTGCGCTGGCAACTGACTACATCTGGACTTTCACCACCGGTCCTGGTGCTGACGTTACGCCTCCCACTGTGAGTTTCACCGTGCCTGCGTCCGGCGCGGCGGGTGTAGCCATCGGCAACGCTGTCGCTGTCACGTTCAGCGAGGCGATGAACCCGGCAACGATCTCGACGACCACGTTCAAGCTGGCAAATGGCGTGACTCCCGTGGCTGGCACTGTTACGTATGCTGGTGTCACGGCAACATTCACGCCAGCCACCAGCCTGGCCGCGAACACGCTGTTTACGGCCACCGTTACAACCGGCGCGAGAGATCTCGCCGGCAACGCGTTGGCTGTGAACTACGTTTGGACGTTCACGACGGGCGCGTCCCTTGACGTCACCGCCCCCACAGTCACGTCCACTGTTCCCGCAAATGGAGGAACCAACGTGGCAATTGGCAGTGCACTGGCCGCGACGTTCAGCGAAGCGATGGATCCCGCCACCATCAGCACCGTTACCTTCAACCTGAAACAGGGTGTCACCCCTGTCGCCGGCACGGTCCTGTACGCGGGACTGACCGCGACTTTCCGACCCCTTACCAACCTCACCCCGAACACAACCTACACCGCTACGATCACTACGGGCGCGAAGGATCTGGCCGGCAATGCTCTTGCGGTTGCCTACACATGGAGCTTCACCAGCGGCAGTACGCCGGACGTTACCGCCCCCACGGTCACTTCTACCGTCCCGGGCAGTGGCTCGTCGAACGTAGCCCTCGGCAGCTCTCTCAGTGCCACCTTTAGTGAGGCTATGGATCCGGCGACCGTCACGAATCTCAATTTTAATCTGAAGCAAGCTGGTGTGGTTGTTCCTGGAACAGTCACGTACGCGGGCCTCACGGCGACGTTCCGCCCCCTCGCAACGCTCGCCCCCGGCACCTCGTTCACGGCAACGGTCACCGTCGCTGCCACCGACCTGGCCGGCAACCCTCTGAGCGCCGATTATGCGTGGAACTTTACGACTGGCTCTGTGGCGGATGTCACGGCTCCGTTCGTGACTTCCACCCAGCCCGTCAGCGGTGCCACCCTGGTAACCGTGACGACCAATGTCACGGCGAACTTCAGCAAACCGATGGACCCCCTCACGGTCAACACCGCTACCTTCACACTTCGGCAGGGCGGTAACGCGATCGCGGGCACGGTCACCTACCTCGGCACCGCGGCAAGCTTCCGGCCCGCCTCCAATCTGCTGGCGAACACGGTCTACGATGCGGTGATTACCAACAGCGCACGCGACCTTGCCGGCAACCCGCTGGCCACCTATACGTGGAGCTTCACCACAGGTACACTTACCAGTCAGACTCCGGTCTGCCTCTCCAATTTCGCCGTCCTCGCCGGCTCGGCTGTCATCAACAGTGGTGCCAGTGTCGTTACCGGCGACATCGGTGTCGGCACGGGAAGCTCGATCACTGGCTTCCCCCCGGGAACTCTGAAGGGCACTGCTCACGCAGCCGACGCAGCCGCAACTCAGGCGATGGCTGATCTTTCAGCCGGCTACGCTGACGCGGCGGCCCGCTCGACTGGACCGGTCGCGATCTCAGGCAACATCGGAGGCCAAACCTTTACAGCGGGCCTCTATCGCTCCGCTTCTTCGATCGACATTTCATCAGGGCAACTCGTTCTTGATGGCAAGGGCGACGCAAACGCAGTCTTCATCTTCCAGGCGGCAACGACACTCGGCACGAGTACAGGCCGGCAGATCGTTCTGGTCGGCGGGGCAAGCGCATCGAATGTGTTCTGGCAGGTTGGTACCTCCGCAACGCTGGGCGACAACACAGCGTTCAAGGGCAGCATCCTGGCCACTCAGTCGATCACTCTCAATGCAGGCGCCACCGTAGAGGGCAGACTGCTTGCTCGAAACGGCACGGTCACCCTGCAGAACAACATTGTGACCAGCCCCGCTCCTGCGATTTCCACCCGCGGGATTTTCAACGGGGCCAGCGGTTCCTCGAGTGTCGCAGCCGGCAGCATCGCGGCCGTCTTCGGCACCAACCTCGCGGCTCGCACCGTATCCGCCAAAGACTACCCGCTTCTGACGCTTGGCGGTACAACGTTCCAGGCCGGCGGTAACGCTGCTCCCTTATTCATGGTTTCGTGTTCTCAGGTGAATCTCCAGATTCCGTGGGAAGCGGCGGGCCAGACTTCGGTGCCGGTGATTGCCACTGCCGGCGGCCAGAGTTCTCTCCCGGAGCCCGCGGCTCTCGCCGTGTTCGCTCCCGGGATTTTCTCGCTCAACCAGAATGGTTCGGGTCAGGGCGCCGTAGAAATCGCCCCCACCGCGCTGCTGGCTGCTGCGCAGGATGCGGCCGGCAATCGTCCCGTGAAGAAGGGCGAATATATCGCCATCTTCGGCACGGGTCTCGGTCCGGTGACAAACCAGCCGGCTACAGGTGTACCCTCACCAACCCAGCCTCTGGCCCGCACCTTGACGCTGCCCACGGTTACCCTCGGTGGTGCGGCTGCTGAAGTGACGTTCTCCGGACTCGTTCCAGGACTCACTGGGCTCTATCAGGTCAATGCACTAGTGCCCGCGTCGGCTCCCACCGGGGCGACCGTACCACTGGTCATTACCATCGGCGGCGTCACTTCAAATACGGTCACCATAGCCGTTCAATAAGTTCGGCTGAGGCTGTTCGAATGGAAATTACCCGCGAGCTGGAAACAGCTCGCGGTTTTTTTACGCCTGAACGTGTCACATCCGGCAGGCACTACGTTGCCCTGGTTTGCAGCCGTGAGTGCGACCGGGAGACAATAGAGGACTAATGAGCTTCCTCGATAACCTGGAAAATAGCCTGAAAGCGCTGGAAGGAACGGAGAGCTCCGGTTTCGAAGACACCAGCCTTCGCGAGAGGCGAAAGAACGATGAACGTGCGGCGGCACCGTGGGCTGCAAAGCTGCGGAACTCGGAGTGGGCGAAGACGATGATGGGCCTCGCCATGACCGCCGGGCACCAGCGCAGGGTGCGAATTGGGCTGTTTTGGATCGGCACCTCGCTTCGCCTCGAAGCGCTGAGCCAGAGGCTCGACGTACGCCCCAGCGGCACGGGCATTGACGCCGTTTTTCTCGTCGGCAATGAAGAGAAGAAAAAAATCCGTGTGGACCTGGATGGTGATCCTTCGAAACTGCTCGGGCAGTGGCTGCAGGTGGTCGACGCGCAGAAGAGCCACGATGACGCTGAGGCTGCCCGGGTTTTCGAAGAACTAAAAGACGAAATCGCCGAGTAGGTCAGGCGTTGATTGGGCGAAGTTCGACTTCGTCATGAACCGTGCGGGCCTGTTCCAGCGATGCGAAGCTCATACCGGGTAGTTTGGCCGAGGCCGTTCCGGCGGCCACACCCCAGCGCAGTGCCTCGGGAAAGTCACTGCCGCCAGCCAGGGACCACAGAATGGCTGCGGCCATTGCGTCGCCGGCTCCGATAGGGGATATCGCGTCCACGCGCGGGGGAATGGCCTCCCAAGCTAAACCCTCCGACAGTCCAATGGCGCCCCGGCTGCCGAGCGAAAGCACCACCGATTCCGCGCCGAGTGACAGTACGCGCCTCGCCGCCGTGATGGATTGCGAGCGCGTGAGCAGCACGGTGTTGAGCAGTCGCTCAGCTTCCTGCTGATTCGGAGTGACCACCGTAGGGCCCGCCTCAACGCCGTGGGTAAGTGCTTCACCGTCCGTATCCAGCAGCGTCTTGACGCCCTGCGCTTTCGCAAGCGCAATCAGTTCGGCGTAGAACTCGGAGGGCACTCCGGGAGGCAGGCTGCCGCAAAGCGCAAGCCACGTGGCATCTTTGAGGTGCGTCTGGACGGTAGCCACAATCCCCTCGATCTCCGTCTTCGAAATGCGGGGACCAATCTCGTTGAGCTTTATGGTGAGGCCGTGGCGGTCCGTGATCGTGAGGTTGAGGCGAACGTCGTTGCGGATGGGCACTGTGGCGACGTCGAAGCCGCAGCCATCGAGGTAATGCTCGAAACGTTCGCCGCGTTCGCCTCCCGCGGGTATGATGGCAAGCGCTTTGCCGCCGAACGAGTGGATGACGCAGGCAGCATTGATACCGCGCCCGCCCGGCCAGTCTTTGCTGGAGAGGATATAAGCGCGGTCGTCGAAGGCAAGACGATCCACGCCGATGGTCCGGTCAATAGCCGGATTCATTGTGAGAGTAACGATCAAGCTTCTAGGATACCGAGACCGGCCCGACTAAACCATGCCAGTGTCGCGATGGTGTCCTTCGGGCAAGGGCCGCCATGGCGGAATAAAAAACCGCCGCCGGAAGCGGGAGGCATCCGGCGGCGGTTGTTCTTCGAGACTCGGTTCTGACTACTTCTTCTTCTTCGGAGCGGCCTTCCTGACCGCCGGTGCTTTCTTCGTCGCGGCAGCGCCGGAGAACGCATTGTCGGGAAGTCCCTTGACGCTTTCCTTCGGATCGTCAATGGTCATGGTCAGCATGTAAGGTTCTTTGGTATAGGCAACAATCACGCCCTTGAACTCGATCGCGTCGCCGACGTTGACCGCCTTACTGTTGACCGCCTTGTCAAACCTGAGAGTGCCGTCGCCACCGGCGTTGTCGACGTTCACGACGATTTCCTTGTCGTTCACGGCTACGATTTTGGCCTTGAACATCCCGACGGTAGGGTCGGGGATCTGCGAGTCCTTCATGCCGGCGAACGCGGTATCAGCCTGGTCGCCTTTGAGAGCGGACCGGATGAGGCGCCACTGTGCGATGTCCGGGTGAGCCTTGTTGAACTCATCCTCATTCGCAAACTGCTCTTTTTGGATCTCCTCAACGCTCTTGATGTGGAAATCGGCTGGAGGCAACGGACCGGAAGCGACAGCGGCCTTCAACTTGTCAAGATCGGTTTCGTCACCGTGATATCCGGAGTACGCCTTCTTCAGGTAGGTCTCCGCCGGACCAGCTGCTGCCGGGGGCAGAGCGGTCGGACCGGTCACCGCCAGCGAACGAGCGATGCTGTAAAGCGCGTCAGAGTACTTCTTCACGTCTTTCTGTCGGATGATCGCGCTGCCAAGCCAGTACGAAACCTGAGCCTGATTCGGGTCGATCGCCAGAACTTTCTTGAATTCTTCTTCAGCCAGCGCGTCTTTTTTCTGGGCGTAGTATGCCCAACCCAAAGAGACGTGAGCCTGCAGCGAGAAGGTCTTTTTTGCTTCGGCCCACTGAGGATCGGCCACGGCCGCGGGTTTGTTCGCTGCCGAGAAATACTCGTCCAGGTTGTCAGTGAGCTGCTTGCCGGCTTTCTCAGCGGCGTCGAGCAGTTCGGGAGGAGTCGTCTTCCCGTAGGCGCTCGTCACGATCCCAAGCAGAGCCTGGGCCGTCATCAGCGTCCGCTGGCCCTTCATTTCACTTTCAGGAAACTTCTGCTCCCATTCCTTCAGGAGCGCCAGTTTCTTCTGGTTGTCTTTTTCGTTGCTGGCGGCGAGCCCTACCGTGTCCTCGCCAGGCTTCCATGTCTGGGCCAAAGCGACGGTCGAGAATACGGCCAAAGCCGTTACTACCAATGCTGATTTTGTTAGTCGATACACGTTCAAATGCCTCCCGCTGCTATGAGCCGTTCCTGGCAATCCCGATTCCAGGATTTTCACCAGTCTTAAAAGAATACATCACAATGCTTCCACCCTCGCTAACCGTGCCAACCTGGATGTAAAAGCGGAGTATACCGAACGGTTTCGCCCCGGGCAAATGCCACTCGGATTGTTCGGACCCGCTGATTTGGACGGTCTACAAGGTTCGGAAGTTCCCATCGCTGTTGTTACAATCGCCGGGAACCCTTGCGACTGATCGATCTCGCCATTATTGCCGTCTACCTCCTGGGAGTCACCTGGTTCGGCGCCCGTTTCAAAGAATCACAGAAAACCCTTAAAGACTACTTCCTGGGTGGACAGACCGCGCCATGGTGGGCGATCGCCCTCTCCATCGTTTCCGCGGAGACCAGCACCCTCACCATCATCGGAACGCCCCCGCTCGCATTTGGCGGCAGCTATGTTTTCCTGCAGGTGGTCTTCGGATATTTGCTGGCCCGAATCGTTATCTCCACGATCTTCTTGCCCCAATACTTCTCGGGCAACTTTTTCACTGCGTACGAACTGATGCAACGCAGGTTTGGACCCAATGTTCGCAAGGTTACGGCTGGCATCTTCCTGATAACGCGTTCCCTGGCCGAGGGTGTGCGCGTCTTTGCGATCTCCATCGTGATTGGCATCATCCTGCACACCGGCGGTCTCACATCGATCGTCGTGATCGTTTGCCTCACGCTCTTCTACACCTTCGAAGGCGGAATGACAGCGGTAATCTGGACCGACGTTCTGCAGATGTTCATGTACGTGCTCGGCGCGGGCGTGAGTCTGGCCGTCCTCGCCGGCCAACTGCCCGGCGGTCTGAGTGCGGCGATCCACACTGCGGCAGAAGCGGGAAAATTCAGGGTCTTCGACTTCAGCTGGTCGTGGAACACTCCTTACACCTTCTGGGCGGGCCTGATCGGCGGCTGTTTCCTGACGACGGCCAGCCACGGCACGGACCAACTCGTCGTGCAGCGTTTGTTGAGCGCGAAGGACGAACGCCAGAGCCGCCTCGCTCTGATGTCCAGCTGGGGAGTGATCTTCCTTCAGTTTTCACTTTTCCTGACCATCGGAGTTCTTCTGTGGGTACTGAAAGGCGGCAAAGCACCCGAGGGACCCGCGGACAGGCTTTATCCGACGTTCATCTGGGAAGCGTTGCCGGTCGGTATCGCCGGACTCGCTATGGCGGCCATTATCGCGGCGGCCATGGCAAATCTTTCGGCTGCGCTGAACTCGCTGGCCTCTGCGACGGTCGTCGATTTTTACCAGCCGATCACCCGAGGCCGGCACTCTGCGGCGCATTACCTGAAAGTGTCCCGTTTCGCAACGATTGGCTGGGGCGCCGTCCTGGTGGCGATCGCCCTCGTGGCAAGCCAGTGGGGCTCCGTCCTCGAATCCGGGCTCTCGATCGCGTCGGTAACACTCGGCATTCTGCTTGGCGTTTTCCTGCTCGGTGTTCTGACGCAGCGTCCGGATGAACGCGCGGCCATCGCCGGAGTCATCGCCGGAGCCATCGTGATGTTGTTCGTTAAGTTCGGAACGAAGATTCCGTTTACGTGGTGGGTGATGATCGGCAGCATCTCCACGTTCGGTGTCGGCTGGCTCACGAGCCTGGTGCTCGGCGAAAGGAAGCGCACATGACGGAACTTCGACGAGCTTTGGGCCTGATGGCGGCATTATCCATCGTTGTTGGAACGGTGATCGGGAGCGGCATTTTTCGCGTACCCCAAACGATGATCCAGAATGTCGGCTCGGTGGATATGGTGTTTCTGGTCTGGGTGGTGGGTGGCGCGCTGTCACTGGCAGGCGCCCTGACCTACGCTGAACTCGCGGCGGCTATGCCCGGCGCTGGTGGCGAGTACGTCTATCTCACTGAAGCCTATGGACCCGTTTGGGGCTACCTCTACAGCTGGACGCAGCTGTCCGTGGCGAAAAGCGGCTCGATCGCTACCCTAGCCACCGCATTCTTTGAATACACAGCCCATTTCATACCCGAATTTGAAAAGGTCTGGTTTTCATTAGGACCGCTGCCGATCAAATACGGTCAAATCTTCGCCCTCGGCCTGATAGTGACGCTCGGGGCCGTGAATTATGTCGGCGTCAAGATCGGCGGCGGGGTACAGATCGTAGTGACCTGTATTAAGGTCGGGCTCATTGCCTTCGTGATCGTCGCAGGACTCCTCTACGCGCACCCCGCGG
>JAOAPO010000489.1 GCA_025462945.1 Bryobacterales bacterium
AGAATGTCTTCGGGGGGGTAAGAACAGATGCTGGTCCCGTTCAGATCGCTGGCCCACTCGCCCGGAGTCTGTTCCTTCTTCCGGGGCTTCAAACCAGGAATCGTCATGCGCCGCCGCGTACTCGGCAGACGCCGTCGGAGCCGGATCTGCTTCGTATCCACCCAGATCTGCTCGCCCGAAAAGTTCGCAGTCTCGATGTCGGTCTCAGTCTCCTGCCACGAATACCGGCCGGCCGTCTCCCAAACGTCCCACGCAAAGTTCTCGTCCACAATGGACCGCGCCGCGATGGCAATGTCGTAAAGCGACGCGATCATATCGTGATGAGCCAGCGCCAGGTTGCGCGTGTAACGCGCCAGCAGACGTCGCTGCCAGTGGTGCATCATCTCGCCCGTATTCACCTGCCACGCTTCGGCCGCCTCGCGAAACAGCGCGATCTGCACGCGTGGACGATCCACCGAATCCGGCTCCGTCAGCGTCTCTCGAAACTTCTCGTACCGCTCCTGCAGATACGGATATTCACTGAGAATCTCACCCAGACAATCCGGATGCGGATTCAGCAACCGGGGCTGTTCGCGGAAGCGCGACACCGGCTCCGGCTGAGGTATTTCCAAACCTTCCAGTACCGCATCCAGCAGGTTCAGCGAGATGACCACCATGGTCTCGGCAAACGGGTCGGCGCCTTGCAGTTTCCACGCAATGCCCGCCGCGAACGACTCGATCTCCGGCGTCCGGGGCTGAGGCTGCAAACGCCACGCCTCCGTGTACTGTTCCAGCGAAATCGTCTTCAGCGCATAGGAGTCGGGGTAGGCGGAGCGCAGGTGCGGGCGCTCCGACGAATCAGGATCAGCGAACACCACCTGCGCACCGATCTCCTGGGCCGTTCGAATCGCCTCGATAAACGGGTCAGCCGGCTCCACGGGAACGTAGACGGCCTGCTCCTGCTCGGCATTGGCTCGGTAGGCAGTGTCGTTATAAACGATGACCGAGATAGCAGGCAGCCGCTTGACCGCGCTCAGAAACAGACTCTCCAGCGTGGCAGGCAGTTCCACAGCCACCACCTGAGGCCGCTCCGCCAGCATGCGCCTCCGAACCTCGGCCGCGAACTCCAGTCGCCCGGGCACCACCGGCACCCACGACATACGCCCGCGCCGCAGGCTCATCAGGTCAGGAAGCGGTAGTTCTCGGTCGTCGGGCATAGCGCAACGCTTCCTCGCCAAGAATCTGCATCACGGACATCTCAAGCGCGGCGCGCTCGTGCCCGGACTCGGTGGCCAGGCTCTTCAGCTTGATCGCGTAACGCGCGATATTGATTCCGTCACGCACGCTGTAGCGCTCGTCGTGCGCATGCGCCTGTTCCAGAAAATCCGCAACGTACTGCAGCACACGATCTTCGGCGAACGGGATGTTTTCACGCAGAATCTGCATCTCCTCATCCTTCTCCGGGAAGTCGATAAGAAGCTGTGGCTGCAGCCGCGAGTGGATGTACTCCGGCAGTTCGAAGGTGGAAGCATCGTCGTTCATCGTTGCCACCAGCCTGAAATTCGGATGCGCCTTGATCTTGATGCCCGCGACGATACTTTCCACGTACCGCCGGTTATCCAGCAGCGGCGCGAGGCTCGCCCAGCTCTTCTCGCTCATCCGGTTGCCTTCGTCCAGGATCGCAACGCCGCCCAGCACCATTGCGCTCACCAGTGGTGATGCAACGTACCGAAGACTGCCTTCGCCTTCAATTACGGGGGTCACAATCAGATCTTCCGGTCGTGTATCCAGCGTCGCCTGCATGATGAAAACATCGCGGCCCATGCGCCTCGCCGCCGCGTAAGCCAGCGTCGTTTTGCCCACGCCCGGCTTGCCGATCAGACGCGGATTCATCGGAACATCGGCTTCCGTAACCACCATCCACGCGGCCAGCAGCTGCCGCATGAGTTCTTCCTGACCCACCCAGCGAATCGCCAGTTCGTCCGGATGCGCGAGATGTAACGTGACGCCTTCGATTGCGACTTTCATGCTCTGATCCGATTGTTTCACGCCGGTTACCGCTGTGGCGCCAGATGCATCAGCGGATCGCCGATAATGACGGTCATCCAGCTCAGAGCCGGCATTCCCATGTAGAAACTCTCCGCCAGATTCCGCCCCGACGCATACGCCGGCAGCACGAAGTCCGGCCGGGGGCAGAACATCAGAAACGGCTCCAGTACCTGCCCGGAGGCGCCGCTCGCGCCTTCGTGGATATAGTCGGAAGCCAGCGTCTGCGGCCCACCCGCGAACCATGACTTCTTGTCAGCCCACGTCCCCAGTGTCCAGTCATCCGGCGGCTTTCGAAAGGTGCGTCCGTCCGTCGAAACAAACTCCGTCACAATCGCCCCGGGCAGCCAGCCGAAGTGCACGGTTCGCTTCGTGCGCGCCCTGTCGTTCGACCCCCACGAGGCGTACCCAATTACATCCGCCACGTTCTCCAGCACGGTGGCGGTCTCTTCCAGCACCAGCCGTTCCTTCGGTACAAGGAGAGCCGCGGTTCGAAGCCACTGGTTGCCCTCTGTCCCGTCATAAGCCTTCAGATCGATTGCGAACCGCCCCCGGTTCTTCGCCGCCAGTGAACGATCTACCAGAGACTTCGCTTCGTCCGCTGTCCAGGCATCCAGCCGGGTGACCAGGTAGATTGGGAAAAGCGGGTGACGGAAGGGCGTGTCGCGCTGCCGAAAAAACGGATTTGTGATCGGCCCGTCCAGCGGAATCTGTACACCCCGCATGCGCTGGTAAAGCAGAGCCAGCTCAGAATCAACTGCCGCGCCGTCGGTGTTACGTTCCGTTTTGCCCGCACTGGCGTCAATGCGTATCGGCGTACCGATGGTCAGAACGATATAAAGAATGCGCTCCGTCAGGCCGCGCATCTGCAGACAGGCTCCAACTGGTGCTTCCACCTGCTTCCCGTAGAGTTCCCGCGTGATGTTCTCTGCCGGCTCGGTCTCGATGGTGCACACGTTCAGTGCGGGAATCGCGCGCTTCTGTTGGTAGTACGCGGCCACGGCACGAGAATCCGCCGACCGCCGGTTCACCACCAGCAAAACGTTATCCGCCGTCTGAGCGTTCGCCGATGCGGCGAGAAGAGCTGTCGCAGCCAGGAATCGAAGTCCCACAGCTCAGGGCAGGGACTTCAGATACGCCGCGATCGCTTCCGCGTCTTCGTGCTTCAGGTTGTAGATCGGCATCGGCGGACCAGCCCTGTTCCCGCGTGGATTTTTCCCCGTCTCGAGAAACTTCACCACTCCGTCCATGTTCCACCGGGCGAAGAATGTGCTCGTCGCCGTAATATCCGGGCTCTTCTGGCGCCAGCCCGGTGTGGGAACCGCGGTCATGATGTCCAGCGTCGCGCCCTTCATCCACTGCGACTTGATGAAGTCGCCCCGCTCCGTCTTCGGAGTGTGGCAATCCTGACAACGGGCGACTTCTTCAGCCAGGTACTTGCCGCGGGCCACTTTCTCGTCGTCCGCGCCACCGCCCGCGCTCTGCCCGAACATCAGGACTGTGCCCGAAAGAACCAAAAACAGGGGCAACCCGGCCCAAAACAGCGCGCGCAGCTTCATGTCGACCATGCTATCAGGTGGGATAACCCTTGAGGTTTGTTAAAATCAGAGCGGTCTCGCACTTACTCGGCCCACCAACGGACTCTTTTGGACTTCGATCAGATTCATACATTTCTCGAGATAGTGCGCCTCAAAAGTTTCTCGAAGGCTGCCCAGACGTGCTTTCGAACGCAACCCGCGATCAGCGCTCAGATCCGGCAGCTTGAGTACGAACTCAAGGCGGAGCTGTTTGAGCGGTTTGGGAGTCGGATTTCTCTCACTTCGGCCGGTAAGCTCTTCGCCACGTTCGCAGAGCAGCTGATGGAAACTCGGCGCATGGCCCAGAACGCGCTCAGCGAATTGGAGATGACCCCGCGCGGCGAACTCGTCATCGCGGCCAATGAAGCGACCTGCATCTACGTGTTGCCGGCCGTCTTCGCCGAATTCAAAGAACAGTTCCCCGGCATCCAGTTGCAGGTAAACCGCTCCTACGGCTCGCGGGTCGTGGAAGCTGTGATGGAAAACGTCGCCGACTTCGGCCTCACCCAGCTTCCAGTGGCGGAGAAGCGCGTGCAGGTCGTCGAGATCTATCGCGACGAGATTCACTGCATCGTTCCCGCCGGTCATCCCCTCGCGGCCCTCGATAGAGTCCAGTGCGAAGACCTCCAGCCTTACCCGATGCTGCTGCCTCAGTCCGGCCGGACCCGCACCCGCCTCAACGCCTGGTTCGAAAAGATTGAAGACGACCTTCGCATCTCCATGGAACTCGACTCCACAGAGACGATGAAGAAGTTCGTGGTCGCCGGTCTCGGCGTCAGCTTCCTCGCCTCGCTCAACTGCGAAGACGAAGTCGCGGCCGGTGCTTTGAAGACGATCCCGCTCGCTCCCGAGCCCATGACGCGCAAGCTCGGCCTGATCTATCGTAAAGATAAGGCGCTCTCCAAAGCGTCGCTGGGCTTTATCGAAGTCGTACTCGATCACTTCGGGTCGCATACCCGCCCGCCGGCCGCGCGTTAGGCAAATCATGAATTGTCCAGGGTGCCAGGCAGAGTTGGGAAAAGCATCGATTTGCCCCGGCTGCGGCATGCGCTTCATGCGCCAGGTCAGCGGCATCATAAAGACCTCCGCCGTGCTCATCTCAACCCGCGATGACGAAGGTTTCTACAATTCCATTCATGACGTGCCGCTCTTTCTGCGCACCAGACTGGAAGAGGCGACGAACGGCTCCAACTCCGGCACCATCCTGATTGCCGACAAAGGTGGACGCGAGCGCATTCTCGCCCGTGCTGCCGGTATGGCGAAGGAGCCGGAACTGACGCCGCTTCCAGAAACACCCGTGCCGCCTCAATGGACCGTCTGGGCAGGCGCTTTGCTGCTGATCCTGGCCACGGTGATTATTGTATTAGTGTGGGGAAAATGGCCAAAAGGATAGTTGTGATCGGTGCATCCGGTCAATTAGGCGTGGAATTATGCGCGGAACTCAAGGCCCGCGGCTACGAAGTGGCAGCTTTTGGGCGCGCCCAGCTCGACGTCACGCAGCGTGAAACAGTAGAGCGCGTCATCGCACAAGTCGACCCGTGGGCCGTCTTCAATGCCGCGGCCTATAACATGGTGGACGTGGCTGAGCGCGAACCTCTGGCCGCCCTCGACGCGAATGGCCTCGCCGTGCGAAACCTGGCGATGGCGTGCCGCCAGAACGACGCCCGGCTTATCCACTTCTCCACGGACTACGTGTTCGACGGGAGGGCCGGTCGTCCTTACACCGAAAGCGACGCTGTGCATCCCCTCGGTGCGTACGCCGTCTCGAAACTCGCTGGCGAACTTTATGCACAGGCGTATCTCGACACCGCCCTTGTGGTTCGAACCTCCGGCGTCTTCGGAGTCGGGGCTATGAGAACGGCTCGCGGTAACTTCCCCGAACTGATGCTGCGCCTCGCCCGCGAGGGCAAGCCCATCCGTGTTGTCGAAGATCACGTGGCTTCACCCACCTACGCTCCGGCGCTGGCGAGTCGCTCCATTGACATGCTTGAGAGGAACCTCGCGGGGGTGTTTCACGTCGGTGGTGGAGAGGCCATTTCGTGGTTCGATTACGCCAGGCTCATTTTCGCCAAAGCCGATGTCTCGGCCGACCTCCAGCCCACCAACGAACGGGAGTATCGAACCGATGCCCGCCGGCCGAAATTCTCAGCTCTCGACAACGCCCGAATGCGGGAGTGCGGCATCGCCCCCATGCCTGCTCTGGCCGACGCAGTCGTCTCGTATCTCGCCAGCCGCGCGTAATCACCGGCTGCTTGACTAAAGGTTCGCCGTACACACGACGATGAAGTAGAAGGAAGGGCTTGACTACGGCATGCAAAAGTACGATCTGATCGTAATCGGCTCCGGCCCCTCTGGGCAGCGCGCGGCAATTCAGGCCGCGAAGAGTGGAAAGCAGGTGGCGCTCATCGAAAAGCGCGAAGTTCTCGGTGGTGCCTGCATCAACACAGGAACTATCCCCAGCAAGACCATGCGCGAGGCGGTGCTGCACCTGTCCGGGTATCAGTACCAGTCCATCTACGGAAT
The DNA here is from genome assembly GCA_025462945.1 of Bryobacterales bacterium. Taxonomy (GTDB): domain Bacteria; phylum Acidobacteriota; class Terriglobia; order Bryobacterales; family Bryobacteraceae; genus BOG-234. Next base: position 6,126 of record JAOAPO010000489.1, read on the forward strand.
TAATTACCGGGTGAAAGACCGGATTTCGATGGCAGATCTGATGTTCCGGATCCAGCAAGTCATCAAGACCGAAGTCGACGTCACGCGCGCTCAACTGGCACGCAACAACGTCGAGATGATCAACGGTCAGGCCAGCTTCATAGACCCGACGCACGTAGCTGTCGAAAGCTCTCGTGGCCGGGTCGAGATCGAGGCCCCGTTCGTCATCATCGGGACGGGAACGAAGCCCGCTGTTTCTCCCACCGTGCCCATCAACGGTCGCACCATCATCAACAGCGACCAGATTCTCACGCTCGAAGAAGTCCCCAAGACCCTGATCGTCGTCGGCGGTGGCGTCATCGGCGTCGAGTACACCTGCATGTTTGCCACGCTGGGCGTCCGCGTGATCCTCATCGAGCGGCGGCCCCGCCTGCTCGAATTCGCTGACGCTGAGATGGTGGAGGCGCTCTCCTATCACCTCCGCGACGTTCGTGTCACCATGCGGCTGAATGAAGAGGTCGACAGCGTTGAAGACACCGGTCATGGCGTGGTTGCCACATTGAACAGTAATAAAAAGGTCTCCGGCGATGCGCTGCTCTATGCCGTGGGGCGCGCCGGCAATGTCGACGAGCTGAATCTGCCGGCCGCCGGTCTCGAAGCCGACGTGCGGGGTCGCATCGCCGTCGATGCTGACTTCCGGACCAAACAGCCGAACATCTTCGCTGTCGGTGATGTCATCGGCTTCCCCAGCCTCGCCTCGGTCTCGATGGAGCAGGGTCGCGTCGCAGCTGGGCGGGCCTTTGGTATCCCGCTCCAGTCCAGGCCGGAATACTACCCTTACGGGATCTACACCATTCCTGAAATCTCGTTCATCGGGAAAACGGAAGAGCAACTCACTGAAGAGGACGTTCCCTACGAAGTCGGCGTCGCTTATTACCGCGAAATTGCGCGAGGCCAGATCCGCGGGGATACCACCGGGCGTCTGAAGCTGATCTTCCACCGCGAAACCCGACTGCTGCTCGGCGTCCACATCATCGGGGAAGGGGCCTGCGAATTGCTCCACATTGGACAGGCCGTGTTTGCGTTGGGCGGCACAATGGACTACTTTATTGATACCGTTTTCAATTACCCAACGCTGGCGGAGTGCTACAAAGCCGCTGCGTTTAATGGCCTGAATAAATTAAGCCGGTTGTAAAGCTCACGGGTGACCTATGGCGGATTTAACGATTGGCGTAATCGCGGCTGAGCGGCTGGCTGCCGGCCTGGTGGATGGCTGCCGTCTGGCCGGGAAGATTCGCGTCTGGCCCGAAGCTGACCCTGAAGCTGAGCACGCCGGAGGTGTCCTCCAGTCCATGCCAGTCGACGCGATCGTCGATACGATCGTCCGCCTGGTGAGCGAGATCGCCGAAGCTGCTCCCATTGACCCCGTCGCCGTCGGAATCGGCATGCCGGGCATCGTTCGCGCCGGCGTGGTGGAGGAATCTCCCAACCTGCGGCAAACCAAAGGCGCGGCGCTGGCTTCGCTCGTCGAGACGGCACTCAAAAGTCGCGGCATCAGCATGCCGGTCTTTCTCTACAACGACGCTGATGCGGCCGCCGCTGGCATTGCAGCCACATGCGGTCGGCTGACCGTGCCGCCCTGCATCGATGAACGCAGCGGCGTTATCCGGACCTGGACGCTCGGCACGGGCATTGGCTTCGGCCGCTATCCTGCCATCGACGGCATATGGGAAGGCGGACACACCATCGTGACGCTCGACCCCAAAGAAACCTACTGCGGCTGTGGCGGCACAGGTCATCTCGAAGGCATCATGGGCGAACGCGCCATGCGGCTTCGGTTCCTCGACCTGGAACCTCACGAGGTCTTCGCGAAAGCGGCGGAAGGCGATCCCCGCTGTAGCAAATTCGTGGAGATGTGGCACCGGGCTCTCGCAGCAGCAACGGCTTCAAGTGTTCATATTGAAGGGCCCGGCCGCTTCTATATAACCGGCAATAACGCCAAATTCATCAACATTGCCATCCTGCATCAGTTCCTGCACGAGATGATCCTCATGTCGCCCCTGCAGGGCAGCGTCTTCGAAGTGATTAAGACCGATGAGGAAGTGGCGATCACCGGGGCTGGGGTAAACGCCATTTCTTCCGCAAAAGGATATAGAAAATAGTTCACCTACTGGGTGCCGACTTTCGTTAACAACGGCAAATTCAGAGTTTTCGAACGCTATATCCGGGCTATACTCATTCTTCAAGGTGATGATTTCAGACCTCGAATTACCAATAGCCGGACGGATCTTACTGGGTTCTCTGGTAGCCGTCGCCGCCGCTTACGACATTCGCTACCGCCGGATACCGAACTGGCTTGTGCTTGCGGGCATCATTGCCGGACTCCTGTGGAATACGCTTTTCGCACAAGGTGTCGCATCTTTTGACGCTGCCGGCCTGGGGCGCTCAGCGGCCGGGTTTGGCCTGGGTTTCCTGCTTTATTTTCCTCTCTACCTGTTGAGAGCTCGCGGTGCGGGCGACGTGAAACTGCTCGCCGCGGCAGGGGCGATTGTCGGGCCAACAAATTGTTTTTGGCTGTTTCTGCTGACAGCCATTCTCGGCGGCGCGATTGCGCTGGTATTCGTCGCATTGAAAGGCCGAATGCGGAAGACCCTGTTTAACGCGCAGTGGATACTCAGCGACCTCATGCGGTTCAAGGCACCTCATAAGAGCAGTGAGGAACTGGATGTGAATTCCTCAAAAGGAATGAGACTGCCTCACGGCGCCATGATCGCGGTTGGATCACTAGCTCTGATCGTGATGTTGCAGTGGCACCTGAAATTCTAAATCGGCCTGCAACTCCTGAGCCTCTGCCTTCACACAGAGTACGCACGGCCACATACCGCTACACTGTGAAGCGTGCCTAAGACACGCTCTACCCTCTACTACCTGGCAACTTATCTCTTCCTGACCGGCCTCGCGCTCTTTCTGGCACCGCAACTCACCCTGAAGATGCTGATGGCCAACCACGCTTATCCTGGCACTTTCGTGCAGTTCTCGGGCGTCCTCATGATCGGCCTCGCCATTGTAGTGGCCAACGTGATCCTTTATGGTGGACCGAAGTTCTACCGGGCCACGCTCCTCGCCCGCATCCCGATGTGGTTTCTGATCCTGGGGCTTTACGTCGAAACGCAGGAAACGGCGCTCGTCATCGTTCTCGGAGTCCTTGGGCTCGGAATTCTGCTAACGGGCTCCTGCTACCTGAGGGAACGCGGCCAGGCTGCCTAGAACTCCACGCGCGGCTTCAAACCCGCAAGCTTCGCCGTAGCCAGACCCGGAACTTTGCTCAGATCGTCGAAGTCTTTCACTGAACCCTTTTCGACGCGATATTTAATGACGGCCTGCGCCTCATCGGGCGTGAGCCCCATAGCGGTCAGGTCGCTCGTCGTAGCTTTGTTCACGTTCACCTTGCGCCCAAAGTTCGCTGCGAGGTAATTGATCACCTGGTCGACTTCTTCGTCGGTACCCTTGGCACCGCGCGACACCATGTCGTCGACGATGGCGGTCCAGCGGTCTTTGGTGAGCTTTTCACGCACAATGCCTTCCACACCATGGCATTGCGTACACATCTTCTCGAATACAGGCTTCCCGGGTCCATCTGGAAGGTCCTGCGCCGCCACGGGCAGAACAAGGCCGATAGCCGAGACGAGGGTTACTGCGATGCGTTTTGATGACATGACCGAAAAAGGCTCCTAACAGTATTAAACTACTTAGACGCATGAGACGAGCATCCCTGTTACCGATTTCCGCCCTGATGTTCACGCTGCTGTTCTTCGCGGTCCACGCCTGGTCGCAATCTCCCTCCGCAGCGCGCCTCGACCCGGCACGCCTCACGCGCCTCGACAACCTGCTGCAACGGTATGTGGATGACGGGAAGATCGCCGGTGCCGTAGCCCTCGTTCTTCATGACGGCAAACCCGCCTACGAAAAGGCCGTCGGCTGGAGCGACAAAGAAGCCGGACGCAAGATGACCACCGATACCATCTTCCGGATCGCCTCTCAAACCAAGGCGCTGACCAGCACGGCCATCCTCGCGCTTGTCGAAGAAGGCAAGATTGGAATCACCGAACCGGTTGGCAACTTCATCCCTTCGTTCGCGAAAACCACGGTCGCGGTCAAAACCGATTCCGGAATCAACATCATCCCTGCCAAACGCGCCATCACCATTCAGGATTTGCTCACCCACACGGCAGGCATCTCCTACGGCACCGACGCGCAAGTCGCCTCGCTTTACCAGTCGAAAGGTCTTGGACCTGCCGCGGGCGCGGGCTGGTATACCGCCGACAAAGACGAACCCATTTGCGTCACCATGGAGCGCCTCGGCACCCTGCCGTTTGTCTCCCAGCCCGGTGAAGCCTATGTATACGGCTATAACACCGATATCCTCGGCTGCGTCGTCGAAAAGGCGTCGGGCATGTCGCTCGATGACTTCATCAAAGCTCGCATCACCGGCCCTCTCGGGTTGAAAGACACACGTTTCTTCATCCCCCCGGCCCAGCGCGCCCGACTCGCAGCGGTTTATGGGACGAAAGACGGTGTTGCGGCTCGCTCCGGCGAAGGCGCCAGAGGCCAGGGATCTTACGTCGATGGCCCCCGCAAGAGTTTTGCCGGCGGCGCCGGTCTCACATCGACGGCCCGTGACTATGCCCGCTTCCTCGAAATGATCCGCAACGGCGGAACCCTCGATGGCGTGCGAATCCTGGCACCTCGTACCGTCGACCTGATGACCACGAATCAGTCGGGCACTCTCCACTCAGCAACTGGACTCGGCTTCGGCTATGGCTTCGAAACCGTGGATCGCTACGGTGCAAGCGGAATGGCGGGCGTCGGTGCCTTCGGCTGGGGCGGCGCATACGGCAGCATCTATCAGGTGGACAAACAAAGCCACATGGTGCTGGTGCTCATGATTCAGCTCATGCCGAACGGCACCGACATCCAGCAGAAGTTCTTCACAACCGTGTACCAGGCACTCCTGAACTAGTTTTCCGACGGCGATTTTTCGATCT
>JAOAPO010000050.1 GCA_025462945.1 Bryobacterales bacterium
ATCGCGCTTTGGATCAATACGAGCAACCCGCCGCGTTCACCGAATATCAGCCGCATGAGCCGGACGTCTTCCGGAGTAATGTCAGCATTCGTCTGGCGTACACCTCGGAAGTAGCCTACGGCGGAAGGGAACGGTGCCAACAGACGGCGAAGAACGGCCTGATCTACTTCGAGGAGACCTCTCGCGTTTGGGGTCCACGGAACGTTAATCGGCGTGAACTCTTCGAAGGTGGGTGCCCCAGCCCCCTGCAAGCCCGGCGTGCCGGAGATGATTCCGCAGACTTCGTCGTGTCGCAGCAGCCGCTTGAGACCGCTGAAGTTCTCGGTATCCACCCGAAGAAGGAGATTGCCGTCAGCGTCTCGGATCTCCTGCAGAGTGTGGCGATCGTGGGGTGGCTTATACATTGCCTAAGAAGTAAGGCGCGCCCGAGCTGGAACTGCAGAGGCGTGCCTTGCTGCATTGTGGTGCCGGATGCCCATCCACCGTCGGCCGTTCGGGGGTTTAGAAAGTTGGCCGGCGGGGGGACGTAGTGCCATTCGGGACAACACCGGGTCCGTAAATAACTGCTGTGTTCCTGGGTTTAGTATAGCGGGCGTAAACGCCACGTTCGAGAAATTGAAGATGTTGAACACGTCGGTGTAGAGCTGGAGCGCTGAGGTTTCTTTGATGCGGAAGTTTTTGGCGACTCGGATATTGAGGGTCTTGAAATCGCGATTTCTAAACGTGTTACGCAGCATGTAAACGCCAGGTGATTGAAGGGGTCGGTTACCGAAGTTCGGCGTCAGTAGTTCCGAGGTGTCGGTTCCTGTAATGGCGTCCACGGGGAGCGCGCTGCGGTACAAGAAGCGGCTGGTGAGTTCGAAACCGAGGGGTGCCTGCCAAAGAGCATAGCCAGACGCCTGATGCCTGGCATCGAAATTCGATCATTTGTAGTCGGGGCGAAAGTCGAAGGGGTTCTGGTAGCTGATTTCATTCGGCTGGCGCTCATTGTCATCGTCGGATTTGTTGTAGCTGAGAGTGTAGTGCGCCGACAGCTGAACATTCTTCGCGCGGTAGCGGGGCGCGCGTGTTCCCAAGGTAGTTGGATCGTGCGCTGGAGGTCCGAACAAGGACGGCACCCAGATCGGGGCTGGGTAGGCGAGTGCCGGACCGGAACCCGAAGAACGGCGCAGGCTGAGATCACCGGGCCGCAACATTCTGCTGCAGGCTGAGCGTAAGGTTGACCCGCACCGCATTACCAACGCTCACATTGACCTGCCGCAGACCTGCCGCAGAGAGAGAAGCTCACGCCGTTGAGTTCCACGTTGCCGGACCACGATCGGGCTCAAGGGCGGCGAATTCATAGAGGCCCTCGGGATTGGTCGTGGTCTCCAGCGAGAGCGCCGTGGCGTCACTGGTGATTTCGCGCGCTCCGGGCAATAGGCCCCGGGGGGCGTCCGAAACCATACCTCCCAGGTTGCCCCTCTTCGCGGAAGTCTGGACTGGGGCCAGCGGGCACGTAGTTACCAGCACGGCCAGGCAAAGAGAACGTACCGCACGCCGAGGAACCAGCATGTTGGTTAGAGCCTGCTTTGGGCTCATTCATTCAGACTTCTACAGGAAAGGACACGGGAGCGGGTGAAGGTTCACCGGCGCTCAAAAAGCAGACGGAAGTGCTCGCTGAGTTGGGCGATGCTGCGGTCGAAGACATCCACCGAGCCGTACGGGCGGGAGAGCATGACCGCGTTCTCCATCACGGCGAGAACGTAGGTGGCCAGCGCTTCCGGGTCGATGCCCGCCGGAAGGCTTTCTCTCGCTTGCTCGACACATTCTTGCACGGCTCCGATCGAACCGGCGAAATTCTGGGCAATGAGCTTGTGTGCGGGACGATTTTCCGGATCGATCTCCAGCCCCAGGCGGCCGAGTGGGCAGCCATAGCGATAGTCGGTCTGAAGGATACGCTCGCGGTAGCCAGCAAGGATTGCAAAGATTCGGCCGATGGGGTCGTCTGTTGCGGCGAAGGCGGGATTGACGACCATCGGGCGCAGTCCGCCGAGTTAGGTCTGGAGAACGGCGCGGAGGCGCGCCTCTTTACTTCGAAGAAGTGGTAGAAGCTGCCGGAGTTGACTTCAGCGTGGGCGAGAAGGTCGGCCATACTGTCCCCGCGAAACCCCGGCCCCAGAAGAGGTAACGGGCGGATTCGATGAGGCGATTGCGTGTGACTGAAGTTTTGGGCATCAAAACTCTTGACGATTGAGTGTACCGGCGTTTTACTTGAATGATGAACTAACTCTTAGGAGAAGAGACATGCTTCGAATCGCTGCAGTGGTTGTGCTGGTCGCTATGGCCACGTCGCTGGCGACGACGCTCCACCAGAGGAGCGGCACGCAGTGACACTCACCACCCTGAATCTCTGGGCTGTTTTGGCGGCCGCACTGTCGGCATTTCTGCTGGGCGGTCTGTGGTATTCGCCGGCTCTGTTTGGGTCGGCTTGGTTGAGAGCGAACAACTTCAGCCCGGGTAATGCGCCGACCGCTTCAGCGAAGACGTTCGCGATTAGCTTCGCCATTAGCTTAGTGATGTCGATCAATCTCGCGATGTTCCTGAACGACCCGAAAACCGATTTGGCATGGGGTGCGACGGCGGGGTTCCTGGCTGGCTTTGGCTGGGCTGCGATGGGAATCGGCATTGTTGCTATGTTCGAGCAACGGCCGTGGCTTTACGTCTTCGTGAACGGCGGGTACCTGACCATTGCGCTGGTGATCATGGGTGCCATCCTGGGCGGCTGGCGTTAGCTACTCGAACTGAATCTGGGCGATTACCAGCGTTGGCATCGCCTGATTCCAGGTTTGCGGAATGGTATCGAACGGAAGCCGGAATGACCGGGTCTGGCCGGGCGGCAAGGGTCCGGGGCGCCCGCCCACGACGAGCGCTCGTTCCCGGGCAATCTCCTGCCCGGCATAGTCACGGAACACGCACGTAACTTCGGCCAACTTGATAGTTTTGGGTCCGTTATTTCCGATTTCGCCGAGGATCTCGACGAGCCGCGCATTGACGTAATTCTCGGCCGCCTGCATGTGGACGTTGGAGAGCTTCAGGCTCGATAGGTACTCTCGGGCTTCCTGGCTGAGTTTGGGCGGGGGCGGCGGTGCCGGGGCGGGTCCGAACGTCATCCAGCCGAAGATGCCAAGTATCAACGCACCGCCCAACGCCATGACAATGGTGGTGGGAGAGACTTTAACGTCCGGCAATGGTCATTTCTCCGATCATGATCGTTGGGGCGGAGATCGAACCGCGGAATTCGAGGTCACTGCCGATTTCGCCGAGGCCGTTGAGCATCTCCTGCAGCGTGGATGCGATCGTAACTTCCGAAACCGGGAACGCCAGTTCGCCGTTGCGGATCCAGACTCCGGCCGCGCCGCGCGAATAGTCGCCCGTAACGGTGTTGACACCGGAACCGATCAGTTCGGTCACGTAAAAGCCATTTTTTATGTCGGCGATGATCTCTGATGGGCTCTTCGTCCCAGGTTCGATATAAAAATTGCCATGCCCGATGCCAGCGTTTCCAGTGATTCCGCGCGACGCATTCCCGGTGGTCTTCATGTCGAGCTTGCGCGCCGTGTAGGTGTTCAGGAGGTAGGCCTTGAGTACGCCCTTCTCGATAACCATGGTTCGCCGGGTGGGAACGCCCTCGTCATCGAACGGCTGTGAACCGAAGAGGCCGGGCATGGTGCCGTCGTCAATGAGCGTGATGCGCTCATCGGCGATCTTCTCCCCAAGTTTGTTGGCGAGAAAGGATGCCTGCCGGTAGATCGAGCGTCCTTCGACGGCTTCGAAGAGATTGCCAAGGAGGGAACGAGCGACTCTGGGTTCGAAGACAACCGGAACTTTGGTGGTTTCGACCTTCACCGCGCCGAGGCGGCGAACCGCTCTTTCGGCAGCGGTGCGGCCGACGAACTCTGGTGTTTCGAGACCAGAAAAGTCGCGTGCCAGGGTGGACCAGTAGTCGCGCTCCATGGTGTCGCCCCTGGTGGCAACGGGAACAGCGGTCAGAGAGCACCACGTGGACTGATAAGCCCCCGCGAACCCTCTGGAATTGGCGAAAACGCGGCAAGACGTACTGGAGTCGAAGGAACCGCCTTCGGACTTCGTAATGCATGGATTGAACGAGAGCGCGGCGGCTTCAGCCCGTTTCGCTGCATCGATCTTCTGCGCTGCAGGCAACGCGGCTACAGATTCGTAGAAGAGCTTGAGGTCGCCGAGGATGGCTCCGAGCTCGGACTCGTCAGGCAGGGCAACATGGGGATCTTCGGTGGTGAGGGCAGCCAGCTCGACAGCTGCTTTCACCATCTGCCGGATGCCGTCGGGAGTCATATCCGAGGTGTACGACGAACCTGTCTTCTTGCCAATGAGGACGCGAAGGCCAGCCCCTCGCGATCCTGCTTCCTTGAGCGTTTCAAGCTCGCCCATGCGGACGTTGGCACCGAATTCAGAGCCCTCTGAGATGGTGCATTCCGCATCGGTGGCTCCGGAGTGAAGAGCTTGTCGAATCGTGTCGCGGGCGATGTCGGTTAACGCGTCGAGACTCAAGCGGTGCCCCCGACGGTCATGCGATCGATCCGGACCGTGGGGATGCCAACACCGACGGGCACGCTTTGGCCTTCTTTGCCGCAGATGCCGACGCCTTCATCGAGTTTCAAGTCGTTGCCAACCATGCTCACGTATTTCAGGGCTTCCGGGCCGTTGCCGATCAAAGTAGCATTTTTCACCGGGCGGGTGAGTTTACCGTCTTCGATCAGGTAACTTTCAGACGCCGAGAAGACGAAGTTACCGCTGGTGATATCGACCTGACCGCCGGCAAAGCTGGCGCAGTAGAGACCTCGCGGGACGGACTTAATGATATCGGCCGGATCGCTCTCGCCCGCGAGCATGAAGGTGTTGGTCATGCGCGGCATGGGGATGTGTTCGTAGCTTTCACGACGTCCGCTGCCGGTCGCGGTGGAACCCGTGATGCGGCTGGAGAGCTTGTCCTGTAAGTAGCCCCGAAGGATACCGTTTTCAATCAGGACGTTGCGCTGCGTCAGATTGCCTTCGTCGTCTACGTTGATGGAACCGCGGCGGCCGCCGATGGTGCCGTCGTCTACAACCGTGCAGAGGGGACTGGCTACCTGCTGGCCGATGCGGCCGGAGAAGGCGGAGACACCCTTGCGATTGAAGTCGGCTTCGAGGCCATGGCCGACAGCTTCGTGGAGCAGGACACCGGGCCAGCCGGGTCCGAGGACGACCACGTTTTCGCCCGCGGGGGCGTCCACTGCGCCGAGTTGCACGATCGCCTGGCGGACGGCCTCCTTCGCAAAGTACTCGGGAGTGCGCTCGTTCAGGAACCAGGAGAGTTCGTAACGTCCGCCGCCACCGGAATGGCCCTGCTGCGCAATACCGTCCGGACCCTTGGCGAGTGCAAAAACACTTAGGCGAGCCATTGGCTGGCGATCGTGGCTGACCGTACCGTCGGAGGTGGCGACAAGGATCTGGCGAAGGCTGTCCGCGTAGGTGGCCTGTACCTGGAAGACCCGGGAATCGGCGGCACGAGCGGCTTTATCCGCGCGCTGCACCAGTTCGACCCGCTCGGCGAACGAGGCTTCGTTGGGTGCGTTGAGGACGGGGTAGAGATCGCGCCGAGGGCCGTCGTCGAGGGGGGTAGATTCGACTTTTGAAGGTCCGGCGGCGATCATCGCGGCAACCTGAGCCGCGTGTTTGATCTTCTCGGGACTCAGATCTCCCGCGTAAGCGTAGCCAGTGCGTTCGCCGGCGATGACGCGGACGCCGACTCCGAGCGTCACGCCCTGTGTGGCGCTTTTGACAATCGACTCATCGATGCCGATGGAACTCGTTGCAATGTACTCGAAATAAAGGTCGGCGTAGTCCCCGCCGCGTGACAGGGCTTCGGAAAGATAGTTTTCCAAATCCCGCCGCGAGATCCCGAAGCGAGCGGCGAAAAAGGAGTCAGAAAAGCTCATATATATGCTTTCACTGTACCAAGTTGCGCGCAGAACCCGTTTTTTCAGGGCCATGAGAGAATAGCGCAGGTGAATCCTTTTTCGCTTGCAGGAAAGACGGCGCTGATAACGGGCGCGAGCCGGGGAATCGGTCTGGCCATCGCGCGCGGTATGCGTGAAGCGGGAGCCGAAGTGATACTCGCGGCGCGGTCGAAAGACAAGCTGGAGGCGATTGCGGCCGAGATCGGCGGACGTGCACTCGAACTCGATGTGGCCAGCTCCGAATCCCTCCGGCGAGCGGTTGCAGAGATTGGCGACGTGGATATCCTGGCGAACGTGGCTGGTATGAACATCCGCGGCAAGGCTGAGGATTATACGCACGAACAGTACGACAAGATCATGCAGACCAATCTGCATGGCCTGTTTGAGCTGACGCAGCTGGTTGGGAAGAAGATGATCACGCGCGGTAAGGGCGGCAAGATCATCAATATCGGCAGCTTTACCACCTTCACCGGAATTCCGTGGGTTTCCGTCTACGCCATGACGAAGGGCGCAGTGGGGCAGTTGACGAAGGTACTGGCCGCCGAGTGGGCCTGCCACGACATACAGGTGAACTGCATTGCCCCGGGGTTCATCCTCACTGATCTGAACCGGGCCATGTGGCAGTCCGAGGAGATGGATAAGTGGCGCAAGGGCGTCCAGGCCATCGACCGTCTGGGGTGCCCTGAGGACATCGCTCCGCTGGCAGTCTTCCTGGCCGCTCCTGGCTCGAACTACATCACCGGGCAGGTGATCGCGGTAGATGGTGGCGCAACCACAACCGCGAAGTGGCCGGTCCCGAGTCCAACAACCTAAGTCGATGAAGAGCCCCGCTGCCATGACTCGACGCTGGTTTGGAGCCTGGGTGGGTGCTGCGGGGTGGCTGCATGCGTTTCAGGCACCGGTCGAATTCGTCTGTCCCATGGATAAAGATGTCCGCTCGAAGACTCCGGGGAAGTGCCCTCGTTGCGGGATGCCGCTTGAAGCGGGCGTTCGCGAGCCAGTCGAGTATCAGCTTCGCGTCCAGATTGAACCGAGGTCGGTTCCCGTTGGACGCGCGATCGAGATCCGCTTAGAGTTGCTCGACCGGAGTACGAGGCGGCGAGCTTCGAAGTACGAACTAATACACGAGAAGCCGTTTCACCTGTTTATCGTCAGCGCCGATCTGGAATTTTTCATTCACGACCATCCGGTGCCGACGGGCGACGGGCGCTTCCGCTACAGGACAACGCTGCCGAAGCCGGGTGTGTATCGCATACTGGCCGACTGTTATCCGGCGGGTGCCACGCCCCAGCTGCTGCCCGCGTTCGTCACGGCGGGCGGTTACACGAAGTCCATCGGGGAGTCGATCGCCAGTCCTGCGGCAGACTTGGCGCCAAAACGAGGGGAGAATCTGCAGGTTTCGCTGCGTATGGACCCGCCTGCTCCCTCACCCGGTCGCAAAACGATGTTGTTCTTCACAGCCGGTCCCCGCGAGGGTCTGGAGCGATATCTGGGTGCATGGGGACACCTGCTGGCGATGAGCAACGATTTGATCGACAGCATTCATGAGCATCCCGTCTATGGGGAGCCGGGGATCGAGATTCAGTTCAACATCTTCTTCCCGCGCCCAGCCACTTACCGGGTCTGGGTTCAATTCCAGAGAAAAGGGGTGGTGAACACGGTTGCGTTCACCATTCCCGTTCGGGAGCTATCGTAAATCCGGCTCAGCGCATTTTGTAGGTCGGGCTGACGCGCTCATCGGACAATCGCTTACGCCAGTCCCTGAACTGATACCGGCAGTAGATACAGTGGTAGAGGGGACATCCAAAGATGGCGAGCAGTTTCCGCAGCGGATTTCTGCTCATCGCGTCGACGCGGTCGCGGGAAAAGATGCGTGACGGGGTCGGCGAACTGCAAATTGGACATTCGGCGTAACGCTGAAAAATACCGAGCCACCGGCGGCGAATGGAAATCTGCCGTTTGCATGAGGTGCACTGCAGCACAGCGTGGCTCACGAGCTTGCGAAAAAAACTCCGGGGGCCGCGCATCGTGGGAGCGCCGCAATATGGGCAGGCAGGCATTTAACGAAACGGAAATCAAGCCGTTGGATAGTAAAGGGTATCAAAGGTCACGGACATGCTGCAGGAAATTAAAGTTTCGGGTGCCAGGCAACACAATCTGCGCAACGTCAGTGTTTCCATTCCCCGCAATTCTCTGACCGTGATTACGGGATTAAGCGGATCTGGCAAGTCGTCTTTGGCTTTCGACACGATCTACGCCGAGGGTCAGCGCAGGTACGTGGAAACGCTGTCTACGTACGCTCGGCAGTTCCTGGATCAAATGGAGCGACCCGACGTCGACTCTGTGGAAGGCCTGAGTCCTGCGATTTCAATAGACCAAAAGACGACCGGACGTAGTCCCAGGAGTACGGTCGGGACCATTACCGAAATTTACGATTATCTCCGTCTGCTTTTCTCGTCAATTGGTATTCCGCATTGTCCGGTATGTGGCAGTGAGATCTCGCGGCAGTCGACTGAAGCGATCCTCAAAAACGTCATCGCCCTGCAGCCGGGCGTCCGAATTTATGTAATGGCTCCCGTGGTGCGCGGCCGAAAGGGCGAGTTCCGGAAGGATCTGGAGAAACTGGCGAGGCAGGGGTTCGCAAAAGGGCGCGTGGACGGAACCATTCGGCCCCTGGACGAACCGATTGAGCTGGATAAGCGCAAGAACCACTCCATCGAAGTGATTGTGGATCAGCTGGTGGTGAAACCCGGGATCGAAAAAAGGCTGGAGGCTTCCATCGAGACCGCCACGAAACTAGCTGATGGCCTCGTTCTCATCTCTGTAGTGAATGGCGACGAGCAGCTTTACTCGCAGAAACTGGCCTGCGTGGAGTGCGGAACCAGTGTGCCTGATCTGGAACCACGATCGTTCTCGTTCAACAGCCCGTATGGCGCCTGTGAAACCTGCTCGGGACTCGGCAGCACGTGGGCTTTCGACGCGGATAAGGTGATTGCCGATCCCGCGAGGCCGGTGCTGGAAGGCGGACTGGGGCCGGGGGCCGGCTCCACGAGCCTGCAGCTGAAACTCGAAGCGGCGGCAAAGACGCTCCGGATCAAACTGAAGACGCCCTGGGAACAGCTGCCCCGCGCGGCACGCGAAAAGCTGCTGAACGGCGAAGGTACTTTTCCCGGTTTACTCGCGATTCTGCAGGAAACGTACGAAGCAGGTTCCGTTGATTATCGCGAGTGGCTGACTGACTACATGTCGCCGGTGAAGTGCGGCGCCTGTCAAGGGCAGCGTCTGCGTCCGGCCAGTCTGGCGGTTCGGGTCCGGAATGTGTCCATCGCAGAGTTCACGTCACTGCCGCTGTCTCGCGCCCTGCTCACTGTTCGGGCGTGGGAGTTCAACGACCGCGAAATGCAGATCGCTGGCCGAGTGGTGGACGAGATCCGTCGCCGACTGGAGTTTCTGCTCTCGGTGGGGCTGCACTACCTCAGCCTGAGTCGGTCGGCTTCGACGCTTTCGGGCGGCGAGGCCCAGCGAATTCGCCTCGCGACACAGATCGGGTCCAAGCTGCGCGGCGTACTTTATGTACTCGACGAGCCCTCGATCGGCCTGCATCCACGAGACAACGACCGACTGCTGGACACGCTGATCGAATTGCGGGATCTGGGCAACACCGTTCTGGTTGTGGAGCACGATGCCGAGACTATCGAACGCGCGGATTACGTCATCGACCTCGGTCCGGGTGCGGGCCGGCTTGGCGGAGAACTGGTCGCTGCAGGAACGCCCGCGGAAGTAGAGCAGAATGAGCGGAGCCTGACGGGTCAGTACCTCTCCGGGCGCTTGTCCATCCCCATCCCGACCAGCCGGCGCGAAGGAAACGGGAAGTCGATCACGGTTCGTGGCGCCACGGAACACAATCTCAAGAAGATCGATGTGGAGTTTCCGTTGGGGAAGCTGGTGGTCGTCACCGGCGTGTCGGGCAGCGGGAAGTCGACGATCGTAAACGACATCCTGTACCGAGCGATTGCGCGCGAAGTTTATGGTTCGCACGAGGCGCCCGGAGAGCACGTCGAGATCACGGGAATGGATCAGATCGACAAGATCATTCGAATCGATCAATCGGCCATCGGGCGCACACCTCGGTCGAATCCGGCAACGTATACGGGTTTGTTCTCGCCCATTCGTGAGTTCTACTCCATGCTGCCTGAATCGCGTGAACGGGGCTACAAGCCGGGCCGCTTCAGCTTCAACGTGAAGGGCGGTCGGTGCGAGGCGTGTCAGGGGGACGGACTGAAGCGCATAGAAATGAACTTCCTGCCGGACGTCTATGTGACGTGCGACGTTTGCCGCGGGAAGCGGTACAACCACGAGACGCTTGAGGTGAAGTTCAAACATCATTCGATCTCGCAACTGCTTGAGCTGACGGTCGAGGAGGCGCTGCCGCTGATGGAGACGCATCCGCAGATCCGGCCGAAGCTGCAGACGCTGCTGGACGTTGGTCTCGGTTACATCCACCTGGGGCAGTCATCGACGACGCTGTCGGGTGGCGAGGCGCAGCGCATCAAGCTGGCCAAAGAACTCAGCAAGCGCCAGACAGGCCGGACCTTTTATGTGCTGGATGAGCCAACAACGGGACTGCATTTCGAAGATGTCCGTAAACTGCTGGATGTACTGCAGAGGCTGGTGGGCCTCGGCAATACTGTATTAGTGATCGAACACAATCTGGACGTGGTGAAGAGCGCCGACTGGATCATCGATCTGGGGCCTGATGGCGGCGAAGACGGGGGCCGCGTGGTGGCAGTGGGAACGCCGGAACAGGTAATGAAATCAAAGAAAAGTTTCACGGCCGAAGCGCTCCGGAAGATGGCTGCCAGGGCAAAGGCGAAGGTCGCTTGAGCGACAGTTACTCCATCGCGCCCCTCGATCTGACGGGTCTGAAAACCGTGTCGCTGCATGAACGCGGCGGCAGGGTCTGCGTTCCGGATTTCGCTGCTGTTTACGAGAAGGGCTCGGGCATTGCTGGTCTGCTGGAGAGCCTGCCGCACATTCTGGCGGGCGACAGCCTTCGCGCGGTCGTGACTGCGATACTGGTGGCCCGGGCGAAGCACAAGCCGGTGATCTGGGGGCTCGGCGGCCACGTCATCAAGTGTGGTCTCGCGCCTGTGCTCA
>JAOAPO010000518.1 GCA_025462945.1 Bryobacterales bacterium
GCGAAGAATACATCCTGCGGTAGACAATCGGACGACAGCATTGAGGGCATCAGTGCTGCCGAGTGATCAGTGTAAAGCTACAAACTCTTCGTTCTTCATTGTTCTGGCATTGTGCTCAGCTGAGTTCCTGGGCGAGCCCGATCAGCAGCCCTTCGAACCCGCGCAAATAGCAAAGCCGACAGCGTTCTCATACTGGACCACTTCGCCTACGAGCCTGGCTCCAGCGGCAACACGACCCAAGCTTCCGACCCGCATCTATGCGTTTGTCCAGATCGAGCCCGATTTGGCTGGACGATCAACGCCGTGATGTGGCTTCTGCGGTCCTGGAGTCGATCGTCGAGCCGCAGAAGCCGTCCTTACGCTGCCACTAACAGTTATTGTCCGAAGGAGGCGGCACGGGGCCGTCTTGCGACTTCCGCCCAGTTAGTCCCGCGCGGGATGTCGGCTACGGGAATCATCACGGACACCCTCGCGGCGATGCTGACGCGACCCGTGGGCCGCCCAGTGCTGAACAGGACGAAGATCGAGGGCAGCTTCAACATTGATCTCAGCTATGCCGATCCCCGTGTGCCTGGATCGGATACTACCGAACTGCCGTCCGTTTTCACCGCTGTCCAGGAACAACTTGCGCTAAAGCTGGAGTCGCAGAAAGTCCCGCTTCGTATTCTGGTAATCGACCGATGCGAGCACGTGCTCCGTTGTCGCCTTTGTCTTTCCTTGCAGCGATGGCGGTTACGACATCCTGCCATTTTTCTGGACGCCAGAGGCAAACGTGAGAAAGCGGCACGGGTCTGATTGAGCTTTCTCCCGGCAGCGTCATCGACCACCGCGAAATTAGCGCGCGGCTCGACTGGGGCGCGCAAATGTTCAGAGTGCAGGAGATCTGCTGCGACCGCTGGAACTCGCGCGAGATGTCTGTGACGATGCTCCAAGGAGGATTTCCGTGCATCGAAGTCCCGCAGGGATCCAGACCCTCTCAGCACCCTCAAAGAAGCTGCTTGGAGCTGGTCTCGTCGTGGTGGTGCAGGCGGCTGCCGCAAAAAGCCTCGCGGCAAGACGTGCAGCAGGAAGCGCCGGAGAAACTCGTCCGGGAAAGGCTCATCTGGCGCTTCTTGTTCTTGTGCGCGGAGTCGCGCCAGCGGAAGGTGACTCGGCCCTCATCGAGTGACACCAGCCGGTGATTGGAGATGGCGACCAGATGTGTGTAACAGCCGAGGTAACGCAGGACGTGCCCGGCACCTCCGAAGAGCGGCTTTGAGTAAACAACCCACTCATTGCGGTAGGTCTGGCGGGATGAGCGAGGCAAATGCCTTCGTCAGGCCGAGCGGCTTAAGCCTGCCGTAGAGTCCCAGCATGCTTAGGCAGGTAGGCCACCGAATCTTCCTTGCTGTTCCCAAGCCCCTATTTGGTGATCTCCACGCGATTGAGTACCGTCGTCAAAAGCCATCCCCTCTGTGGAGCTGATGGTTGCGGGTTCGAAGTGAGCGCCCGTGAGAGGGTGCACTGCATCGCTCCAGCCAGCGAAGCCCTTCTGTCCCTGGGTGCTCAGCTCCTCGGCAGACTTCGGAACATATGATGTACACACCCTCGTCCGCGAACATCGAATTCCTAACCGTGTGTCGCTGTGATAGTGAGTGTCGAAGACGAAACGAATCGGTTTCTTTCGATGTGGCCTTGATCTTGGGCAGGAGGTCGCGGGCACCCAACTGAAAGTTCGCGTCGATCACCAGAACGTAATCTTTGAACACCACCCATGTGCACTTGGCGAGCTGGCGCTGGTTTCGAACCCATGGCGCAAGAGCATGGCGCTGAAAGGTGCCTGTTGTTAACATGTCAATCTGTCCGCTTTTATTAACACGTGATCTGTCCGGTTTGGTGTTTCTTAGCCGGCGCGAGCCGCCTGCCTTTTAGGTTTGGGAGAGACAGCCGTCGCCGTCGTCGCGGTGGGGAAGTGGGAAGCTCGCTGCTTCCGCGGGCTCCCCACTTTTCCACCGCGGTCCCCGTTTGCTTCGAAGCTGCCGATCACATGCGGGCTGTATCGGATCGAGATGGTGGCGTCCAGATGTTCATGGTAACCGTGCATCCCGCCAGACTGTGCCGGAACCTGCTCTTATCGATCTGCCATGATCGGCTCCCTTCGTGCCGTGTTGTCCTTTGCCACCAAGCGTTCCGTCTGCACGGTGAAGATCCGGTCCAGATCCGCGCGGCCGCAGCGCCGGAACGCAGTCCCTCGCTCCGCCGCTTTCACAGCGAAGTTTCCATTGAACTCCTTGATGTATCGCTCGCGCAAGCGCGCAAGAACTTGTTGGCGGCTTCCAGTGTCGTGATTTCCGCCAGCCGCAACTCCTGGGACAACCGACCCTGCCACGTCCCAAAGCTTCGCTCTGATCGCCCCCGCGCCTGGGGCGAGTAACCGGCGATCATCTGTACTCCCAGTTCCTTCATCGCCCGACCCACCTGCGTGAGTCGCTGCTTGTCTACCGGCTCGCCGGCTTTCGGCGTCACGAAAAAGTGGCTCCCGCGATCACTGTAAAGGGCACAGAACAGCCCTTTGGTCTCAATACCTCGCGCAGCCCGCTCATCACCGTCCGTGTCGATTCTTCCTCCACCAACTGCGCGTAAAGGATGTCGCTGGTTGCGTCATCCAGAATTACCAGCAGGTCGTACCAGCGATCGTCCTGAAAACCAGCGATGCTTGCTGCCGTCGACGATGTGCAGCAGCATGCCCGGCAACCGCCGTCGTTCGCGGCGCCGGCGGTGGGGTGCCCGGCGTCTCTTATTCGTTATCAGGCCCGCTCCGGTCAACGCTTCATATAGCCACGTGCAGCTGATCGTGATCTGGTGTTTCTCACTCAGCTTCTCGTGGAAGTGGCGGACGTTGAAATCGCTGTACTCCTCGCGATACAGCCGCAGTACTTCCTATACCGTCTTCAGTTCCACCCGGTGGCTTGCCGGCTTGCCCTTCCGCTGGTCCATCAGGCCGTCATAGCCGTTCTGCTCGAGCCGCTCGCGCCAGCGCCGCATTGTCCGGTCGCTGACGCCTATGATCTCGGCTGCCGCGCACCAGCTGATCTTCTTTGCCATCGCCTTCAACAGCACGTCGTGCCGCCTCCACCTCCGTTTTCTCGAAGCGGACAGATCACTTGTTAATCCGACCGGACAGATCACATGTTAACGACGTGGCGCTGAAAGGCGCCTTGACTTACGTCAGGCGGTTTTGTAGCGTGTATGCACAAGGGCTGGCTTCGGCAGTATCCTGGGAACGGGCGACCCGCGTATCATGCAGATGGCACTGAAAGTCTTCTTCTAATGATGAACCCGCTCGTTCTGCCACTTACACTTGTGTTGGCGCTCGCCGCCAACGCCCAGGTCCGGAAGGCGGCCAATCCGCTGGGCGACTCGCCTCAGGTGGCGGAGGCTGGCCGTGTCCTCTACAACCAGTCCTGCACGAGCTGCCACGGTCCCGATGGCACCGAAGGAGACCGAGCCCCCGGCCTCGACGGTAACCGCCGCTATTTCCGGGTCAGCGAGGCAGCGATCTTCGAGACACTCAAAGCCGGCATCCCCGGCACCCCCATGCCTGCCTCTGGTCTGGCCGATAACGATATCTGGAAAATCGTTACCTTCATCCGTGCCATCCGTGCGACCGCGTCTGACCTCGTGGTTCCCGGCAATGTTCAGCATGGAATGAACGTTTTCAATGGTGCCGGGGGCTGCGTCAAGTGCCACATGATCCGGGGGCAGGGCGGCGTCATCGGGCCTGACCTGTCCAGTATCGGCGCGCAACGGAACCTCAACGCACTCCGTGATGCGCTGACTAAAGAACGCCCGATTCCAAACGGCTATCGTCCAGTAACCGCCATCACTGCCGACGGTAAAAAGATCGACGGCATTGCCCGCAACCGC
>JAOAPO010000536.1 GCA_025462945.1 Bryobacterales bacterium
GCCATCACCGTTCACCTGCACAACGCGACTGCTCAGACGGTGCTGGCCGAGCTTTCCAAGCAGGCGGGGGCACCCTTCCCACTTTTCCCGCCTGATCTCCTGGAAAAGGGCCCCCTGCCAAATGTGACGCTCGACTTGGATCGCCAGCCCTTTTGGGCGGCCATGGAGCAGCTCTCCAGTAAGACCGGGCTTGAGCCGGTACTCGCCCCGGAAGATCCTTACCCCCGTTTCCAACTCGGTTTAGGAGGCGGAGACTTCTGGCAAGAGCCCCACGTCATCGCCGGGCCGGTGGTGCTCTTCGCCAACGAAGTGCAGCGAACGAACACGGTCGAGTTGGGAAAGAAAAAACACACGTTCGAGCGCGAACTGACGCTCAATCTGACGGCCTTTGCCGAGCCGGGACTGCGGGTGCTTTTCGCGTCGCCGGAGATCAAGGCGGTGGTGGCCGTCGATGAGAAGGGTCAGCCACTTACCGTGGCCGCCGAAGATCCGGTCGATGCCGGTGCTCAGAACGATGCCGAAAGCGGGGTCTTCACCTGGAACCTCGCGGTCGCGCTGAACAGCCCGACCGACCCCACGGTCCGCAAGATTGCCCGCCTGCGTGGGCGCACGCATCTCCGCGTGCAGACGGCTGAGCAGCGCGTCGAGGTGGATGATGTCATGAAGGTCCGCAACGTGGCGCGCAACGTGGCCGGGGCGCCGTTTACCTTCCGCAGCTTGAAGAAGGCGGACATCGAATTCATCCTGCAAGTCGGCCTGCGGCGCGACAAGAAATCGGAAAGCGAGTGGCGCGACCTGCACCACTCGCTCTACAGCGGTCAGTTGGCGCTCTACGACGACAAGGGACGCGTAGTTGCCGGCCGGGCGACCGAAAACGGTGGCGAGTATCACAACAACCGCATTGACGCGACGCTTCGCTTCATCCGCGAGCCGGGCGTGAGTGATCCACAAGCCGGCGAGCCATTCAAGCTCGTCTGGCTCGCCCCGACAGCGGCGAAGGATCTTCCGATTGAGTTCGAGCTGCAGGACCTGCCGATCCCCGAGTGAACAACCATGTGTGACAGGTGGCAGACAATCCGAAGAAGCCTGGCAGCGACCCTGCTTATCAGTGTTACCGCGCTGGCTGTTGCGCCATCAGATGGCAGACACGCCGCTGACATGGAGAACTGGATTACCCAGCTTACCAGCGACGACTGGAAAGAGCGTCAGCAGGCGATGGAGAAGCTGGTGGCGTTGGGGGACGACGCGGTGCCGCGCTTGAGCAAGCTGGCCGATGCCGCCGACGACGGCGAAGTCCGCACCCGCGCCGCCGCCGCCATCCGGCAGATCGAGGAGAACCGCATCGCCGGCACGTCGCTCATTACCATGAAGGTTGACGATGTCCCAGCCGCGCAGGCGCTGGCCGAGATCACTCGCCAAGCCCGCGCCTCGCTGATGACCGAGCCCGCGAACCTGCTGTCCCAGAAAAACCTGAGGCCGGTGTCCCTGAATGTGGATCACCGGCCATTCTGGGAAGTAATGCAGACCCTCTGCGCGCAGGCGGAACTGGAAGTCACCGGGGTAAGCCGGCATGGCCGCGAGGTGGGTCTCGGGCTGACACGAGGCGGCACCGACTGGATGGACAAACCGATCGTGCTCGCCGGCCCGCTGTTAATCCGGGCCGATCGGCTGATCCGCATCAGCACCGCCCATCTTAAGCCGCCGCGCGACGTGACGGAGGAGTTCACCATCAGCCTCACTGCCTTCGCCGAACCCAAGCTGCGCGTCTTGGACTATTCCGCAACTTTGCGTCTGGAAGAAGTGGTCGACGAGAAGGGCAATTCATTGATTCCCCCGACCGACAACAACGTCCCCGCCAACGTAGATGTCTTCGGTAACATCCGCGAAGGAACCACCAGCCATTGGGAGATCGGAGCCACCCTCC
This sequence comes from Bryobacterales bacterium, assembly GCA_025462945.1. Lineage (GTDB taxonomy): Bacteria > Acidobacteriota > Terriglobia > Bryobacterales > Bryobacteraceae > BOG-234. Next base: position 1,925 of record JAOAPO010000536.1, read on the forward strand.
ACCACCCCAAGGGCGCCGGCAAGCGCATCGTCCGGTTTAAAGCCTCAACGGCGTTGCAGGTGCAGACCCGTGCCGCCGTCATGGAGCTACCGGTGGTGGGCGCGAAGAACGTCTCCCGCACGGTTGGCGGACTCAGGCTGACGGTGAAGAGCCTGGATACGGCCCGGTGTGACATGGTGGTCTACCGGGATGGCCGGAATGATGCGGAGTGGTACGGAGTACGGATGCAGTTGTACGCAGGTGAGGCGCAGCTATTCGATGACAAGGGACAATTGGTAGCAAGAAGCCAAAGCGGATTGGAAGCGGACGAGAGCCCGGACAGTCAAAGGCTGGACCTGCGTCTGCGTTTCGCGCGGGAGAGTGGAGACGAGGGCAAAGAGGCTAGGAAGAAGCCCATCTCCGAAGCGTCTCGTTTAGTTTGGACATTTCCTTTGGAGACGCGGGAATTGGTGATTCCGTTCGAGTTACGCGATCTGCCCATACCGTGAGACAGGTTGCACGGTGGACTGCGTAACTGGCGCGCACTTCGACAATATTGACTCAACGTTAAACGTTTCGTTATCGTACTGGTCTGATATTCCGCAAGCACTCGTGATGGCTAACCGGCGGGCCTGGAGTGATGTCAGCCTTTTGCAACTGTGATCCACACTTTTAAGCCGGGGAGGTTATCCATGCCGCGTCGAGTGAAAGTTTGCCAAGAGGCGGTCCGTCCGGTGGTTGAATCGCTTGAACAGCGGGTGCTGTTGACGACGATTGTTGGCGGGGGGATCGACCCGGTGACGGGGTTGCCGCTCGTTACGCAACGACGCTATTTGGATGCCGCCGGCCACGTCGCTGTCATTTCGGTGGGGGGTAACACGACGGCTGAGTTCATCTTCGCGCACGTGCCACTGATGAGCGGACAAATCTCCGCTCTGGGGGATCTGGTACCGCCGCCGCCGCCCAATGTGACGGTGATGGGGGACGACCTGTTCAGCATTTACGTT
>JAOAPO010000537.1 GCA_025462945.1 Bryobacterales bacterium
GGCTTTTTCGGACATATTGCAGATCGGCGCGCGAAATATGCAGAACTACAATCTGCTGCGCGAGTTGGGTAAGATCCGGAAGCCTGTGCTGTTGAAGCGCGGGCTGGCGGCCACTATCGAAGAACTATTGCTGTCGGCCGAGTATATTTTGTCGGGCGGGAATTACGACGTGATTCTCTGTGAGCGCGGCATTCGGACGTTCGAGACTTACACGCGGAATACGTTCGATATCTCGGCGATTCCGGTAGTGATGAAGCTGTCGCATCTGCCGATGGTGGCGGATCCTTCGCACGGAACGGGGCGGCGGGACATGGTGCCTCCGATGGCTCGGGCGGCGGTGGCTGCCGGTGCGGATGCGTTGTTGATGGAAGTGCATCATGATCCGGACCATGCGATGAGTGACGGTGCGCAGTCTTTGAATGCGGGGCAATTTGCCGCGTTGATGACGCAGTTGCGGGCGCTGGCTCCGATTGTCGGGCGCAGTCTCTAAGATGCGACAGGTTGCGATTGTCGGAGTGGGACTGATCGGCGGGTCGTTTGGGCTGGCGCTGCGGAAGGCTGGATTTTCGGGGACGATTGTCGGGGTCAGCTCGGAGCGGACGATTGAGAAGGCCCTGGCGTGCGGTGCCATCGATCGGGGTATGACGCTGGACGAGGCCGCTGAGTCTTCGGATTTGCTCTTTTTGGCGCAGCCGATCTACGCGATTATGGAGACGCTGGAGAAGCTGCTGCCGACACTCGGCCGCAACACGCTGGTGACGGACGCGGGCAGTACCAAGCGCGAGATTACCGAAACGGCGGCGCGGTTCCTGCCTCGTGATTTGTTTCTTGGCGGGCACCCGATGGCGGGCGGCGAGAAGCGCGGCGTGGAAGCTGCGCGCGCGGACTTATTCGTGGGGCGCCGGTGGGTTCTGGATGTGAACAGGTTTAACGTTGGGCATCCGGCTGCGACCGTCTTCCGCAAGTGGATTCGGGAGTTTGGGGCGCAGGAGGTTTTGCTGGATCCGAAGAGGCACGATCGTCTGGTGGCGTGGGCTTCGCATTTGCCTCAGTTAGCTTCGACGGCACTGGCTTCGGCGATTCAGGATTCGATGCCGGAGGCGCAGACAGTGGCTGGTCCGGGAGTGATGGACATGACGCGGCTGGCGATGAGTTCCTGGGATCTGTGGAACGACATCCTTGCAACGAATTCGCTGGAGGTGGGGGCGGCGCTGGATGCATATATCTCCAAGCTGCAGGACATGCGTCAGGACATGGCGCGCGAGTTCGCCAATGGCAGCGCGTTCGCGAAGAGCCTGCGGGGGGAGAACGAATGATCCGGGTTGCGATACAGGGCGAGCTGGGGTCGTACAGCGAGTGCGCGGCGCTGGATTTCTTTGCGGGTGAAGACGCGCAGATTGTGCCTTGTCGCGATTATCCGGATTTGTTCCGCGCGGTGAATGAGGGCAATGCGGATTGCATGGTGATCCCTATTGAGAACTCGGCGGCGGGGAGCGTTTATCCGTATTACGACCTGCTGCTGGAGTATGCGACGGAGCATGGGTTTCGGGTGGTGAGCGAGCGGAAGCTGCGGATTCGGCATAACCTGATTGCACTGAAAGAGGCGAAGCTGGAGGACATCACGGAGGTGTGGTCGCACTTTCAGGCGCTGGATCAGTGCCGGGTGTTCCTGCAGAGTCACGGGATGCGGATGAAGGCGGTCTACGATACTGCGGGCGCGGTGCAGGAGATCTCGCAGCAGGGGCTGAAGCATATCGCGGCGGTGGGGAGTGCCCAGGCTGCGGCGGATAACGGGATGCAGATTCTGGCGCGTAACATCACGAACCACACGGATAACTACACGCGGTTTTTGAGGGTGGAGAAGAATCCGGCGCCGGTGACACATCCGGGCAAGGTGAAGGCCACTGTGGTGTTTTGTATCGCGAACCGGGAGGGTTCTTTGTTTCGGACTTTGGCGGCGTTCGGGACGCGGCGGGGTGTGGGGATTGTCCGAGTGGAGTGCAGGCCGTTGATTGGCACGTTGTCGCGTAAGTGGAGTAAGTTCACGCGTCAGCATGGCGATGGCGAAGATGAAGGGGTTTGGGATTTGCTGTATTACCTGGACTTTTTGGCTCCGGCTGCGAAGTGCGGGGCGGTGCTGGAGCATCTGAGTGATTTGGTGCTGGAGAGCGGCGGGGATAAGGCGATGCAGTTGCTGGGTTGTTATGACGCGAATATTCCGCTGCGGGATATCACTGGCGAGCCCTGGCGGGTGAAGTCAGCATAAGCTCGGCGAGCGCCGGCGGCAGACGATGGGTTCTGTTTCATTCGCCGATTCCAGTCGGCTGAATTTATGCCTGAGGGACGCACCAACGAAATGCTGAGACAGGTGCAAGGCTTGTCTCCGACCAACGGGTGGAGTTGCTCCAGGCCATAAGGCGACTTGCTGGTCTGCCTTCGCAGCGGCATGGCCTGCCTTGGGAGCACTGAGGGATCTGGATCTGGAAGAGTTTGGATTGAGGCAGAAGCATCAATCAGTCGTTCGCATTCAGTGGCTGGCTGGAAGTTTCTATCAGGGTCTTAAATGCATCTCGGTGGTCCCGCTCCCTTACGGTCACGGCTCAGAAAGATTCAGTGGTTACAGAGCCGTGACCGTAAGGGAGCGGGACTGATGCCATCCGAGAGCGACTGTCCGGTAATCGCAAAAAGGGGCAGCGCCGGTGAGCGCTGCCCCTTTCTTTTGTACTGCGGTTGAGTTACTTGGTGCGGTCGGATTCGCCGCCGATGGCGCTTTGGGCGGCAGCGAGGCGGGCGATCGGCACACGGTAGGGGGAGCAGGAGACGTAGTCCATGCCGATTTTGTGGCAGAACTGGACTGAGCTGGGCTCACCACCGTGCTCGCCGCAGATGCCGATTTCGAGGCCGGGACGCGCTTTGCGACCGGCATCGACAGCCATCTTCACGAGCTTGCCAACGCCTTCCTGGTCGAGGACGGCGAAGGGATCGGCTTTGAAGATCTTTTCCTTTTCGTATTCCTTCTGGAAGGTCGTATAGTCGTCGCGGGAAAGACCCATGGTGGTCTGCGTCAGATCGTTGGTGCCGAACGAGAAGAATTCGGCCTTTTCCGCCACGCGATCCGCGGTGAGAGCCGCGCGGGGGATTTCGATCATCGTGCCGACCATGTATTCAACCGTGGTGCCGGACTTGGCGAAGACTTCTTCGGCAACGCGGACCACGATCTTCTTCTGGTGTTCGAACTCTTCTACAGAGCCGATGAGCGGGATCATCACTTCGGGCAAAACCTTGATGCCCTTTTTGGCAACCAGAACGGCTGCTTCGAAGATGGCGCGGGCCTGCATTTCGGTGATTTCCGGGTAGGTGACGCCGAGACGGCAGCCGCGGTGGCCGAGCATCGGGTTGAATTCGTGAAGCTCTTCGACGCGCTGCAGCAGTTCGGGAAGGCTCTTCTTCAGATCCTTGACGGCCATGTTGTAGCGGGTCGCTATTTCCTTGCGCATCTTCGCGTCTGCGTACGGCAGCAGAGCTACGTCGACCATCAGGTTTTCACGCTTCGGGAGGAATTCGTGGAGTGGCGGATCGAGGGTGCGGATGACGACGGGGTAGCCGTCCATCGCCTTGAAGAGACCGGCGAAGTCAGCGCGCTGCACGGGGAGAAGCTTGGCGAGAGCCTGGCGACGGGTCTTTTCGTCGCGAGCAAGGATCATAGCAACCACATGCGGCAGGCGATCTTCGGCGAAGAACATGTGTTCCGTGCGGCAGAGGCCGATGCCCTCGGCGCCGAACTGACGGGCAACCTTGGCATCGCGAGGAATGTCGGCGTTGGCTCGAACGCCGAACTTGCCGCGGAACTCGTCGGTCCAGCTCATGAACGTGCCGACGGAGGAGTGGCTGAGGTTCGGTTCCATCGTCTTCGACTGACCGAGGTAGACATCACCAGTGGTGCCGTCGAGCGAGATGAAGTCGCCTTCCTTGACCGTGATGGTCTTGCCGCCAACCTGCGCGGTGAAGATTTTCTTCTTCTCATCGATGCGGATGCCGCCGGCGCCGACGACGCAGGGGCGACCCATACCGCGGGCCACAACAGCGGCGTGGCTGGACTTGCCACCGATGGCGGTGAGAATGCCCCTGGCGACGTCCATGCCGTGGATGTCGTCAGGCGTGGTTTCCTTGCGAACGAGGAGGACCGGTCCCTTGGCCGACATGATGACAGCGTCTTCAGCGGAGAACGCGACGCGACCGACGGCGGCGCCGGGCGAGGCCGAGATACCGGTGGTCAGCTTCACAACGTCTTTGAGGGTCTTGGTGTCGAAGACGGGGTGGAGGAGCTGATCGAGCTGGGCGGGAGCGACGCGCATGATCGCTTCCTTCTTCGTGATCATGCCTTCTTCGACCATGTCGACGGCGATGCGAACGGCGGCAGGGCCGGTGCGCTTACCGTTGCGGGTCTGGAGCATGTAGAGCTTCTTGTCCTGAATGGTGAACTCGAAGTCCTGCATGTCTTTGTAGTGCTTTTCGAGGTTGGTGGTGATTTCCACCAGCTGATCGTAGGCTTCGGGCAGTTCGTCTCGCAGTTCGCTGATCGGACGCGGGGTGCGGATGCCGGCGACGACGTCTTCGCCCTGGGCGTTGATGAGGAATTCGCCGTAGAAGACCTTCTCGCCGGTACCGGGATCACGGGTGAAACCGACGCCCGTGCCGGAGGTGTCTCCCATGTTGCCGAAGACCATTGCCTGCACATTGGCGGCGGTGCCGATTTCGTCGGGGATCTTTTCCATCTGGCGGTAGTAGCAGGCCTTCGGATTCCACCAGGAGCCGAACACGGCACCGACGGAAAGGAACAGCTGCTCGATGGGGTCCTGCGGGAACGGCTTTTTGGTTTCTTTGAGGACCAGTTTTTTGTAGTCCGCGATGATCGCCTTGAGATCGGCAGCGTTCAGTTCGGTGTCGGACTTGACCTTGCTCTTCGCCTTGCGTTCATCGAAGATGTGGTCGAACTTCTCCATGTCGATTTCGAGCGCAACTTCGCCGAACATCTGGATGAAGCGGCGATAGCAATCGAGGGCAAACCACTCGTTACCGCTGCGGGCCGCGAGACCAGCCGTGGTCTCGTCGTTGAGACCGAGGTTGAGGATGGTGTTCATCATGCCGGGCATGGAGAACTTGGCGCCGGAACGGACGCTGAGAAGCATCGGGTTCGTGTTGCTGCCGAGCTTCTGGCCCATCGTCTTTTCGAGCTTGATCAGCGCCTTTTTGATCTCTGCCTGAATCGCTTCGGGAATCTGCTTGCCGCTCTCGAAGTAGACGTTGCAGACATGGGTGGCGATGGTGAAGCCGGCGGGCACAGGGAGGCCAGCTTTGGACATCTCCGCGAGTCCGGCACCTTTGCCACCGAGGGTATCTTTTAACTTGCCGTCGCCGTCGGCAGTGCCGCCGCCGAACGAGTATACGTTCTTGCTCATTTGTTCTCCATTGATTGAGAGGAAGTTACGATTTCTGAGAAATCCGCGATGGCCGAGAATTGGGCCAGCATGGTGTGAAGCAGAATGAGGCGGTTTTGGCGAACGGCCAGGTCGGGCGCGTTCACCATTACTGCGTCAAAAAATTGGTCGATGTACGGGCGCATGGACGCGAGCGCCTGCACCTTTTCACGCCAGGTCAGGGAGCCGAGCCGTGCGCCGGCCTCCAGAGTTGCAGTGTAGAGCGCGGCTTCGGCGCCTTCTTCGATCAGGCCCGGCTGGATGGCCGCACTGTAGTTTGCGGTGCCGGCCTGGCGCAGGATGTTCTTGATGCGTTTGAAGCCTGCGGCAACGGGCTCGAAGTTCTCCGTGGGACGAACTTCGCGAATGGCTTCGAGGCGCTCTTCAGCGTCGATCAGATCGTCCCAGCCGTTGGCGAACACGGCGTTGACTTCGTCGTACTGGAAGCCGCGGATCTCGCGGAAATAGTAGCGGACGCGGTCGATCAGGAACTCTTCCAGCTGCGCATCGCCGCCCAGAAGTTCACGGAGCGGCAGGCGGAGTTTGCCTTCGACCACGATCTTCACCAGGCCTTGTGCGGCGCGGCGGAGACCGAGGGGATCTTTGGAACCGGTAGGGACTAGGCCCACGCGGAAGCAGCCGCGCAGGGTGTCGAGCTTGTCGGCAAGAGCTACGATCTGACCGGTGATGGT
>JAOAPO010000580.1 GCA_025462945.1 Bryobacterales bacterium
CGCCGAAATCTCTGAGGCCATTGGCAAGACCGTGCAAGTCACCTGGTCACGCGAAGACGATATGAAATTCGGCTACTACCAGCCAGCGACCGTCGAACGATTCACGGCCGGTCTCGATCAGTCCGGTAGTCCGACCGCCCTCATCCACAAAACGACCGCATCGGATTTGACAATCTACGATATTCACGACGGTCGCAATATCTGGACTGCCGCGCGAAACCCAAAGGCCCTTGATGCCTATTCCTCCGACCAAAGCCCTTGGGGCGCCTACGACAATCCGTACGAATTTCCTCATCTAAGTGTGGATTGCGCTGATGTAACCAGCCCCGTTCCCACTGGACCGTGGCGCGCCGTGCAATATCCTTCCACAGTCTTCGGGCGCGAATCGTTTCTGGATGAACTGGCGCACCTCGCGAAGAAGGACCCGATCGACTACCGGCTCAATCTCCTGCCGGAAGGGATCAAAACCGTGGGGCCCTACAAGATCGATCGTGGACGCTTCCGCCGCGTGCTCCAGCAAGCGCGCAGCCGGAGCAAATGGGGAGAACTGCCGGACATCAAACCCGGAAGACGAACAGGAAGAGGCATAGCGGCGAACGTGTTTCATGCTGGCAGCTACATGGCGATGATCGCCGAAGTCTCAGTCGCTGCCGACGGCACGGACCTGCGAGTCCATCGGATCACAACAGTAATCGACTGTGGAATAGCGCTCAATCCGCTCGGTATCATCGGCCAAACTGAAAGTGGAATCACGTGGGGCCTCTCGGCCACGGTGCTCGGAAAGGTAGATTTCAAAAAGGGCGCCGTGGTGCAATCGAATTTTTCAGATTTCCAGGTCCTGCGCCTCAGCGCGATGCCGGAACTCAACACTGTCATTCTTGATAGCGGAGCCGAGCCGGGCGGATTCGGCGAACATCCAGTGGCTCCTGTTGCCCCGGCAGTAGCCAATGCCCTGTTCGCCGCTAGCGGCAATCGTCTGCGCGAGCTTCCCTTACGAACGGCTAAGTCACACGTTTCACCTGGTCCGTCGAGACGTTAGTCTTAGACCCACCGTGATCGACGGCCGCCCCGGTCATAATCCCACGCGATCGTTCGGCCACGAAGCATATGTTTCGGTATTCGACTCTTTGAACCCGTAATCATTTGACGGATCGACAAGTTCTCGACAATCCCGCTTCAAAAAATGGTGTTCCGGGCCGACAAAACGCCCAGCTCACTGTGAAGATCCAAAAGAACACCGAGCGCTCGTTCGCTGCCGCATGCAGGGGTGAAAAGGTCGCCGTTAACACCCTGCAAAACTCTGTTGGATGAGCAACCGCATGTCGTAGGAGCCGAATTTCAAATAATGCTCGTGCGCAGGCTGACGTTTCGCAAGTGAGCATGCCGGGCGCCGTCCTGACGCCAGCCATGCTGACCTCTCCGCCTACGCTGCCCGACGATATTACTGGGGCGAATCGATGCGACATCAAACGAAGGAGTTGGTGCAGAAGGTTGCGCCATTACGGCAGACCACGCCATCACGATCGAGGCAGACAGGGTGGTTCTCATGCGAAGTTTTACCTCTCAGCCGGTTAGTACGCAACCACGGCCGTTTGGTTAACAACATACGGTTGGGCTTCGGTCTCTTGTTGCGCCGTACGATTTGACGTATCGCGCCCTGTTCCTCACAGGGGGCCCCGTTTAGGCTGCGAAGTGCCGTTACCTTCGATAGAGAGCCGGCGTTCCGAATATTCGATGCCGGCCATTTACCGCAATCGCCGTTCTCCATTTCCCAAGGTCCGTACTGCCGTCAACCGTCAATCGCACGGGAGGAGCTACGCCGTTGATGGCGGATATGCTCGCTCCGAGCGAATGGCACCGTCAGTGCCAGTCACCCTCGAGTTGGAACGGGCTACCCGCACTGCTTGAAGAAGGCCGCAGCGATCAGCGCTCGCGCTCGCCCGTCGCTTAAAGCCAGCTCCCGGGTCGACAACATGCGGAAACACTCCGGCAGAGTTGGCGTTTGCTCCCGGCTCGACAACTCCACCGCGTCCAGATCCTCCACCAGCGAGAGGAACACCGCCCCGTACACGACGCTTGCATAGTCTCGCAACGTCGCAAATACAGTACGATTCTCGCCCACCACGGGAGCTTTCTCCTGCATCTCCAGCAGCCGCAGTCCCGCCTCCGCTGGCAAGCTCAAGAAGTTACTAACAGTCGCAACATCCAAATATGGATGCGCCCCGCCCGCCCTCTCCCAATCCACCAGCCACGCACGGGTCCCGTCCCATAGGATGTTTGCCGGGTGCAGGTCGCCATGGCTCAATACCAACCGCGCGTCCTTTGCGAAGATTTCGGCCGCATCCACGATCTTCCGCCCAAGCGGAATCGCCCAGGCCGGAAAGCCCGGTCGCCCCACCTGCGATTCCCACACGCTTTCGGCAAACTCCACCTGCCGCCCGACCTTCGCCCCGTCGACCGGAAGCGCATGTAGCCGGATCAGCAATTCCACCAAACTGCCGAACGCCGCAGCCCGCGTCTCTCCCCTACCTATCGCTGCCACAAACGACCGGTCCACCACCTTCTCAGTCACAATCGCCTGCGCAGCAGCATCCGTGTGCACCACCAAAGGAGCAATCCCATGCCCAGAAGCCAGCGCGTGCATCGCGCTCACCTGCTGCCACGATCCATGGTTCCCGCCGTGAATTCGGAGAATATACGTGCCTTTCTCGGTCTCCACCGAGTACACCAAAGCACCGGATTGGCCCATCGAAAGCGCCACTGCGTCGCGCACACCACCAAAGGAGCCCTCAGGAAAATATCGCGCCAGCTCATGCAGGGTCATGCAATGCAGTTTAAACCGATCGACTTTGGTTTTGGTGCTTCTAAGCGGCGTGATGCTTTGCGCGCCGGTATCGCGAGCAACTGCGCCGCTGGCGAGAAGATTTATAGTTCACGAACCGAGCCATGACAGGGGCTCAGCTCGGACCCTCCGCCGCGAAGCACCGCCGACGAATACATCGGAGATTTCAGGGCAAACCGATTCACTCCCCTGCAATACGAGCGGCAGGCCACTCGTAGCGGCCCCATGGAGCAATCGAGACACCTTCCCTGGTCGAAAATCGACGCGAGCAGCCTAAGCCCAGACGCGCCGCGATCTCGCTCTCCGTAGATAGCCCGATACCCGCCGGTTCGAGCAGTTGGGAGATCTTGAGGACCGACAACCGCAACGGATTGGGTCTTGACTCGTTTGCTGATGAATCTCAAACTGCACTGTGGGCAGTCCGGAGATCGCACCTCAGCCGTTCATCGAGACCAGACCCTGCCGCATGGCGATTGTCGCTGCTTCGGTCCGGTCCGATACTTCCAACTTCTCGATGATGCTGTTGACATGGTTTCGTGCGGTGTTGTCGCTGATCCCGAATGCCCTTCCGATCTCCTTGTTCGTGAGGCCTTTGGCGACCAACTGCAGGACCTGATGCTCGCGAGGTGTCAGATTTGAGCGCGCCATGCGCTCGGTAAGTCGCGCTGCGATGTCCGCCGGGAAGTATCGCTTTCTCGCATGCACGAGGCGGATAGCCTCAAGCAATCGGTCCTGTGGCGTGTCTTTCAGGACGTACCCTTGAGCTCCGGCGCCGACGGCCTGGTAGATGTCTTCGTCCGTATCGAAGCTGGTCAAAACGATGATGCGAGGTGGGCTCGGACGGAGGTTGATGGCGCGGATCGTATCCATGCCGCTCATTCCAGGCATACGCAAATCCATGAGGATGACATCGGGTGTGATCGTTTCAAGCACCGCAAGCGCCTCCCGTCCGCTCGACGCGCTAGCCGCGACAATGATGCCGGGTTGGGTACTCAGCATGCTGGCAAGCCCAACCCGCACAACGGGGTGGTCGTCAATGATCATGATTCGGATGCTGTCGGTTCCCGTCATAAATCCCTGACCTCGGCTTCGAGCCCGTGCCAGGGCCACGGCAGGAAGCGTGGCCTGATTGTGGCCTTCACTTCAACCCGCGTGCCGCTGCCGGGAGTGCTGATGACCGATAACGTTGCCGAGATGCTTTCGGCTCGTTTGCGCATCCCGAGCAGGCCGAAACCTGCCCTGTCACTATCAGCCGCAAACCCGTCTCCATCGTCTTCAACCGACAGGCAGATTGAACGGCGTATTCGCAGGAGGCGAATTCGGAGAGTGTTCGGGTTCGCGTGGCGGATGGCGTTTGCAATAGCCTCCTGACCTATTCGGTACAGTGCGTCCTCGATGCGGGGCGGCACGCTTCGGCTTTCCTCGTCGCCGGCGGTCTCGACCTTCAGCTGCCCATGCTTAACCATTCGTTCGGCGCAATCACGTAACGCGGGAAGCAGTCCGACTTGTCCGAGAGACTCGGGCCGCAGACTGGCGATGCTTCGCCTTGCCTCTTCATGGCTCGTGCGTGCCATAGACATAGCAAGATCAATTTGACCTTCCAGTGCAACGGCACCGCTCGGCACGCTATTGCGAATTGCCTGAAGTTGGAAGCCGATCCCGGCGAAGCTTTGCGCCAGAGTGTCGTGGATCTCGTGCGCCAAGCGCTCTCTTTCATCTGCGACGGCTCGCAACCGCCAGTGTTTGGCAATCAGAAACAGGTGGTTAATCGTAAAGCCAACCGCAAACGTCACCAGCGCGGCAAGGATCAGGTTTGACGGCCGCCACCACGGGGGGCCAAGAACTACATCTGCGTCTTCGGCGGATCGGGCAAGGACTACGAATGGGTCACTTTCCTTGTTGAATCTTCTCGCGACAACGGAGACTCCGCGAAGTCGGAGCCGGCTTCCGAGTACGATGTCCCGCAGGTGCGAGCGGCTCCGGCCCGGCGGGAAAACACTCCGGAAAGCCTGCGTTCCATTTTCAAGTTCGAACTCGACGGACCCGTCATCTCTCGCGCCCACCTTCCGCAGAAAGCCCTCCACCTGCACGAACCGACCATCGTATGTGCCCGTGGCGATCTGGTTGGCAGTGAGGCTCAGTGGAGAAAGCGGCACCGCTTCACGCAGGACGCGGATCTGCGCATGCTGTAGGCGCGGGCTGAAGCCCTCCAGATCTGCCAACCCAGTCGCCTCGATCTCGTCGCCGATCTTGAGGGGTGTTGCACTGTCTCCTTCGATCTCGATACCTCCCGTCTGATCCTGAACGTAAACAGCGGGACGAGTCAGAACCACAGCCCCGCGGATCGATGCGATTGTGTGTCCGAATGGGGCCAGATACTGCAGCGAGTTGACAGTGTGAGATGGGACGGTGGGCGCGCCCTCGGTCGCGGTGAGGGGCTGGCGCACAGAAGCGGGCTGAGACGGTGCGGCCTCGGCGCGCCGCGGCAGCGCGACCAAAGAGGCCGCTCCGGGTGACTTGCTGCCCTCACTGGGCGGTGGCTCGGCGCCGTTCACAGGCAAGACGCTGATGTTGCGCCAAACGCCGCCGGTTCCATTCGATCGAAGACCAATGCTGCCGGCCGGAAAACAATCAGGGTCCGTGACCGGACCCACTTTCATCGCATCCATCCCCGGTGCTGTCGCCCATGCGGTGATTCGGCAGCCCGCGACCTGCATTCTGACGTGGTACCAGCGGAAAGGACGCACCCTTTCGGGCAGAACGACCTTGGCGGCTTCATGATAAGCGAAGTCGAAAACACCAAGGACGAGGCTGTTATCGCCAGTGCGGACGCCTGCCCAGTACCCCTTGTATGAGTTCTCGCCCACCTCCGCCTCGCTGACCCTCGCCAGCAGCCCCACGCTACCTGATCCAAGAAGCTGCACGTCGCTCTCGACACGGTAATCCTTCCAGTGCGGCGAGCCAGTGATAATCTTCGCGCCGCGGTCATTCGCGTCGTTACGAATGGAATTGCCCAATACCTCCCACACCCCGCCCAGAGCCGTCCACTGCGCTTTCTCGCCAGGCCCGAAATGCGGGGTAAACGGAAGGCCGTAGCCCGGCCGCGTTATGCGGAGGCGCCACGCACCTATAAGTATTATGACCACCACGAATGTGCTGATGCACGTGGTGATGAACCGGCGTCGGACACCTCGCTTCAACAGAGGGTAGGCCATACGTGTCTCATTTGGGATAACTCGTCAGGGCGATCGCCTCGACGGAGCTCAGGTTCGCTCGTGTGATCACGACAGGCGGTACAACGGACAACGCTGGCATCGGCTTTCCTTTGAGTACTCCTGAGATAAGACCGACAGCTTCGTACCCCATACGGTAAGTGTTCTGTGCAACTACAGCCGTCACCTCCCCGCTACTCAGGTACCCTACCAGCTCCGTGTCCTGCTCACATGCGACGAGCTTTACGGTGCGCTGCATACCTCGGTTCTTCAAAGCTGCGAGCACGCCCTTGGTCGATGGCGCCGTGAAGCTCAGGACAGCACCCAGGCGAGGATTCGAGTCTAGCGTTGCGGTCGTAAACTCCTCAGCCAGCGTTGTGTTAAACGCGGCGCCCATGCGGCTGACTACGGCTATATCCGGGTAGCGGCTCGCCAACAGTCTCTCTGCCCCCAGCACTCGGGATTTGATGCCCGGTGCATAACGTCCGATGCCTGCGAGCGCGATAGAGCCCCTCCCGTGGAGGGCGTTCGCAATTTCAACTGCGGCGAGTTCTCCCATTTTTTCGTCGTCGTTCACGATATAGCCAAGGTTAGTTTCCGGGGGAAGGTCGAGTTGCGCGGACACGATGACCACCGGAAGACCTGCCGTGAGCGCGTGCCGGATCGGCGCGAGCATTGCGAGTGGGTGGTTGGGTGCCAGGATCAGCCCCTGGTAGTTGCCTCGGGACACGCGTTCGATCAGCGAAACCTGTCCTGCCACGTCCGATTCGGAAGTCGGAGCATTCCAGTAAAGGTGATATTTCAACTTTTCAGCCGCAGCCGTTGCACCGGTGTGCTCCACCTCCCACAGCATCGCGCCCGCTGTCTGCGGTATGAGTGCGATGGTCGCTGTGGCTGGAGATTGGCGGGAGCGCACCCAAAAGGAGCCTGCAGCTAATCCGCTCACGAGCGATAGGCCGACGGTCCAAGAGAACGCTTTTGCAATCTTACGAGACATCGAGGCGACCGGCCAAATGACCAACCTCTAAATGTATCCGACACTTGCCAGCAGCGGCATAGTTCAACTGGACCACCTCGGATGCCCCGCCTCGCGAGTGGTGTTGGGGTCAGCATAGTTCATTTGAACTATGCGCTCGTGGTTGGAGTGAGTCATTGTTTACTGGAAGGAAGCTATATAAACTTGCTCGCATATGCTCGGAATCTCTTCCGGTCTCGCCACCGAAGCTCGCCTTCAGGAGAAAATGTGAACTGTAGGAAATACGCTGTTATAGCCCTGTTGGCCCTTACCACGCTGTTGCACGCCCAGGACCGGGGGACGATCACCGGTCAGGTGCTTGATACCTCAGGAGCAATCGTTCCTGCTGCAAAGATAACCCTAACCAATCCGGCCAATGGCCAAAAAACCACCGTTGCAACTGACAATTCGGGCAGCTACACATTTCTCTCTCTGACCGCAGGCCGCTACAACGTCTTGGCTGAGAAAGACGGTTTCCGTAGAGCGGAAGCTTCCAATGTGGTCGTGCAGGTAAGCACTACGTCTCGGCTCGACATCCAGATGCAAGTGGGCGATGTCCAGCAAACGATTCAGGTGGAATCCTCAGCTCCGCTGTTACAGACCGACCGGAGCGATCTCGGCACCGTTGTGGACAACAAAGCCATCCAGCAACTGCCGCTGTTCATTAACGGCGGTTTGCGGAGCAACGTTGCGTTCACCAGTCTGGCGCCCGGAGTTGCGATGAACCTGACGAGCGACCCCGATACTGTCGGCGGGGCGCCGCGTATCGCGGGAGGTCAGTCTAACGGTGCCAGCCTCCTTGTCGACGGTGCGGAATCAATGAGCGAACGCCGCAATGATCCGCAGATGCGTGTCGTAAGCGCCGAAGCGGTTGAGGAATTTAAAGTTCAGACGTCCGCCTACTCCGCGGAATTCGGCCGCGCGTCGAACGGAGTCTTGAACTTCACTACTAAGTCGGGGTCGAATGCCCTGCACGGCACAGCGATGCTGCAGTTACGGCACGAAAAACTGAACGCGAAGGGTTTCTTCTGGGGGACCACCGCGCGGGGCGAGTCGGTCCAGCGCCAGCACGTGGAAGCGGCGAGCATCGGTGGGCCAATCTTCATTCCGAAGGTCTATGACGGCCGCAA
>JAOAPO010000594.1 GCA_025462945.1 Bryobacterales bacterium
GGCCGAAAAAGTCCCTCAGCTCCTCGAGCGGATACCTCTCCACCCACGACGAGTGCACGGCGATGGCCAGGTCCGCCGCCTTTACAAGAAGCGCGGCTAGCTCCGGAACCCACTCGAAGGGGAGCGACGCGCCGGGAGTCGTAGGGGCGGGTGTAGGACGCCATCGAAATCAAGGAACAGCAGACGCATCATGTCACTTGGCGGAAAGCGGCCGTGCCGTAACGGCCCGATGTGTCCAAGATGCGAAGCAGGAATCCACCCGCAGAGAACTCCACCGGCAGCAAAGGCAGCAAGCCATGCCTGTGATCATCACTCTGTCCGTGTCTCCCGAAGATGTTGCGCACGACGCCTGCGCTGCTCACGCTCCATCTGGCGCCGAACGCGGCGCACCTCGTGCAAGGCGCCCCGAGTTGCACCTACGAGGGGTGCCAGGTAGAGGCGAAGCGAAAACCGGGCCGTGACCAAAGCTTGTTCAAGAACTGGATTCATCCAACACTCCTGCAGTAAGAGTATCGCGGCGGCACGGCCAGTCAATGTCCCATCCCGCTGCGCGTCGCCGAGGAAACAGGTCGCGAACGCAAAGTGACAGGCCGTCGCCAGTGCGACAGCCGTTTGCAAGGCTGGAGCCGAGGGCGGGCTGATATAGCGGCCGAGCTGGTTCGGTTGCGACCCCCCGTGTAAGCGAGCGATCCCGGCCACAGGTCAGCTGCGGGGGTGCGGGCCAGCTTCAAGCGTCAGTGCCTCGTGCGCCTTTCGTACTTCGGCTTAGGACAAGCTCACCACGGTCGTGCCAACGAATTCAGAGTCGAAGTAAAGCTGCTTCTGCTCGCGAAGCTCTCGAATGACTTCGAGCCTCGCCGCAGCTTCTCGCTTCCCGACTCGAAGCACGGAAGCAATGGCATTCAACTGCTTCGCTCGCGGGAGGCCCTCACCGGACTCCCAGTTGTAGAGGGACTGGCCAGTGACGCAGATCAGTTCAACGAAATCCGCTTCAGAAAGGCCAGGCTTCTTGCGTGTAGCAGGCAGCCGCTTCGCGCTGAAGCGACGCTGCACCGCGTCAGCGGGGTCGCCCGAACCGCTCGAGCCTGATCTCTCCGCGTCCATTTTTGGAGCCGCTTCAGTTGGCGCTCGAGTATCTCGACGCGGCTGACGCAAAGGCCGCGATATGCGAGCGGTGCTGAATCGAAGCCTTATTGATGTCCTCGGCTTCACCCCTAAACCTCTTCCGCACGATGCGGGATATCTCAGATTTCAGTGCGGCGGCGATGTTCGGCATTCGATCCTCGGAGGACGGCGGCGGACCTGCCAAGTGAGCCGGGGCAGCGCCATTTCTTTAAGGCGGTCTCAATTCGGTTCCGCATCGGGCTTCTCGAACTGCAAGAAATCAGCGCGCGAAGGTTCTGTGTCGCCAGGATCACGCGCCAAGCGGACGAGGATCCATTGGGGTACGCCCGTGTGAGCGGCGTGATCGAGCACTGCCAGCGCATCGAGATCTGCAGGCAATTCCATCTTCAGGCGCGGATTGCCGCGGATCGCCGAGGCTTGCGTTTTCAGTGGGCGCAACGAGAACCCATCGCGCTCACGGCAGATCCGCGCCTGCATCCGGGTTGGGGTGCAATCCCATTCGAATCCGACGTGCGCCAGCTCCAACTGCCATGGAATGCCGGAGACACGGCCATTGAACCTCCGCCGCCGGTTCTTCAGGTAAGCGTGCGCGTCGCAATCCATGGCTGGAACGCTTTGGGCGGCGCAGTTCCTCACGGCCGCTGCATTACGCATTGCCAACTGGACCACGGCGCGGTCGCGCAACTGCGGCGCCGTTCGAAACGCATCAACCAGCGTGTGCGAGTCTGTGGTCAGAGCTTTCTGCAACGCGTGGTGGTCCAACGTTCCCCAGAACAGGTCGAACTGAGCAGACTCCTTGGGAGTGAGGTCCAACAAGAGGAGGTGCTTGATCTTGCCGGATTCAACGTCGACTGAAATGCGGTAGCGCAGCCTGGAGTGGATCAATCGATCCTTGAGCTGCAGCAGGTCCTCGATTTCATCGATCATTTGATCTGCGCGTTGCTGCAGCTGCCTCGGCGTGTACACCGCGGGCATGCCGGATAGGTCAAGGCGAATATGGGCGTCGGGAGGGTCAAACTGCAATGGAGTTCTCCTTTAGGTGTTCAAGCCAGACCCACGCGGCCAGCATGACGCTGTGGAACCACAGCATCGAGGCGCCATGCCCGCGCAGGCAAGGCCTTTTTGAATTCAGCGAAATCAAGAGGTAAGCCGCAGCGCGTCCAGCGCGAGTGCCGGTGGGAACAATCGGGACGCTCATGCCGAATGCAGCCTGGATGGCCGTCACTGTTTCGCCAGCAACGTCGGCCTTCTTTGATTCAGGAGGCGACGCTCGGACGCTGAGGGCCGTCGCTGGGATCCGGAAACGCTTCAGCAGGAGCAGAAAGTGCCGCAGAAGACTTGAAGTCGGAGCGGCGGCGAGTTGGTCCCCGTGAATGTTGCGGAACCAGTATTCGCAGCCGGCACGCAGAGAGTGAAGCCCTTCGACGGAATCGGGTGTCTCCGGAAAGCACAGGCGCGCAGTCAAGTCGGCGCGAAATGCGATGCGGAAGCCCATCAGCGCACCGGTTCGGTCGAGAAGAGCCCTCTGACCGTGCAGGTCGTGA
>JAOAPO010000601.1 GCA_025462945.1 Bryobacterales bacterium
CACCATTTCCTGATTGCCCTTGATGACGGCCATCTTTTCCGGGATGACCTTGAGCACCAGGTCACGAAACTCCTCTGAACTGTTTCGTGCTTCCGCGTCAGTACCTCCGCCAGCAGCCATCAAGGCATCCCAGCTTTTCAGATACGGATGCAGTTTGTCCGTAGCGGTCAGGTATTTGTGCCAGCGCCGGAGAGTTTCAGCATCCAGCTTTTGAGTTGCTGCCACCTTGTCGAGATCGGCTTTGGGATCTTTCAGCGCGACTGCACGGACCGCGAGCATGTAGTCCGGTATCTGTTCAGCAAGGGTTTGCGCGACGCGGATTGCCGCCGCGTCGGCGTACTCCTGCAACGTGGTCTCGGCCGCCTTGACCTTCTTGCGTTGTGCCTGGTAGACCGCCACCTCTTTCTCCGAGGCGAGGTTGTACTCCCAGAAGCCGGAGTTGCCGAAGACGCCGCCAAGCGCGTAGTAGTCCTTTTGAGAGATTGGGTCGTACTTGTGGTTGTGGCAGCGGGCGCAGGTGACGGTCAGGCCCAGGAAGCCTTTGGCCAGTGCGTCGATCTTGTCGTCACGCTCGTTCGCGCGCGCTTCCACGAAGACCACGTCATCGCCGGTGAACCAGGGTCCGATTCCGAAGAACCCAAGGGCGGGCAGCATGCGGGCACGATCCTTCTCGGGCAGCAGGTCCGCGGCGATCTGGGCCTTGACGAATTGATCGTAAGGGAGGTCCTCATTGAGCGCCTTCACGACCCAGTCACGGTACCGCCACGTATTGGCGTAACCGTCCCGGGCCATGCCGTATCCCAGGAACACAGGGCGGCCGTCGCCCCGGCCGTTTCCATCGGCGTACCGTGCCACGTCCAGCCAGTGGCGCGCCCAACGCTCGCCATACTGCGGACTGGCAAGCAGACGGTCGACAACCTTGGCGAAGGCATCGGGAGATTTGTCAGACAGGAATGCATCGACCTGTTCGGGGGTGGGCGGCAGTCCAACCAGGTCCAGAGAAGCGCGACGAATCAGCGTGCGCTTGTCAGCCTGCCCTACAGGCTTAAGATGTTTCTCTTCCAGCCTGGCCAGCACGAAAGCGTCCAGGTTGTTTCGTACCCAGCTCTTGTCTGTCACTGCGGGAATCGCTGGTTTTGCGAGCGGCTGAAAGGACCAGAACTGCCGTTGCTCAGGGCGGATTGTGAACGAGGTCTGGGTCGCCGCCGGTGTTGCTTTGACAGCATCCGCTGGCCAATATGCGGCCATCGTCTGGACCCAATATTTCAGGTCAGCGATTTCCTTGTCCTTCAGCTTTGTGCCGCCCATTGGCATCTTCAACTGAGGATTGACCTGCATCACGGCCTTCAGCAGCAGACTCTCCTCCGGACGGCCGGGAACGATCGCCGGTCCCGACTTACCTCCCTGCAGAAGAGCGACGCGGGAATCCACACGCAACCCACCGAGTTTGCTGTCGGTGTGGCAGGAGTAGCAATTCTGGGCGAGAACGGGACGAATACGAGTCTCGAAGAATTGCGTCTTCTCCTGAGCCTCCTGTGCGCAGCCCACGGAAGTGGCCACAAACATAAGGGCGAGAATGTTACCGGTGTGCATCGTGGCACCTCCTCGGTCTAAGATCCACTCTTAGACCGGAGTCAATCGCTTGATAGTTTATCGGAATATTTCGGCTGGCGGTGATAGTTATCTAAAACAAGATCTTCAGGGCAAACTGGATGATCCTCGGATCGGCGGTATCAGTCACCCGCCCGAAGTTACCGTCCCCGAGATTCCGGTTCGGCGTAGCGAAGTTCGCGTGATTAGCGGCATTGAAGAATTCTGCTCGAAACTCCGCGCGTGCTTTTTCTCCACTGCTGGTCAGCTTTCGGACTGACAGGTCAGTACCGATGATGCCGGGACCCATGGCGGTCGATCGGCCGGCTGTTCCGTAGCGGACGTCGCCGGTAAGCAGCGCCTCGGGAGCCACGTAGCACTCGGTCTTGAAGAACTTGTCGACTGTCTGCTGCCCGCGCGGAAGGTCGGGAGCGCAGACGAGGTCAGGACGCAAAGCGCTGTTGGTTCCGACCGCACCGGGATCGCCCGCTCTGACGATGCTCATCGGATAGCCCGACTGCAGCGTGAGGATTCCGTCCAGCCCCCAGCCGCTGATCACGTGGTTGACGATTCCACTTGCACCCGCTCCGAATCGGCGACCTTTACCGAATGGCAACTCATAGACAGCGGCGGTGGTGAAGCGGTGTTTGTGATGGAGCTCCGCAAGGCCCTTCTCCGATTTTCGATCGAGCACGTTCTGGATGCGGCCACCCGTGCCAGCGCCTCCGCCACCAAAGCCCGGCGCGTCAGAGAACGCTTTCGAGAAAGCGTAGGTTGTGATGAACGTCAGGCCTCCCGTAGTTCGCTTCTCGAAGCGCACGGTGCCGCCGTTGTAGTTCGCAAACCCCGTACTGCTTTCGAGAAACACATTGCCAAGGGGAACAATGATCCCGTTTTCTTTGGTGAACGGCACAAGACGGCGGAACTGATTTCGACCCCCGGAACCAACATTGGTCGGGATGCTGGTGTTGTTCGTCAAATCAGGGATCGTTGCGCGGAACCCAAGCGGCTCCGCTGTATTGCTTTGCTCCTGCCGCTCCAACCGGGTTGTCTTTGTTCCAACGTATCCAACCTCGATCAACATCTGGCCGGGAAGCTGATGCTGAATGCCGAAGTTCCAGGACTGGACGTAGGCGTTGTGGAAGTCGGGCGGGAACCCGTTGGGACCAGGCTCGAACTGCGCGATGGGGCCCGGGCCAAGGCCGGGATTGCGCACGAGGAACCCGATGAAGCTTTCGGCGGGTGGAGGTCCATTTTGCTGCAGGCCGAGGTTCAGTTGTTCCTCGACTACGCGCGGATAGTTCAAGAGCGAATCCCCGTAGACGTTGAGTCCGACTGTGTCGTAGAAGATCCCGTAGCCGCCGCGAACTACGGTGTGTGGCTTTCCAAACGGCTGCCAGGCGAATCCGAAGCGAGGGCCGAAGTCGTTTTTCTCCGTCTTTGTAAGTGAACGAGGCAGGTCTTTGCCCGCGACGCCGTGAAATGGAACGTAGGGGCTGTCCTTCGTCATAAAGCCGACGAACTGTGTGGAGCAGGCCGCATAGCTGGGGCACTGAGCGGGGTACACGAAGGACCCATACTTATTGTCGGTCGTATATGGCGGCGTGAAGTACATGTAGCGCAAGCCGAGGTTCAGAGTCAGATTGCGGAACACCTTGTAGTCGTCCTGGATAAACGCACCCCATTCGCGCGTGCGGTAGTTCGTTTGGAAGTCGCTAACCACCCTGGCTTTCTGTCTTGCGAGGCCCAGTTCGAAGGCGGCCAGTTCATTGCCGGTGTTCCCAACGCCGTCGATTCCCGTCCATGCCGCGGTATCGAAGGTGAAGCTTCCTCGGGAGGTATCGGGCCGGGTCTGGTCGATGACGACAGCTCGCAGTTCACCACCGACTCTGATGAAGTGTTTGCCTTTGTTGAACGACAAGACCTCGATCGGCTGGAAGGTATGGTTACGGGCTTTGTTCGGGCCACTGCCATTACCCCAGGCCGAGAAGCCGGTCACACTGACGGCCGGAGACCCGATCAGGCCAGCCTCCGTCGCATACTCAAGGCCCCGAATCCCGAAGTCTGCCAGCCAGTTCTTTCCGGCGAGGTAATCCTCGGCCCCGGTAATCTGAAACCAGCCTTGGTACCCGAAGCGGAACTCATTGATCATCGAGGGTGTCAGTACCTTGGTGTAACTGGTTGTTACATTTAACTGCCGCTGGTTATCCTGAAGTCCAAACCCCGGGAAGGTATTCGGCGAGTACCCGTTGGAATCCTGAAAGCTGAACCGTCCGAACACTGTGTCGTTGGGCGAGAACTGATGATCGATACGTGCACTGAACTGGTCGAAGTTGGAAGTTGTGGAGCGACCGTCGAAGAAGTTCTGGCTTGGATTCCCATTACCGCCCAGCGTTCCCGCGGTGTTGGGCGCAGGAATGAACCCGGGGCTGTCGAGCATTTTTCTGGCGACGGGATCGAAACGACTCGATGGAATCTGGTTGCCGGGGAATGGATCCCGTACGAATCTGGTGCGCCCTGAGGCATCGGTCACCTGGCGCGAACTAAGGGGCTCGAACAGCTGCCCCCTGCGGAATGTTCGCCCCAGCGCATCCGCACCGGTGGAAGCCGTCAGAAGGTTCTGGCTGAAATCGCCACGCTTCTGAGCATCACCTGGCACTGTGGCAAGTGTCGCGTTCCCTCGTGTCTGGCGGAAGCCTTCATAGGTGGTGAAGAAGAACGTCTTGCGTCCACCAGCTCCCTTCGGAACCAGGATCATTGGTCCGCCGAGGTTGAACCCGAACTGATTCTGTTTGAACGGCGGTGCACAGGCCGCGCGGGTGTTGATATTGGGATCGCTGGAATCGCAGGGAAACGAGCGTGAGTTGCGGTCGAAAAAGCGACGGGCCTGGAACGCGTCGTTGCGGAGAAATTCCCAAAGGCCACCGTGCAACTCTTTCGTGCCGGACTTCGTGACCACGTTCACCTGAGCGCCACCACCCTTGCCGAACTCGGCCGACTAGTTATTGGTCTGGATCTTGATCTCCTGCCGGGAGTCGATATTGGGCCGAACGGTGATTCGGTTTTGAAAGGCATCGGAGTTCGATGTTCCGTCGATGAGGAACGCGTTCTGATTCGCTCGTAGCCCGGCCGCGGAGAAACCTTCTGCACCACCGGCACCGGGCGCACCGGTATTGACGCCAGGAACCAGAAGCGCCAACTGGGCAAAATTGCGCCCGTTCAGGGGCAGTGACAGGATTTTTTGAGTGTCAATGACTGCGCCGAGCGTCGCGCTTTGTGTGTCGACCAGAGCGGACTGACCCTCAATTTCTATGCTCTCCGTAACCTGGCCGACTTCGAGAGTTACGTCGATTCGCGCGTTCTGATCTACCTGGAGTGTGAGTGCTTTTTGCTCCGCTTTCTTGAAGCCCTTGAACTCCACCTGAACGTCGTAAGTTCCGGGAGCAAGGCCCGAGATGCTGTATTCACCGAGGGTATTCGACACGGTTTCACGCCGAAAGCCTGTGTCTGCGTTGGTGGTAGTTATCGAGGCGCCACTAACTGCGGCACCTGTGCTGTCAATGACAGCGCCAGAGATGGTGGCAGTTCCCAGTTGTGCATAAACCGGGAGAGACGCCAGTTCAAAAGAGAGCACTAAACAAAACCCAACCCAGGCGAACGAGCGTGACATTCGGATCCTCTTCGAGTGCGAACTCTCATCTATCGGCGGTGAGGTGTCGCAATAGTATCCACGATGTTATTCGGAGTCAAGCGCATTTTGGCGATTGTGAAGATGCCCAGTTAGTACCTCGTTGAGACGATCCTGGGGCACGACGTGCCGTTCTTGACGTAGGTCTCAGCCGACGCGGCGCAGGTGAGCGGACGCCTAGTTTTCGGTGGGACGCTCGGCCTTCACTATCAGGTAGACTTTGACCGGGCCCTTCCTCGGCTCCAGTTTCAGGCCGAGCTGCTCGCTGACAGCGGTGAATATTGACGCACCCTCAAGCTGGATGGCCGGTGCTTCGATTTGTGGATTCTCGGGACCGCCTGCGAAGGCATCGGGCTTCCACTGCAGTTTGAAATCGAAGGTCCCGTCCACCCCTGATTCGTCCACCACCGGACGCTTGAGGATCCCGGAAAAGACGTTCGTCAGCATCCGCATATTCGCGCCGACAGCGGTCATTTCTCCGACTTGAGGATTGGTCTGCATGCTGGGTCCTTTGCCGGAAGCTGCTGCTGATTTCAGCTTGCTGCCACCCTTCGCCTGCACGATGGCGTAGATGGGAAGCTCGCGAGTTTCTACTCGCAACTGCAGACCGAAACGGTCGCGAAGAACAGCCTGCATCCGCTGCTGCTGGCGTTCCATCATGGGCTGCATTGCGGCTGCGGTCGCCTCCCCCGGCTTGGGTAGGGCTTCCGGCTTGTCAGGTGTGAAGCTCACGTCGAAGCCTTCAGATTTTACCCAGCCCGGCCTTGCCCAGCCCGGCGCATCGAGTACCTGATAATCTCGCACGTCGTATGCAAAAGTAATCAGCGTCATGAGACTGGTGTTCGTGGTCCGCAGGCCACCCTGAGGGCCGGGGCCGATGCGAACGCTTCGCTCAGCGGGATCGGCCTTTTTGATGGATGCGACCTCATAGCCGTACTTCGGCTCTGGCGGTGTTTGTGCAAAAGAGCTCAGCGAGAAGGCAAGCAGCAAGAACGAACGCATGGAAGCTTTGACGCTTTCGGCATGGAAAAGTTCGGGTGAACATCCAGGCGGTGAGCGGATATCATC
This sequence comes from Bryobacterales bacterium, assembly GCA_025462945.1. Classification (GTDB taxonomy): domain Bacteria; phylum Acidobacteriota; class Terriglobia; order Bryobacterales; family Bryobacteraceae; genus BOG-234. The sequence goes on from JAOAPO010000601.1 coordinate 6,347, forward strand.
TATAGCAGCCTATGAAACTAGTCACCCTCGCGTCGCTGGCAGCCCTGTTGGGCGTTGCCGCGTTCGCCCAGAATGCCACCAAGCCGTCTGCCTCATCCGGCAAGACCCTCGATATGTACTACATGGATATGGAGGGCGGGCACTCCACCCTTTATATGTTGCCGTCCGGGCAGTCGATACTCATCGACACCGGTAGCCCGGGCGAGCGCGACCACGATCGCATCATGGCCGTTCTGAAGGAAGCGGGGGTGAAAGAAATTGATTACCTGGTTTCGACTCACTATCACAGTGACCACATCGGCGGCGTGGAAGCGCTGGTGAAGGCCATCCCGGTCAAGCATTTCATCGATCACGGCACGAGCATCGAAATGGATCGTCCTGTAGTTGCGACATTCCAGAAGCTGTACGAGGAACTGACCGCTAACAAGCGGACGATCGTGAAGCCCGGCGATAAGATTCCGGTGACTGGCACCGATGTTCTGGTAGTAACGTCACACAGCAAGGTTCTGAAGACACCGCTGCCCGGAGCCGGTAAGGCCAATCCTTTCTGCGCAGGCTTCGAGCCTCGCGACGAGTCGCGTATCGACCCGGACAACCCCAATTCCGTCGGGCTGCTTTTCACCTACGGAAAATTCCGCACGATCAACCTGGGCGACTTCACCTGGAATGTAGAGAAAGACCTGATGTGCCCGAACAACCCGATCGGCACGGTGGATCTGTATCTGACCAGCCACCACGGCATCGATCAGTCCGGCTCGGCGACTCTGGTTCACGCGCTGCATCCGCGCGTGGCGATCATGCATAACGGACAGCGCAAGGGCGGCGTTCCGCAGACGATGAACACGCTGTTCAGTTCACCCGGTCTGGAAGATATCTGGCAGCTTCACTGGGCCTTCGCGGGCGGGACGGAATACAACGCTCCGGGACGCTTTATCGCCAATGTTGAAGAGCCCGCCGCTATGGCCGCAGCGATCAATCCGCCCCCGCAGCCGGCTGATGCTCCGCCGCCCGCAGCCGGTGGCCGCGGACGTGGCGGCTTTGGACGTGGTGGCGGTCACAACGGTCCTGCTTTCCTGATCAAGGTTTCGGCCCGGGCGGATGGCAGCTTCACGGTTACGAATACGCGAAACCAGTTTTCAAAAACCTACGCAGCCAAATAAAATGGTTATATGAAACGCCTCCTCCTGCTTTCGACTTTGATCGCCACCTCGGCGGTTGCCGCGCGTAAACCAGGCTCGCCTCTTCGGCCGGCGCTTCTGAACCTGTTCAGCAAACAACAGGACATTCAGATGGGCATCGAAGCGGCCAACCAGGTGAAGCAGGAGAAGCAGGTGGTGCCGAACGCCTTTCTGCAGAGTTATGTCTCCAAGGTGGGCGGACGCGTGGCCGGGACCAGGGAAGCTACCGCAAGTGGCTTCCCTTTTTCTTTCACACTCGTGGCCGACCCAAGCATCAACGCGTTCGCACTGCCGGGCGGCCCGATGTTCATCCACTCCGGCCTGATCGCCGCTGTCGATAACGAGGCTCAACTGGCCGGCGTGATGGGCCATGAACTCGCCCATGTGATCCTGCGACACGGGACCCATCAGGCTTCGAAGGCGACGGGCATCAGCCTTATTGCTGGTCTGGCCGGAGCCGCTGCCGGCAACAACTCCATCATGGGCCAACTCGCTCAGGCGGGTATCGGTTTAGGCGCGAACTCGGTGCTGCTGAGCTTTTCGCGCGAGGCGGAAACGGAAGCTGATGCGCTGGGTGCTCACCTGATGGCAGAGGCGGGTTACGACCCGAAAGAGATGGCGCGCTTCTTCGCCAAGCTGAATGAGCAGGGCGGACGTTCCGGCCCGCAGTTCCTCAGCGATCACCCGAATCCGGTGAACCGTGAGACGGCTATCGATGAGGAGGTGCGAACGCTTCCGGTCCGCAGCTACGGCTTCAACACGGGTGACTTCGCGCGAGCGAAAGCGGAGGTTGCGAAGCTGCCCAAGGTGGCGCCAAAGGCGGCTGCTGTTAACGGAGCCGCTACGACGAATGCGCCTGCCGGCCCTCCGGACACCTCGGTTTCCAACGGCCTGAGAACACTTCGCGGCCAGGGCTATTCATTGCAGTATCCGGATAACTGGCAGGTCTATGGCGAGAACACGGCGACGGTGACGCTTGCGCCCGCGAACGGCATGGTTCAGCGGGGCGTAGGGCTCGGCGCGGTGATCAGCTTTTACAAGCCGCAGAACAACAATGGAGTCGATCTCAATCGCGATACGCAGGCTCTGATCGCTCAGCTCCGGTCGGGCGATCCCGCGATGAAGATCGCTGCGAGCCCGGTGCGCATTCGCGTGGACAACCGCGATGCTTTGCAGACCCAACTCAACGGGAACTCGCCGTACGGAGGCGTCGAACAGGACGCGCTGGTCACCGTCGCCACCGACCAGGGACTCTTCTATCTGGTGTTCGTGGTGCCGCAGGCGCAGGCGTCAAAGCTGGAGCCCACGCTCGGACGTATCGTCCGGTCGATTCGCTTAACCCAGTAACGACGCAGCTCCGGGATCGAGGAACAAACTTGCATTGCGGTGCCTGCGCAGGATGGAAGCCGGACACGCTTCGGTAATCGGGCCCTCAACCGTATCGCGCACGGCCGCGGCCTTGTGCTCGCCGTTGACGAACACCAGCGCGTTCGGAATCCGCAGGAACGTTTTGGTGGTCAGCGACAACGCGCGCTTCGGAACATCTTCCAGCTTCGCGAAGGCGCCGTCGTGAACCTGCTGCATCCGGCAGACATCGTCGAGTTCGACCTCTTTCACCAGAGCGGGCTCTTTGAAATCGCAGACCGGCGGGTCAATGAACGCCACGTGCCCGTTCTCGCCGATGCCCATGATGGCCAGCTGCGGCCGCGCGCTTTCCAACAGCCCCGCGTAGCGCCCGCATTCGCGGTGCAGATCGAGCGCCTCGCCGTCCAGCTGATGAAACTGGGCGACCGGCACATGGTCGAATAGCTTCTCTCGCAGGAAGCGGCGGAAGCTCGCCGGGTGATCAGCTGACATCCCGGCATACTCATCCATGTGGAACGCCGTGATGCGATGCCACTGGATATCGCGCTCGTTCCGAAGCGCCGCGAGGAAGGGGTCCTGTGAGACCGCTGAGGCGAAGACTACAGACATCAGATCGCGGTGCTTCAGAGTCTCCCGGATGATGGCCGCAGCCATGCCCGCGCCCGTGGCACCCGCGGATTCACGATCAGGGAATATACGAACTTCAAATCTCACTGGCGCTCCGGGCTCAGGGACATAATGAATACGCCGCGACGAAAGGATTGCATGAAAGAAAGTCTAGTACAGAAGCCCGGTACAGCCTCGACTGGCCTTAGCCGAAACCGCTGGCTGATGATCACGTTCGCCTTCCTTGCGACGCTCATCAATTATCTGGACCGCCAGACGCTTTCGGTGGCCGCGCCGGTCTTGCGCGAGCAGTTTCACATGTCGGCGGTCACGTACTCGCGCGTTGTGTTTTGCTTTCTGCTCGCCTACACGGTGATGAATGGGGTCTCCGGTCCGCTGATCGACCGGTTGGGAACAAGGCTGGGTTATGCGCTCTGCATCGCGTGGTGGTCCGCTGCGGCTATTCTTCATGCGTTCGCACGAGGGCCGGTGAGCCTGGGGATCTTCCGCTTCCTGCTGGGTGCCGGTGAAGCGGGGAACTGGCCCGCAGCCATTCGCATTGTGGCGGAGTGGTTCCCAAAAGGGGAACGAGCCATGGCATCGGGTATCTTCAATTCCGGCTCGGCAGCAGGGTCGATTCTGGCGCCACCACTGGTTGCATGGATTCTGTTGCGCTTCGGGTGGGAGTACGCCTTCGTTGTGGTGGGCGTGCTCGGCTTTGTCTGGCTGGGGTTTTGGTGGCCGACCTACAAGACTCCGCCCACCGTGGTGGACGAGGTGATGGCGCCCGTACCCGGCGCATGGAAACTCTTCAAGACCCGCTTCGTCTGGAGCTTTACCTTCGCCAAGATCTTCCTCGATCCCGTGTGGTACTTCTACACGTTCTGGTTTCCTGAATACCTCAAAACGGCGCGACACTTCGACATGGCGCAGATCGGCAAGTTCGCCTGGATTCCATTCCTCGTGGCGGGTTCGGGCAACATTCTGGGGGGCTGGTTCTCGGGCTATCTCGTCCGCCGCGGCATGGAAGTAACGGTCGCCCGCAAGAGTTCAATTACGGTATTCGCCATTCTGATGATGGCGGCGATTCCGGCTGTACTCGCTCCCAGTGCGGCTTTGGCGATCGCGTGGGTGTCGGTTGCGATGACCGGCTACACGGGGGCGCTGGCCAGCATGTTGACACTGCCTGCCGACGTGTTTCCGAAGAACGCCGTGGCCAGTGTTTACGGTCTTGCCAGCATGGGCTCGGGCTTTGGCGGCATGGTATTTACGTTGCTTACGGGCTGGGCCGTTGAGCACTACTCGTACACGCCGGTCTTCATCGGCTTCGGGCTGATTCCGCTGCTTTGCGCCACCATTCTCTGGACGCTCACGAAATCTCCTGAAACAGCCATATAATGGCCGGGATGCTACCCCGTGTTCTCGCTTCCGCACTCGTACTCACCTGCTGCGCTGCACAGGCTCGCCTGACGAAGTTCGATATCGAAAAGCGCGATGCCGCAGCGGGCTATGAGACGCTGAGCGGACACTTCACAGGCGAACTCGACCCGAAGGACGCGCACAACTCGATCGTCACGGACATCGAGAAGGCTCCGAAGAACGCACACGGCATGGTGGAGTACACGGCCACCTTCGCCCTGGTGAAGCCTCTCGATATGGCACGTGCCAGCGGCGTTCTGTTTTACAGCGTGCCGAACCGCGGTAACGGCGCGCCCACCGTGGAGCCCGATGGCCACGTCAGTGTGGTCAGTGGCTGGCAGGCCGACGTGAAGCCTCGCCCCGGCATCCAGTCCATCACGGTTCCCTCGGTCCCTGGCGTGACCGGACCGGTGAGTGAGCGCTTCATCAATATCCCCAACGGAACAAATACGGTCGACTTCACCGCTGCGCCGTATGTAGCACTGGCGTACCAGAAGCCGGCCACACTCGACACTGCCAAGGCCTCGCTTACGAAGAGGTCCGCTAACGGGACTGCGCTGCCTGTGGCCAGCACTGCATGGGCTTTCGCGGATTGCACGAAGGTACCGTTTCCCGGCACTCCCGACCCGAGCCGGATTTGCGCGAAGGACGGCTTCGATCCGGAAGCGGAATACGTGCTCGTGTTCACCGCGAAAGATCCGCTCGTCCTCGGCGTCGGTTACGCTGCGACGCGCGATCTGAATTCGTTCCTCCGCTATGCAGAGAAGGACGACGCCGGCACAGCCAATCCCGTTGCCGGCAAGATTCGCTGGGCAATGTCGCGCGGCAACTCGCAGTCGGGGAACTTCATCCGCAGCTACATCCATCTCGGCTTTAATCAGGACGAGGCGAAGCGCATTGTTTGGGATGGCGTCAATCCCCATATCGCTGCCCGTCAGTTAGTTCTGAACCTCCGCTTCGCTAATCCCGGTGGTGCGGCGGGCGTCAACGAACCTGGCAGCGAGGCCGTGGTCTGGTGGAACGAGTATGCGGATAAGGTGCGCCGGCGGCCGACGGCCAGCCTGCTCACCCGGTGCAAAGCGACGAACACGTGCCCCAAGGTGCTGGAGACTTTTGGCGCGCTCGAGTTCTGGTACCTTCGCGAGTCGCCGAATCTGGTCGGCACGGACGCCAAGGCGGACATTCCACTGCCGCCGAACGTTCGCCGATACTTCATGCCCGGCACCGGGCACGGCGGAGGTCGCGGAGGCTTCACAACGAAGGCTGCCGCACCCCCCAATGGCTGCGTTCTGCCGGCGAATCCAAATCCGGAATCCGACACGATGCGCGCACTCACCAAAGCGCTGGTCGAGTGGGTCACGAACGGGACCGAGCCGCCGCCAAGTCGCTACCCGCACCTCGATCGCAACGAGCTGGCAGTGCCGACCAGCGCAGCGATCGGCTTCAGGCCCATTCCGGGTTACCCCACGCCTGACGGCCTGATCAACCCTGTACTGGATCATGACTTCGGCGCCGAAGTGAATTACAACGACATCTCCGGGGTGGTCACGAAGCAGCCGCCCACGGTTATGCGCATCATCACCACCCTGGTCCCCAAAGTGAATGAAGATGGCTCGGATGTTGGTGGCGTGCCGTCGGTTCTGCGCGAAGCTCCGCTCGGCTCGTATCTGGGGTGGAATCCAACGGCTACGGGTTTCGACAAGGGCAAGCAGTGTACCTTGAGCGGCGGCTTCATCCCGTTCGCAACCACGAAGGCGGAGCGCACCAGGAACGGGGACCACCGGCTCTCGCTGGAAGAACGCTACACGGACCACGCCGGTTATGTCGCTGCAGTCAAAGCCGCGGCTGAGAAGGCGGTGGGCGAACGTTTTCTTCTGGACGAAGATGCGAAGCGGCTCGTCCTGGAAGCGGACGCCAGCGACGTTCTCGCTAAAAGGTAAGTCAACGCGGCGAGGGGCCAATGCGTCAGAGGTGCATGCGAACTCTGACCCTGCTCGTCGTTCTCACCGCTTCGGCCTTTGCTGAAGTGCGCGATATTAAGCTCGCGAATGCACTGGCCCCGCGCAACGTGCAGGAGCTTGCCACCATCCTGCGGACGGTAGTTGGCGTGCAGATACTCACGATCGAGAACGGAGTGGTTCACGTCGATGCGCTCGTCGAGCAGGTGGACATGTGTGAATTCATCGTGAACCGCTTCGATAAGCCCGCGGGCTGGTTGCCGAGCGAGCAGGAGCGGAAGAATCCGTCAGCGCGAAATTACAGGGACGTGGTTCGGATCTATTATCTTGACCTGCCGGCTGCCGGTGCTATCCAGAGCATGCAGGAGACCCTCACCGTGCTGCGGACAGTGCTTGACGTTCAGCGGATCTTCAACTACACCTCGCATCAGGCACTCACTGTGCGCGGCACTGGACCCGAACTCGAGGCCATTGAGTGGCTGCTGACAGCCATGGCGAAGGGCACATCATCGGAACCGTACAAGCTTCAGGGGGCTGCCCTCGATACAGTTCGCGTGTTCGCGCTTCCTGCTGACACATCGGCGGCGACGTTATCGAACACGCTCAAAGCTTTGCGTACCGACCTGCATATCCAGAAGGTTTTCAACGTCACCGCGCCTCCGATCATTGTGGCGCGTGCGGCGGCGGCGGATCTCGACTTAGTGGCGAAAAGGCTGCAGTAGCTACTGCGAGCAGGAGACGCCGGCGGGTGCGCCGGTTGGTGCGCCCATGCGTATGGATGGTGACGCGAGCCTGCGGAACTCGAGATGCTGCAGCTTCGGCGGTGTCGTCGGGGCAAGCGTAAAGAACGCCCCCACCGTGCCGTTAGCGCAGCTCATATTGGACTGGCCCCGCAACCAGTTCTCGGCCATCACTGGACCAGGCTCGGAACACTGGCCTACTTCATCCTTCAGCTTCTGCATTTCGGCCCGGCGCTGCGGGACCGGGGTGTCGAGGAAGAAATTCATGGCCGCGATCTGCTTCGCCTCACCGTCATCCCAAGCCTTCCACAGGCTCGCGATATGGTCGCGCATTGAATTCAGAATTGGCGAGGCGGGCAACTCGCGTCTCTGCAGTCCTCCGGATTTTTGCAATAGATCGAGCGCGTCGCTGATCGGCGCTGACGGACCCACGTATGTGAGGTTGGCCATCGCGAATAGCCCGACGCCGTAGTCCGGCAGCCACATCATGTAAGACCCGAAGCCAGGCAATCCACCGCCGTGCCCAACGATGTGTTCGAAGCGGCAGTCGATGCTGACGCGGAGGCCGTAACCGTAGCCGGACTCGGTGGCCTGGCCTTGCCGGACAGTGAGATTCGCGGGCGTCCACAGGTGGGCCATCTCGCGTACTGAGCTTCGGCGTACGGGGCCGTTCTCTGGTTCGTCGCGAGGTGGCCAGGCGGAGAGATGAAACGCGACATACTTGCCAAGATCATTGGCGGAGGTAAGCATTCCGCCCATCGCGCCGAACACGCCGTGCGGCAGTGGCGCCTCTTCCAGATAAGTGCCGTCGGGCTGCAGGCGAAACCCTTTCACGCGCTTCGCCGCCGGCACGCTCGCATACTCCAGCGTCGACGAAGCCATCCCCAGCTTTTGCAGAATCTCGCGCTGCACGTAAGTCTCGTAACGCACGCGCGAGGCTTTGGTGACGATGCGGCCCAGCAGCCCGAAGGCATAGTTCGAATACTCGTAGCGGGTACCGGGTGCCGTGGAAAAGGGAATGCCGCGCCGCAGCCATTCGGTCAGGTCGGCGTCTGATGCGGCGAGCTGCTGATCACCCCATGGATTGTCTTCCGGCAGACCGGAGCTATGGCTCATCAGGTTGCGGATGCGCAGGGGAGCGCTGTCGCGGGTGGGCAGCTCCATGCGCGCAAACTCCGGGATCCACTTTGCGACCGGATCTTCCAATGACAGCTTGCCCTCGTCGCGCAGCTTGAGAACGGCGAGCGCGGTGAAACTCTTCGTCATGGAGGCGATACGAAAGACGGAGTCGGCATCGTAGGCGGTGTTGGAGGCGGCAACGTGCGCCAGCTTGCCGTCAATTACGACTCCCCACACCATGCCGGGGATCTTGCGTTCGACGCCGTAGCGCCTGAAGATCTGGTCAATCTCAGGCAGGGCGGCTTCGAGCTTGCGGACACGTTCGGCCTGGGTGAAGCGCGGCGGCGGATACGCATCGCTCGCCCACAGACCGAGGGCACCGCAAAACCCGAACAACAACAGAGATCGCATAAGCGATCTTACTCCGCGAAATCGAACGTTGAGTGGAAACCGGCGTGGATCTTGTGTTTGAGGGGCAGCTTGGCGATCGGGCCGCCTGCGAGATCGAAGGCGTCGAAGAGCAGGAATTCGGCTCGGCCTTCTTTCGGCATGTGGTGCTGTACGATGATGACGGCCTGATCTTTATTCTCAGGGTTGAAGACGGCCACGGGTTCGCCGCCGAGGTACTGACCCCGCGGCACTCGGTAAATGTCACAGACGTTGCCCGACGACCAGCTTCCGCGGAACAGTTCGTCGAAGAACTTACGGCCGGAAGCGTCGAACTCGCCGATCCCCAGGGCCCAGAAATCGTTGAGTGCCGTCCCTGCTCGAGTCGCATCCACCGCCGGAAAATCGGGCGACTTGTCGTAGTCCATGGCAATCCGCTCGCGCAGCGCCTGGGCGTCCAGATCAATGATGTAGCGCACCGGGCGGCAGGCAGGGGCGGTGCCGAATAAGTTCGGGATGGTCTGGTACTCGCCGTAGATGGGGCGCTCCATCTCAAACACATCGACGAACAGCAGGCGGCCTTCTTCGTGGCAGTTAATGACGTGGAGGCAGTAGCCGGAACCTACCTCGACGCTGAATGCCGGCTCCGCTTTCGAAGATCGGTGCGAAATCAGGATGCGTGAGCCTTTCTCAGGCTCCCAGGAGAGCGACTCCATCACGGATAGGCCTTCGTTCACGAAACGGCTGAAGTTCATCAGCAACGGGCTGAGGTAGAAAGCGACGTAATTCGGCGTGAGGCCGAAGTCGTGCAATGAATGCTGGTACTTGAGAGGGTGACGGCGGCGGCGCAGCATCTCGCCGGTTGCGTCGAACTCGTAGACGTTCAGGGTCGGCTCGGTAGCAGAGAACGAAATGCCAAAGTTTAGAAGATGCCCACTGGCCGGATCCGTCTTGGCGTGCGCGGCGAAAGGGGAGACGTCGCTGATGGACCCGTTGAAATCGTAGTCGCCTTTGGATTCCAGCGTGATCGGGTCCATCTCAATGGGCAGCGACTGTTCGCCGAATGCGAGGAGGCGCCCCGCGAAGTGGTACACGCTGACGTTCACGGGCGGCTCGAGCATGACGTTGCGGC
>JAOAPO010000609.1 GCA_025462945.1 Bryobacterales bacterium
TGGCTGGCATCCGATGCGGCTTCCTTTGTTCATGGTGCGGTCATTCCGGTGGACGGCGGAATCGTAGTCGGAACGTAGCGGACTGCTGAACCAGGCGATCCCCGACCGCATCTGTCCCGCTCCCTGACGGTCACGGCTCTGAAACACTATGAAGCTCTTATGAGCGTGAGCGGGACCGGGACCTAAGAACGACCTTGAGCCCCGCGTGATGTCCAGCGGGCTGCCGCAGTTTCAGCGCCGTGACCGTCAGGGAGCGGGACCGATGCAATCGAGGAGCGCGTATCTGATCAGCTTGCTCAGCCCCTTGCTAATCTGGAGTTTTGCCAGGTTCCGTGACGCACCTCGCAACTTCCATCTGAAGACTCTGGAGCTACAAGTGCATTCAAGCGGTGTGATCGCCGAACAAGAGGAACTCCTTCGGTATATCGACCTGAAGCTGGCTGCGCTCGGGCAGCCTACCAGCGCGCATCCGAAAGACCCTGCCTTCCTCGAACTGGCGCTCCCTCTGCTGCGCAATCACCATCGGAAAGACCAGTTGCTGGCCGGGCGTCTCTGTCCTGCGGATGCCCGGATTCAGGCTTTTCTCGACAACTATCTGAGCGACGTTCCGGGGATGACGCTGAAACGCCTGCCTGCAGACACCCTGGTGCTGGAGCGCGAAGGTCTGGCGCGCGCGTTGTCGCTGCCCGCTGGTGAGGATGAGTTCTCATCGCCCTATCTGAAGTCGTACCGCCTGGCGCAGGGCATGCTCCACAACCCCAAGAGCGATCGGCGGACTACCAAGGGCATTTTTCACATCGTGGAAGGCGGCCTGCCGGTCCCCGCCGATAAGATCACGGTTCCGAAGAAAGCCTTCGCCGCCCTGCTCAACAAGGCACTGGAACCGCCTGAGGATGTACTTGCGCTGCCGTTCACCGCGAATCAGCCGGATCGCGCGAAGATGTTTGTTTCTCTGCTGCTGCGGCCCCTGGTCTGCCCCGCGACTGGCACCGACGGTGAGCGCCGCATGGAGACTCGCTTCTTTGCGCCTGCCAGCCTGGTCAGCAACCTCGATTTCGTGGAAAGTATCTTCGGCAATGCGGGTGATCCCTATCTGCCGGAGAACGATGCGGCGCAGGATCTGGACCACTGGAGCGGGCACACCGGCTGTGTGATTCTGGCTCCGCACCTGGCAGGAGTGAACAAGAAGTCCATCGGCCTCCCTCACGTTTCCGAAGCGTCCGAAGCACAGAAGCGCGACGGGATGTGCTGGTCGGACGACAACGAGCAATACAACGACGGCCAGGCATTCAAGGTCACCTGCCGCGATCACTGCGGGATCATCGTCACGATCATTGCTGATAACTACTACGGTTACTGCAAGAAGGAAGTGAAGACGCAGATCAGCTATGCGGCAAACCTCTTTGGCATCGCCGAGGAAGAGCACGCAGGCGGAGCGATCGCATTCCCCGCTTATGTCCTCGGGCAGGAGTTTCTGGCCGGCCGCACGGTCTTGACGAAGAAGGTCGTGTACGAGGAAGCCGTGAAGCTGCTGGGCGACAGGGTGATCCTGCAGCCCGAACGTTATGCGGTCGACGCACAATACCCGAACGTGTACTACGTCCCGGAAAACGCCGATTTCCTGGTGCGTGAGGGTTGCGTTCGCTGGCCGGTGCCGAGTGGTCATCATCATCTTGTGCTTCGTGCAGGCGATGTTTACGTACTGCCGTGGGGAACGAAGATCCGTTTGGAAAAGCAGACCGGCGGCTCGGCGTGGCGCCTGATTGCAAGCCGTGCGGACGGCATTCTCTGCCATAAGCCATGCACGGTTTCGGGCGGCGGCAAATCCGAAATCTCCAAGTCACTCGGCAGTATCATTCTGCGCGGACCGGTGTTCGTCGGCGACTACCATCAGGAGATCCAGGATGTGGCAGCGATCCTCAAGCGGGATTTCTCGAATATCTACAAGCAGACTCTCGATCCGACTCGCGCCGCCCGCCCGATCCTGAGCGCGCAGCGTTCGCTGGGGTCAGTGATCAAGCTGCTGACGCCCTCGGACGAGTACACGGACGAGCACAATGCCTGGGTTCGCGACCTGCCGGCCACGATCCGGCAACTGCTGGTGACCGTGAAACGGTACTATCGGCCCGACTGGGGTGAGGACTGGCAGAAGCACTTCACCGTCGATCGCATTAACGGCCTGCTGGGGCATGAGCTTAAGTTCGAGAGTCAAAAACTGCTCGGCAACTATCTGCGGGTCGGCTACGATCCGGATGGTGCGTGGCGCATCTTTAAGCTGCGTCCTGATTTCAACCCTGCGGACAAAGTGCAGGTGGAAGATGACATCACCGCGTCCGTAGTGTTGCCGCGCGAGAGCCTGACCAACCTCGATCCGGAATACCCGCACAAGAGCGTCAAGCTGCTGAAGAACTGCGAGCTCCGTCTGTTCCAGAGGCCGGACGATGCGATCGTCCGCGGCTTCGACAAAGACGCAGAAGCCGACCTGGCTGCGCCCGGCAATTTTCTTTCGAACTTCGAACCTCTGACCGCCGCCGATGTCCAGACGATGGTGGATCAGGTGGTTGAATTCGATCAGTTCAGCGAGCCGATGAAGAAGCTTCTCGGCGACTTCGCCGCGGGTTCAGCGGTGAAGTATGTCGTATCCTCGGCCAATCCCCGAGTGGTGAACGGGTCGCCCTCGAAGAATCCCCGGTATCTGCAGATGCGTCCCGATCTGACCCATCCGCGTGACGGTCATCTGGCCGAGATGGGAACACGGCTGGCTCGCGAGATTCCTTCGGAGAACCCCGTCTACTTTCCGGTGAACGCCGTACTCGCGGGCCGGCGAAACAATCCGCCGGACGCGAAAGCCGGCATCCCGAACCTGGCCGTGTATAGTCCGATTCACTATCAGGAACTGCCCGAACTGTTCATGGACTTCATTTGCAGTCTCACGGGTAAGTCGCCATCGACGACAGGTTTCGGCAGCGAAGGCGCACTGACCAAGGGACCTTTCAACGCGCTCCCGCCTGTAATCGACGTGAACAACGCTCTGGTGTCCGCGATCCTGACCGGCTACAGCGGCTTCACCACTGCGGCCGGCCATGTTGGTCCGCGGTATCGCGTGGATCACGACAACAGCATGCTGGTGCCCGAAATCTGGTGCCGAATGCGCGTGAAAGAACGCGAGGCGGACTACCTGATTGCGGAGGGACTGCTCGAACCGATCGAAGACTACGAATTCGAAGGCCGCAAGGTTCTGGCCAGCCGTCTGGGCTATCGCATCACCGCCACCTTCGTCGATCGGTTTTTGGGACGGATCTTCGAGTCGCCGGGATCGGTTTTCCCGGAAGAACTGCTGCGTCCGGAACAGCAGGATCCCGAGGCGTTCGCGCAGGGCGTGGAGGCGATCTGCGAAGCGCAGCGCGGCGTGGCTGCCAACTACTTCGAGGACGGCAGCGTTGACGACGCGTGCCCACCGATCCGAGCGCTGCTCCATATCATGGCGCACGGGCATTACGAAGGCAGGGATGTTCAGCACGCCGACATCCGGGCAATGTTTACCCGCGAGTCCGTGCTGGCTAGCGAGTGGTATCAGGAACGCCTGCGCTTCAAGCAAGACCGGGATATCTCCCGCTGGAAGAGGGCCGGTGCTGCGGATCAGCTTGCGCTTGTTTCGTCGCCGGAGTACCTGACCTCACTGGTCGGGACCATTGGCGCCGACCCCTCCACCGCTGGCTAGCTTCCGGTGGTTGCAACTGCGGCGGCGGATTCTGTGGCTGCATCAGAGAGGAAGATCTTCTCGACCGACGTGCCGTTGACTTCGCTTGTCAGCGTCAGCGTCGCTGCGTGGGCCGAAGGACCACCGGCTGCGAGGCGTACCAGCGTGTCGAACATGATGAAGATGCTGTTGGCACCGACGCCATTCTTCGTTTCGGTCTGGTCGAAGTCGTCGTACGCCTTCATGGCTGACCCGAATTTGCCAAGCTTCTTTTCGAAGTCTCGGGGATTGATCTGCTGGCCCGAACTCATAAATTCGTACAGGCTCCGAATGGCCCCGATCATCTTGTCTTCAATGCCGAACAGCGTTTGGATGTGGCGCAGGTCAGTTGGACTGAGGCTGATGCGGCCATTTGGTGTCTGGACCTCCCGGCCCGACTGATTCACGAAGGTGACGGGCTCCGCCAGGAAAGTTCTGTAAACCGCTGGCGTGGAGTATGCAATGGCGACATCTTGCTGCGAGTTTCCTTTGAGGTAGTTCATTCGCAGGTTCCGGCGCATGGTGTTCCGGATCTCGCCCTCATGGTGGGCTGATAGTTCCGATTGCGAAAGCAGGGCGTTGAGAGCAGCCCGGCCGAACCGAACATCGTAGCTGACCGTGACCTTGCCGAAGCCACCATTTGCGGTTTTTGGCAGAAACGCGTCCAGGTCGGCCAGCGTTGCGCCCTGATTCTGGAACCCCAGGTCTCGGGCGAAGGCGAGATAGTCATTCAGTTCGCTGGCCGTTGTGGCGCCATCTTCGAATTCGATCTGGTAGCGGGCCGTGAGGGAGCTTAGCGTGTCGATCAGGAAGGCCGTGTTGGTGGATGGCGCCTGCACGACGCCGCGCGATTCGCCCAGTGCGCGCAGCAGGAAGTTGATGTGGGTGGATTCATCACGGCGTTTCCGCTCTTTCTCCGTTTCCAGGGCCACGGTACTGTCGATGCGGATGCCCTGGTCGGATGGAACGAGCCGCTGTTCGGATGAGGTGATGACGCGGTCGAAGCCTTCGTACTTATAGTTCAGATGCCAGCCGCTGATGCTGACTCGGAATGCGCTTTCGCGCCTCGTCTTGTGAGTAAAGACGCCCTCACTGAGGCGTACGATATCGGTGTCGGTGTGAGAGACGATCTCAAGGAAGTCACCCTTGCCCGCCGACTGCATCAAGGCGCGACCTTCGGCGCTCGTCATGTTGATGGCGACATCGATCAGGGCGTCCGTCTCGCTGGCCCGGCTGTACTCGGCGTGCAGCGCCACCTTCCACGAACTGCTGGCGGCGTCGCTGAATGCCTTGAACAGATTCGCGCCGAAGCCGTCAATCTTCCCGAGAACGGCGTGAACTTTCTCGAAAGATTTGCGGAAGTTGTCGGATGAATCCAGTTCGCCAAGCAGGCGGGTAACAAACATGCCCAGCTTCTGATTGGCGGCGGCCTTCAGATTCTCGGGGGTATGGACGCGCGACAGTTCGCTAAGGAATCCGTCAATGCCGAAGCTTTTCTTTGCCAGTTCGACAGCTCGACGAAGTTCTTTATGGTCGCCATCTTTGTTCTCGATCAATGCGAGTACGGCCTCAGCCCGCTTGTTCAGCTCTGCGCGGGCGTCGATCCGGACACTTTTGATTACGATCTCGTCCAGCAGGAAGCCGAGCGGGTCGCCGTCGGTCAGCTGCGAGAAGATATGCCCGCGCTCGTCAGTGAGGTCAGCGCGCAGCGTGACGAAGCCTTTGTCGTCGAGTTTGGAAAGCTTCTCAAGGAACGGCTGCAGCACGTCCAGCCGGTCGAAGAAGCGATCGAACAGGGTCACGGCGCGGTCACCCAACATCGTGTGGCTGTTCACGGCGTTCGAGGCCATCCCGAGCAGATCCTCGAAGTTTGTGCCTTTAAGCTGTGCGATCGGCTTGCCGGTAAACTCCTCAATGTACTTCTTCGCCAGACCGTCAAGCGCCTTTTCGAAATTCACCGGATCAGAGAGTTCCACCGCCTTACCGAACACATTTAGAAAGCTCTTGGCATTCACGCCGAGAACGGCCCCAAGAAACTCACGCGGATTCGCCGGGAGTCCCGTCAGGTTGTTGTTGAACCCCACCTTGACGTCAGCGGCGACGGCAAGCGAACTGGCGCGATGCCGGTGAACGCAAACGCGTGCCCACCCGGGCAGGGCCGCGTCCGCGCTGACGCGAATGGAAAAGTGACCAGCCACGCCGGCAGTCAGGCCGATCTTGCCGAGGATGCTGAGATCGTACTTTTCCGAGAGCGCCATGTCGCCCAGCGAGAGACTCTTCGAGCCGGAAAGTCTGAAGCCGGCCGATGCCTCAGCCCCCAGCTTCAGGTAGCCGCCGTATCGCAAGGTGATCGATTCACCCGGCGCGGGTGCAGCGTCACCATGTTCAGGAAAGCGAATGGAGCTGAAGAATTCGTCGAGGATGCTGGAAAGGATGCGGGTCTGGTCGAAGGCCCGAAGGTAGGTGTAGCCGCCGCCCGCGCCCGCTTCCACCGACCCCGCAGCAGTCAGCGGAGCGAACACGAAGGAGCCGCCAGCGCTTCCATCCAGCTTCGCGGCGGTATCGAAGACAAGGATCAGCTTTTCCGCGTTGCCGCCTTTCGCGAAGAAGTCCTCAAGGCCGGCATCGACGAGTTGCGGTGAGCCGGCATCGCGGGGGAGGAGAGTGGTGATGCTGAGACTGGCGGAAGCGGAGAGGCCCAGCTTCACAGATTGCGCCGTGCCGAGTTGCACCTTCTGAGCGCCCGTAGCTGAGAATCCTGCCTTAAAGATGGCCGGGGTATTCGGGTTCAGCGGCAGGTTCGGATCCAGCAGTCCCACATCGACCGTGGCCTGACCCGAGCCGGTTAACAGAAAAGGAACCTTCTTTTGGTCGAATATCAGACTGGCCATGGGATATCAGCGTACCAGCTAACACCATGTACTACCAGCCTTTGTTCTGGCGCAATGAGGTGATGTGGGCTGCGTGGTGGCGTGAGTGCCAGTCGTACAGAGCGAGCAGATTATCGAGGCTAATGGTGCCGAGTTCCGGATGAATGACGTTTCGCTGCCAGTCGGAATCGCGCATGCCGTCGAGCACGCAAACCCATCGCAGGTGCAGGCACTCCAGCAGACAAAGCGAGGTCTCTGCCGGGATCAGCGCGGCGTCGCGAAGCTGTGCCCATGCGGCTTCGTCGTAAGTCTTGATGGTTGGCTCGTGCTCACTCAGACCCAGCTTGAAGCGCACGTAGCTGTTCATGTGACTGTCGGCAATGTGGTGGATCAGCTCGCGAACCGTCCAGCCGCCTTCTCGATAGGGCGTGTTGAGCTGCGCGTCCGTCATACCCGCGACTGCCTTGCGCAGCGCAGCCGGAAGCTCAGCCAGGGTGGTGATCCACTGCTTACGGTCGGTCTCCGTGATGGTCTGCGGCCACTCGAACTTACCGATGGGGTACCTGGGGTCGGTCACAGCAGGGGCTCCTCTCCGCGAACGAGGTCTTCGTTGGTTTCGCGGGAGCGGATGATGCGCCAGCTCGAGCCTTCCACCAGAACCTCGGCCGGTCTGGTTCGCGAATTGTAGTTTGAGGACTGCACAAAGCCGTAGGCGCCGGCGGATTCCACAGCCAGCAGATCGCCGGCGATGACCGCAGGCAGTTCGCGGTCACGCGCGAGGAAGTCGCCTGTCTCGCATACCGGTCCCACCACATCGGCGACGATAGCCCCTTCGGTTGCGCGAAGAGGGCGGATCGTATGGTGCGCCTTGTAGAGGGCCGGGCGGATCAAGTCATTCATCGCCGCATCGACGATCACAAACTGCTTGGATGGACTCTTCTTGAGGTAAAGCACGCGCGTGAGCAGGACACCGGCATTTCCCACGATTGAGCGCCCCGGTTCGATCGTCACCGTCAGACCCGCACGGTCGACGCGCTCCCGAAGATCGGCGATGAACGTGGCAATCGACGGAGCATTCTCACCGTCTTTATAGGCGATCCCCAGGCCGCCGCCCAGATCTACGTGCCGGATGGCGTGCCCCTCGGCCTGCAACTGTTCGATGAGCGTCAGGACCTTGCCCGCCGCTTCAAGGATGGGCGAGTAGTCGAGGATCTGAGAGCCGATATGGCAGCTCACGCCCGAAGCACGAAGGTTCGTGAACTGACGCGCTCGGGCGTAGATCGCCGGCGCATCCGCGATATCGATGCCGAACTTGTGGTCGCGAAGCCCGGTGCTGATGTAGGGGTGGGTATCGGCGTTAACGTCCGGGTTGACGCGCAGAGAGAACTCCGCGATGAGACCCAGGCGTCCAGCGACCTGATCGATCACGGCGAGCTCACCTTCGGACTCGCTGTTGAACGTACCGATGCCGCTCTGCAGCGCCAGTTCGATCTCCGCTTCGGTCTTGCCGACGCCCGAGAAGACGATTTTCTTCGGATCGCCGCCGGCTCGTAAGACGCGGAATAACTCACCGCCGGAGACGATGTCGAAGCCCGCGCCCGCGTCGGCGAGCAGCTTCAGGACGGACAGGTTCGAGTTCGCCTTGACGGCGTAGCAGACCAGATGGGGTAGTTCACCGAAAGCAGCGTCGTAGGCCCGCCAGGCCTGGAGAATCGCAGCCGACGAATACACGTAACACGGCGTTCCCACGGACTCCGCTACGTCTTCCAGCGCGAGCATCTCGCAGAAAAGCTTGTCGTCCTGGTATCGGAATATCACTGAACTCTCATCACAATCAGGGTTTGGTCGTCGAAACGGTCGGTGTTGAACTTGTCGAGATCGGCGAAGATAGCCTGCACGATGGCGGTGGGTGAGCAATCGTGGCAGCCGCCGAGTAGCTGGGCGAGCCCATGCCGTCCATACTCTTCGCCACTGGTGCTCACGTGATCGCTGACCCCGTCAGAGTAAAGAACCACCATATCTCCAGGCTCGGCCTTGAAGACGGTCTCCTCGTAGTTGCGGTGCGCGAGCAGCCCGAGCGGAACGCCCTCGATATCGATATTCATAGGCTGATGGTCGCGAAGGACCATCGGCGGGGAACCACCTGCATTCGCGATGGTAAATTCCCGGGAGTGCGGATGCCACAACAGCAGTGCCAGTGTTGCGTACTTGCCGGCGGTGTGACGGTTTGCCAGTTCGTCGTTCAGGGCTTTCATCAACTCGGCCGGACTGCGCCGGTGGGGTGCCAGCGTACGCATCAAGCCACTCAGCATCGCGCCGTATAGCGCAGCAGCCGCGCCTTTACCGGACGAATCGCCAAACGCCACGACGAAGTGCCCGTCCGGGTGCGCGAAGAAGTCGTACAGATCGCCGCTGATCTGGCGTGCGGGCCGGAGGCCGATTGCAATGTCGAGGCCCTCCACCGCTGGTGCCTTCTGCGGCAGAATAACGGTCTGGAGTTCGAAGGCGGCTTTCAGATCGGCCTGCATGGCTCGTTCACGCTCGCCCAATTCCTGGTAGAGGCGGGCATTCTCAACCGCGATAGCCACTGACGGCGCGAGCAGGCCCAGGGTCCGGGCATGCTCTTCGGTGAAGTGGCCGATGCGTTCGCTTTCCAGGTCCATCACGCCGATCGCGCGATGTTTTTGAATCAGGGGCACCGCGATCTCGGACAGAATTCCCGGATGCCTGGAAATGTAGCGGGCATCTTCGGCAGTATCGTGTACGCGAACGATCTCGCGCGAGGTGAAGGCAGCCCCGGTAATGCCTTTTCCAAGCGGGACGCTGTCCACTTTCACTCGCTCGTCATAGCGAATACTGAAGTGATGATTGAGCCTGGTGCGTTCTTCATCCACAAGGTAGATGCTGAAGGCATCGTAGTTGATCAGGCCGCGGACGCTGGTTGCAACCTTGGCGAGCAGTTCCTCCAGTTCGAGAATGGACGAAAACTCGTTGGAGATCTTCGACAGAGTTCGAATGGTGCGGTACTGCCGTTCGGCCCGGCGGTAGAGCTGCGCGTTATCGATCGCAGCGGCCACTCGCGTGGCAATCAGACGCATGATGGTGCGGTCTTCCTCTTTGAAGGCGCCGAGCCGCGATGACTGCGTATCCATAACGCCCACCACGCGACCACGGGCGATCATCGGGACGCAAAGTTCGCTTCGCACGATGTCGGATACCGATAGGTAGCGATCGTCTTTCGAGACGTCTGTCACCAGAACCGGCTGCCGTGAGCTAACAGCCGCTCCGACGATGCCTTCTCCGAGTGGGATGGTCAGGTTCCGAACCACCTCTTCGCGGTGTCCGACGGCATAGCGAATGCGCAGATCCTTGCGTTTTTCGCTCAGCAGCAGGATCGCGAACAGATCGAAGGGAACGACGCCCTTCACGATTTCACCGACCCGGGCGAGCAGTTCATCGAGATCGAGCGTTTCCGCAGTGAGCGCAGAGACTTCGAGCAGGAAGTCGAGCAGTTCCGTCCGTTCTTTGAACCGGACTCTGGGACGCGTACCGCTCACGCCGCTTCCGCTGCGGCGGCTTCCATGATGGCAACGCTCGCGCTCGCGCCGACGCGGGTCGCTCCCGCGGCTACCATGGATCTGAAATCGGCGAGAGTGCGAATTCCCCCAGAGGCTTTGACACCGAGTTCGGGACCGACGGTCTTACGCATTAGAGCGATATCCGCCGCGGTGGCTCCTGCTTTCGCGAACCCGGTCGAGGTCTTCACGAAGTCTGCGCCGGCGCGCTGGGACAGTTCGCAGGCGAGAACCTTTGCGGCATCGTCGAGCAGCGCAGTCTCGATGATGACCTTGACGATGACACCGTGGTCATGGCTGACCCGCACCACGGCAGCGATATCCTGGCTGACCGCCGACGTGTCGCCCGAGAGCAGTGCGCCGATGTTGATCACCATGTCGATTTCCTGCGCCCCCTGGCGAATGGCTTCAGCGGTCTCAGCTACCTTTGCTGCGGTGCTCGTCGCGCCCAAGGGGAAGCCTGCTACCGTGCAGACCCTGACCGGTGAACCGGCAAGTTCCGCTGCGACTCGCGGGACCCACCACCCATTGACGCAGACGCTGGCGAACTCGAACATTCGTGCTTCAGAGCACAGTTTCGCAACATCTGCCCAAACTGCGTCCGGTCTCAGGATAGTGTGGTCGATCAGGTGCGCAAGGGTGCGGTCGAAGCTCATCATTCGTGGGCGGAAACCATTACCGTAGCATACGTGCCGAAAGCCGATCCCCTGAGCTGACGGCGACTTTAGGCCGTCAGCAGAACAGTGCAGTGGGCGCAGCGCTTCGCGGCAAGCGGGACGTCGCTCAGGCATTCCGGACACGGCCTGGTGGTTGGTGAGACTGGCTTCTTCAAACGGGACATCAGAGTGTTCACCGGCAGCACCACGAAGTAGTAAACCGCCGCGGCGATCAGGAGGAACGAGATGGCTGCGTTGATGAAGTCGCCGATCAGGAATTTCGAGCCATTGATCGTAAACTCCAGGGCGGAAAAGTCCGGCTTGCCGGCGACCGCGGCAATCAGCGGCGTCAACAGGTCTTTCGTGAAAGCGGTCACGACTCCGCCGAATGCTGCTCCGATTACGACGCCGACGGCGAGGTCGACGACATTCCCCCGCATGATGAAGTCTTTGAATCCACCCATTCGTTTTCTCCTCCGGTTCAGATTAACAGAACTAGGGCATGGTTGAGAGATAACGGCCGAGGCGTTCCATCGCGGGCTCCAGGACGGTTCTATCGGCAGCGTAGCAGATGCGGATGGAACCCTCTCCGCCGGCACCGAAGGCAACGCCTGGGGCGAGGCCAACGCGAGTTTCCTGCAGAAGCCGGCTGCAGAAAGCAAAGGAGTCCGTCAGGCCTTCCACGCGAGGGAAAAGATAGAAAGCACCATCCGGACCGGGCGTCGTAAGCCGCGGCATCGTCGAAAGGGCGGAGAGGCAGAGGTCGCGATTCTCTTTGAGTCGTCCAAGCATAGCCACAACCTCGCCCTCACCGTCGGCGAGGGCCGTCTCAGCGGCGCGCTGGGTAAAGCTGGGCGCGTGCGAAATAATGAACTCGTTTAGCTGGGTAGCCTTTGCTGCAAGGTCGGCGCGTGCGACCAGCCAGCCGATCCGCCAGCCCGTCATGCAGTAGGTTTTGCTGAAGGACTGCGCAACGATCACTGCATCGTCTCTGGTGGCGAGCTTCAGGATCGACGGCACCGGGTCGCCGAGAGCCGCACCCTGGTACCAGAGCCGGTCGTAGACCTCATCGGCAAGCAGCCAGAGGTTGTGGCGGCGGGTGAACTCCAGGAGTCGCTTCTGGTCTTCAAGAGTGGCCACCCAGCCCAGGGGGTTCGACGGCGAGGTGTAAATCAGTAATTGGGTTCGTTTTGTAACGGCGGCTTCAAGAGCCTCCCAGTCGATTTCGTAACGGCCATCACGCAGTGGCTGTGCCAATTCCACCGGTTTGGCGTTCGCCATTGCGACGATCGACGAGCCGTTCGGCCATGCAGGTGTCAGGACCAGCGCTTCGTCGCGCGGATCGAGAACGCAGCGGATGGCGACGTTGAGTGCCTGGACCCCTGAGGTGGTCACGACGATTTCGCGACGGGGATCCAACTGAACCTGCTGCAGCTTCTGATAATGCGCGGCCAGCGCTTCACGCAGCGAAAGCAGTCCCGCGTTCTCGGTGTAAAAAGTATAGCCGTAGTCGAGCGCTTTCTTCGCCGCACGTTTGTTGTAGTCAGGGGTGGGGTGGGTGGATTCTACGGAGTAGAGCTTAAGAACGCCGTCCA
>JAOAPO010000638.1 GCA_025462945.1 Bryobacterales bacterium
ACGAGATAGCCTCCCGCGGAACCTCCATGACGGCCAGGACAGGTGCATCGAAGAACTCATGCACGTCGATCAGTTGCCGAATGCAGGGCGTCTCTGCATCGATCACATCGTCAGGCAGCACGACAGCGAAGGGCTCATTGCCGACCAGTTCCGCCGCCCGCCCCACTGCATGCCCAAGGCCGAGAGCCTCTTTCTGGCGGATGTATGAGACGTTGGCCAGATCGGCTACCGCGCGCGCTTTCGCCAGCAACTCCGTCTTGTTGCGCGACCGCAACAGGTGCTCAAGCTCGAAGCTGATATCGAAATGGTCCTCGAGGGAGGCCTTGCCCCGGCCAGTCACGATCACGATGTTCTGTATACCGGAATTGAGCGCCTCCTCCACGCCGTACTGGATGATGGGCTTGTCGACGACGCACAACATCTCTTTCGGTTGAGCCTTGGTGGCGGGAAGGAAGCGGGTGCCAAGACCCGCGGCGGGGAAGACTGCTTTTCTGACCTTGGATGCGGACATTCGAATTCATCTTTGCACGAGCAAGACCAAAATCGCTGATGTGGTAATTTGGAAGTTGTTCATATGGCTTACGTAATCGCTGAACCCTGTATCGGAACGAAGGACGCCGCCTGCGTCGACGCCTGTCCGGTTGACTGCATCCATCCCAAAAAGGACGAAGACAAGTTCGAAACGGAAGAGATGATCTACATCGATCCGATCGAATGTATCGACTGTGGCGCGTGCGTCCCGGTCTGCCCCGTTTCCGCCATCTTCGCGCTCGACGATCTGCCGGAGAAGTGGAATGAATTCACTGCTCGTAACGCCGCCTGGTTCGGCAAGTAACAGCTTCTGGAAAATGAAAGCGGCCCGCGTCAGAACATGACACGGGCCGCTTTTTCTGTCTGTGGCTGCCTGACTACGGCGTTTCGCCGGGGGGCGGAGCGTTCGGGTTCGCGCCACGGCCACCTCGGCCCGGGCGAGCCGGCGGCATCCAGCCATCGTTCGACGGCCCATTCTGGAAGAACTTGGCGTCCTTGCTCAGCGGATGTCCCTTGGCATAGGTAGCGTTCGCCTGCCCCCAGATCTTGCCCGCCTTCAGAACGTCGTCATGCATCTTCGTGATCAGCTGCTCGTACTCCGGAGTGCCCTGTTTGTAACCGGAGAACGAACTCATGTCGTTGTTGCCGGTGATCACGACGTCGATACCGGGGACGCGCGCAATCTCGTAAGCGTTCGCGACGCCCGTGGGTGACTCGATCATCACGACTACCAGCATGTTGTCGTTGAACGACTCGCGGTACGGTCCTGCGAGATTCCAGAGTTGAGCAGCCTGACCGCTGCCAGCACTGCGGCGACCCATCGGAGGGTAGTGCGACCATTTTGCAGCCTCGAGCGCGCGGCTCACATCGTCAACCGTGGGCACGATAACACCGAGAGCGCCAATGTCCGTCGCGTGCTGGATGTGGAACTCCTGCGCATCGGGCAGGCGAATCATGGGCGTGGCGCCGGCTTTCGGACAGGCCGCGATCATGGCTTCCACGTCTCGGAATTCGAGAGTGCTGTGCTGCATCTCGAACCAGGCGTAGTCGTAGTGCTTTGCGTACTCGCAGTATTGAGCGATATCGAATTTCGATTGCGTAAAGCTGAAGACCTGTTTGCCTTCAAGAAGCTTCTGCTTCGTGGTGTTGTAAAGCTTCGGACGTGCGGTGGACGGGGCGGGCTGTTGACTCAGAGCCAAACCGCAGGTCAGTGCGACGACGCCGAGCCCAGCGGCGAATGAGAAACGTAAGTTCATGCCCGGCAGTATATCGAAGTATCAGAGCGCGCCGCGAAAGATCTCAAGGTCGTCTTCGGTGTTGTAGAAATGCGGCGATACCCTGAGGTTCCCGTGACGGGCCGCCACGACAATGCCTTTGGATTTGAGTTCGAGGGCAAGTTGAGAAGCCTCGCGGCACTCCCAGTGCGCTGCCAAAATGTTCGTATCGGTGGTACGGATTTGCGCACCGGCATCGCGTAAAATGCCGGCCGTTAAACCGGCGAGTTCCAGGACCCGGCGTTCCACATTCGCAGGCCCAAGGTCGAGAAGCGTGCGAACGGCTTCCGCCATGCCGTACAACGACGGGAAGTTCAACATCCCGCCCTCATAGCGCTCGGCCGCTTCGGGAAACTGCGGCACGCCGTGATTCAGGTCGTCTACCGAACGCCAGCCCTGATCGCTGCGCCACCCGATCACAGCAGGCGCGATCATTCGCCGCAATTCCGGGGTTATGTAGAAGAACGTGGCTCCATTTGGCGAGAGCATCCACTTGTAGCCATCCACGGCAAACATGTCGGGCCTGACTGCCTGGACGTCGAACTGTAGTGCGCCCAGACTTTGCGTTCCGTCGACATAGAGCAGCGCTCCGGCTTCGCGCGCGAGTTTCCCGATTGCAACCAGATCGGGACGATAGCCGTTGGTGTAGTTTACGGTCGAAAGCACGACCGCTTTGGTGCGTTCCGGCAGCGCTGCAAGGTCGGGAACTTCCACCAGTTCCACCCCCTTCGCGCCCAGCCACTGCGCGTAGTAATACTGGTTCGGGAATTCGTTGGGCAGGGTCGCGATTCGGTCGCCTGGCTGCCAGTCGATGCCCCCGAGGAAGAGCGACAACGCCGCCGAGGCATTGGTGACGAACGCGATGTCGGAACCGTTGCAGTTTATGAGTTTCCCGATCAGTGCCCGCAGTTCATCCATATCGTCGAACCACGTGAGGAAATCGGCGCAGGCGAGTCGATCGCGGCGAGCGAAATGGGCCGATACAGCTGCCTGCGTTCGCTTCGCGAGTTGCCCGAATGTGGCCGAATTCAGATAAGTACAGTTTTGGAGCGAAGGATACTCCGCCCGAACGTCATGCCAGTTCATTGATCACCAATCTTTGCTGCCAGTGACACAGCGGCGTCCGTCAGGGCGACATCCTGCGTGGAGTGCGACTTGCGCTCCGTCAGTTCCAGCTGCCCAAGCGCCAGTTTTTTGGTACCGATCGTCATGCGCCAGGGTACGCCAATCAGGTCGGCGTCTTTGAACTTGACCCCGGGCCGTTCGTCGCGGTCATCGTAAAGTGCATTGATCCCCTGCTGCTCGCATTGGTCAAGGATCGCGGTGGCGGCGTCCCGAAGAGCCAATTCAGCATTGTTGACTGGCGTGATGACGACATCGTAAGGGGCGACGGCAGCGGGAAGGCGGAGGCCGTCGGCGTCGGCGTCCCGCTCGGCAACGAGACGAAGGATCGCTCCGAAGTCCAGACCGCAGGCCGGAAGCCCGATGTAGTGAGTCGCGGCCGTTTGCAACGCACCCGTGGTTTCTCCGTCGCGAAGGTCGTAGAACTCAGCCGTAAAGTCGCGACTTGGCGCTACATTGCGGAGATGATAGCCGGTGCGATTGGCGCCTGAAATCATATTGCGGCGGCCGAGCAGCGCGGCATCGGCAAAGATTCGCAGATTGCTGATGCCGACCGGTCCAAGAGAGCCCGGATCTGCGCCGAACCAGTCCTGAATCTGCGGGGTTGTGGCCGGCCGGATGTCCTCCGCGTGCAGTATCTGGCCTAGCTTCGGACGGCTCAGGTGATGGTCGCCGCGCACCAGCGCAAGCGTCGGCTGACCGTCGGCGACCATCACGAGGCTCTTCATCTGCGCTGTCGCGGGCCGGCCGGTAAAGGCTGCCACCTCGGCTATCGTGCCGCAGTCTGGAGTAGCGAACGCTTCGGGTTGGAGGTCACCCTCAGGATCATCGATGGGCGGCGCTCCGTCGGGGGCATTCGGAAGCACATCCACCCCGCAGCGCTGCAGAATGCGGTGGATCGAGGCAGCCGCGTCAGGCGAGTTATGGGCGAAGATATCGAGTCCGATGTCGTCGGTCCGATGGGCGGCAACGCGGTACCAGAGACGAGGGCTGTGACCCGCGGCACGAGCCAGCTCCTGCATCGCAGGGACGGCACCCGCTGCCGGGAAATGAAGCTCCTCAGCGCCAAGCGCCGCCAGTTCCTCACGCGCGATCGCCTGCATCCTGGCAAGTGCCCTGACGCCGAGCGGCAGGTAACCGGCAGGCCGCCAGTAACCGGCGCGGATCAGAAGCTTGTGCGCAGCAGAAAGGGTTCCTGCGGGAATGTCGCGCAGCGTCGGGATGAAAGTCTGTGACCAGAACACGGGCTTGCGAGGCATGTATCGAGCTTAGCGAGCTACTGTACGGCAAGGCTGCTGGCCTTGCTGGTGACGCCCCCGATGGTGATGATGACGGGCTTGGTGCCGGCACCTGTGGGCGGCACGGTCAGGTTGATCTGGTAAAGCCCGACCACCGTCGGCGTCAGGCCGCTGAACAGCACCGTCGCAGGCTGGCCTCCTACCGTGACTACCGGCAGCGTCGTCGTCGCGCTGGTGGGGCTGAGAGGGGTCGCTTCTCCCGACCCAGGCTGGTTGGTGACGGGACCGAGCGCATTGCAGTAGATCTGAATGTTACGACCCTGGCGCGCCGGGTTGGACGGACCTATCAGTTCGAAGTTCTCGTCGCGTGCGGCGGCGAAGCTCGTGCCGTTCAGCTGATACTCGAAAGCGGCCGGTGCATAGGTTGCGAGCGGCACCGTGTAGAGCGCGCTGGAACTGCTTTCCACCGATACCTTCATCTGCGCGTTGGCGCTGCCCGAGAACTCCCACGGAACCTGTACGTTGATCTGCGCCGGGGTCACAAAGTGCAGGCGACCGGGGTGACTGGCGGTGCCCGAATCGAAGCTGACGCTGACGTTCTTCATCGATACAGGCAGGGCTGGCGTGGCGGCCGTCTGGCTGGCCGGGGCGAGGTTGCTGCCGTAGATCGCGATGTAGGAGCCTGGCGCGACAGCACCTCCGGGCGTGAAGCCGGCTGCATCGACCACACCGCCCGCCAATATGGCGGGAGCATTGCGCGCAGTGATGTTGAAGGTGGTGGTGAGATTGCCGGAAGTAGCGGTGAAAGTTTGCACTCCAGGCGCCGGCCCCAGTGTCAGCGCCGCCCCCGCAATACCGTAAACGTCGGTTGAAACGTCGGCGGCGCGGATTCGCCCTCCACCGGTGGTCGCTGCAAAGCGGACTGACGACCGACTGACCGGGATGCCGTAGCGGTCCCTGACCCCGGCCAGTACGATGCCGATGGACGAGGCTTCCGAGACGTTGCCGTCGTCACCGTCGCCGATCAGCGGAATGATGTTCCACGGCACGCCATCGGTCGACAGATAGACCCAGGGGATCCGAAAGGGGGTTGCAGCACCCTGCACGGAGATGAAACCGTCGTACACGCCGGGTGCCGGAAGGCTCCCCGAGAGCGTCAGTGCCACAGTGCTGCTTTGTCCCGGCGCGAGAGTTAAGGAGGTGCGGTCGAGGGTAACTCCGGTGGGCTGCACGGCGAGGCTGAGCGTAACCGTGCTGGAGCCTGTATTGGTGAGCTGGATTGTCCGGGTCAGGGGCAGCGTGCTGGTCTGGTTGAGAAGACCGAAGGTCACGCTGGAGGGCACGGCGGCAAGGTTCGTACTCACTGCATTCGCTGCGTTCGCGCGACCCGCGCCGGAAGCATAAACAGAGGTGTCGCCGCTGTCTGCCGATGCGGTATTCACGATAGCGGACTTGATCTGAGCCGCGGTGAGAAAGGGCTTCGCCTGCTTCACCAGCGCAGCAATGCCGCCGACCAGTGGCGCGGCGAAGCTGGTGCCCTGCGAGACCACATAGCCCTGCTGCGAGTACAAGGCACCGTTGGGATCATAGCGCTGGCCGGTCAGGTACAGGTCGGTTCCTGGCGCGGTGACGTCGGGCTTGATGCCTCCGGTAGCAAGCACGGGGCCTCTGGAACTGAAGCCCGCGATCTGGCCGCCCGTGGTGACTTCGAAGGGCTGAAGGGTGGCGCTGACCGACGCTTTCGCTAACGGATCGCTCTTGAGGTGCATCCGAATCGACTGACCGTCTGCATAGCCCACGAAGGCTGCGGATATAGCGGAGCCGCTCAGACCGCCAGGAGCGAGGACGGAGTTATCGCCCGGTGCGTTCACGAACAGGACGCCGGAAGCTCCTGCGGCCGCGGCGTTCTGCACCTTGACGGCGAACGTACAGGTTCCGCGATCGATCAAGGCGAAGGCCCCGGCCAGCGAACCACTTGGGAGCGGGCTGCACGCTTGCGGCTCGTTGGCCTGTGCGGCGTCAGACAGGGGAAGCGGGGCGACAAAAGCAGGCCCGGCGCCCTGCAGCGCCTGGAAGGTTCCAAGTCCAGTCACCGTGAGCGGGCTGGACCAGGTATGCGAGTTCGTGATCGCGCCAACCGCGAGCGAGGCCGACGCATGCGCCGGGGTCGAGATCGAGCCCCAGGTTGGCTGTACGGTGCTGCCGCTGAGGCCTTCGTTGCCGGCCGCTGCCACCACCACCATGCCGCCGTTGACTGCATTCTTCACAGCGGCGGCGAAGGGATCGCAGAGCGTGCCGGCGGCGTTGCCGCAGATCGCTCCGGCATCGTCAGGACCTACCAGAGCGACGGCTCCGAGAGACATCACGGCTATGTCCATGTGGTCGTTGAAAGCGTCTTCGAGAGCGGCCAGAATGGCGTCGGCGCTGGTGGAGTCGTTGACGCCAGGCGAGCCGAACACCTTATAGCTGCCGAGCCAGGCTTTCGGGGCCACGCCGGTGATGGTGGCGCCGGGGCCAGTGTTGCGAGATCCGGCGGCGGCCATCGCAACGGCTGTTCCGTGGCCGACGCGGTCGCGAGGCGAGTAGTCGTCCGGGCGCGAGGTCAGGGCCGGGTTTGCGCCCGAGCCGGCAGCCACATAAGGGACGTAACTGCGGGCAACGATGACTTTGCCGTTCGTGAACTGGGTGCAATCGAGCGGGACCAGCGGCAGCTTCGAAATGCTGCAGGCCGGGAAGCTGGCGGGTGCCTGCATCGAAGGGTCGTTGAAGGCCGGGTGCGTGGATTCAATGCCGGAGTCGATGATAGCGATTCTTATGCCTGCGCCGGCGTTCGTCGGACCACCGAAGGTGCTCCAGGCTGCGGGCACATTGAGGAGTTCGACTGCCCGATCAAGCATCATGTGGAACGCGGGGATTCGCGCGGCATAGCTGACGCCGGGAATGCCTTCAAGCTGACCTGCGGTGATGCCATCGGCTTCGACAAAGATGGCGTTCAGAAGTGTGTGCGATTCAGCGGTGACCTTGGCACCACGGGCACGGAGGGCTTCACGAACGGGTGTGTGCGCGGCGACGAGAGCGGCGCGGTTGCCAAGCCGTCCGGCGGGCGCGTCGTTCAGAACCAGAATGTAGCGGGTGAGATCTCGGGCAAAGGCGGGGGCGGCAAGCAGCAGGAACAGCCCGAGCCGCAGCCTCACTGGAAGAACACCCGATAGAGTGTTGCGCCCAGTGCGTGGGTCACCATGCTCGCCGGCACGCTGCGCTTTTCACGCCACGCGAGGCCGCAGAACAGCCCGAAAATGGCCGCTACGATGGCGAACTGCCAGTTGGGGAACTGCCGGCGGAACCATAGATGCGCGAAGCCGAACATGAGCGAGGTGACGACCAATCCGCCAATGCGGTTCCCCGTCCAGGCTTCCATCCAGCTCTGCAGCATGCCGCGGAAGAAGAACTCTTCTGAGAGCGCGACCACCCAGAGGATGCCGAGAAACTGCGGGATGAGCGCCCAGTAGTTCGGGTGTTCGCGCGGCGTCCAGAGGCCCGTTGCCCACAGGGCGAGGAGCACCGGGGGCAGCATCAGCGCGAACCACTTCACACCGGACGCCCATTCCGAGAGCCTGGGGATGAAGGTGTACTGCGCGCCGGTACCGCCCCGCATGCCGATGATGGCGACGGCGGCCGTGCGGATCAGCATCACGTGCCCGAGGACTGCCAGTTCCACCTTGGGGATAGCTGACAGGTAGATGCGGTCGAACAGCTTGGTTAACAGGATCGCGGCGAGCATCGCCACGTAGAGCAGGTCGAGGATGCCGTGACGCGGCAGGACGGCATACCAACACGAGAGCACGATGGCGATGACCGACAGCAGCACGAAAGCCGGCAGTCCGAACAGGCCGGCGGGGATACTGTAGATCAGATATGGCAGAACGCAGGTGACTGCAAGAACAGCGGGTTTGCGCAGCCACGACGGCGGTGCTCCGGCCATGACGTAGAAAGGCAGTTCGACCGCAAACGCGATGGCGACCGGCAGGGCCAGGCCGAGAGGGATGTGTTTGATGTTCGCGTAGATGGCCGCGGCGACGATCATGAGCGCCCACGCGATGCCCAGAGTTCGCCAGGGCACACGGGGACTCACGGTGTCTGCCATCACGGCCATCGTAGCATTCGCGCGGCTTACAGGGAGTTCAGGAAGGCCAGCAGTTGCTCCTGAATGGGTCTGGGCAGCTCCTGGAATCTCTCCACAGAACCAGCCGCTTCCTGGCCGTGCCGACGGATCGCGTCCTCCGGAGTGGCGGCTGTGCCGTCATGAAGAAGGGGGCGGCGGAAACGGAGCCCCCAGAGAGCCGGGGTGCGGATC
Organism: Bryobacterales bacterium; assembly: GCA_025462945.1. GTDB lineage: Bacteria > Acidobacteriota > Terriglobia > Bryobacterales > Bryobacteraceae > BOG-234. The sequence continues at coordinate 8,520 of JAOAPO010000638.1, forward strand.
TCGTTGGCTGCGGCGGCCGACTGCTCGATGCCATCGCCCGTGCCGACATCGTGCAGCAGCAGATCGGAGAAGAGGGGGACCGGCTTGCGGTTGAAGCTCGGGTTGGCGTTCTGTCCAGTCATTAGGACGGGGGTGTGGCAGGTGGCGCAGCCGACGGAAGTGAACAGCGTCTCCCCTGCCCGGACGGAATCGTCGACGGGCCCTCGCGCGATTGGGGCGAGAAACTTCATGAACGCCTCGAAGTTGTCGATGCCGCGCAGCCCGGTACGGCGGTCGCGTACGTCCTCGATGTTGCCTTTCGCACCGCAGAGCTTCAGTTGTTCCGGAGTGAAGCCGAGGACGTCCTCATTCGGAAACAGGTCATTCGTGATGCCCATTTCGTTGCGGTATGCGTCGCCGGAAAAGCTCAGAAGTGTGGCGTGCTGCGCCTTCCAGCCGAAGCGGCCGATGCGCTCGCGCCTGGTTGCAATGTCGATGATCCGGGCAGCGCGGCCGCGCACCCCATCGTTGTCTCGGTCATCAGGATCTTCCAGCGCCAACAGCGTCGAGTCGTCGATGGCTTCGATCAGACCGGCTCCAAAGAGTGGGATCGGGGCGCGTCTGGCGATCACGTTGGCTTCGTTCGGTATCTGGGCCTGACAGCGGTGCGGAGGGGTGGAAAACAGGTGATAGAGCGTGCCACCGTTCATGGCGGTGAACTTCCCGTCGGCGTCGCGATAGCCGGCTCGAACCTCAGTCATCGTACTGACGCCGCCGATGGCCGGTATGCTGTGGCAAACGGCGCAGCTGTGGCCGTTGAAGGCGGGTCCGAGACCGTCTTCAGCGGTTTCGACGTCGGTAAAGTCCTGGAGGCCAATCCGGAAGCGTTCCTGTTCGGAAGGCGACAGGCCTGCCATGGGGCTGCCGGGGAGGGTCGGGCGACCGGTCTGGCTGAAGCAGAGGCCGGCGAGGAGGAGTGAGGCTGCGAGTTTCATTTGACGACGATGCTCCCGCGCATGAGATTGTGGCCTGCGCCGCACGGGCGCGAGCATTCGAAGACGAAGGTGCCCTTCTGCGTGGCGACGAAACGGACCCGCGCTTCGCCGCGATTCGAGGGCGGGATGGCCACGTCGATGCCCGCGGCGGGGATGCGAAAGCCGTGGTCGGTATCGTCGCTGGTGAGCACGAATTCGATCATCTGGCCCTGCTTCACCGTCACCTTCGAAGGGTTGAACGTGAAGCGTTCAGCGGCGATGGTGACCACCTTGTCGGGCTTTCGCTCCTGCTGCTGCGCAAAGGCAGCGACACAGATCAACAGCGAGGCAATCAGCTTCATTAGAACCACCATCCAATTCCGAGATTCATTCCGTTGACGGCGCGAACGACGGCACTCGCGTTCCGGTTGACGATGTAGTCGAACTTGACGGCAACGTCGGGTGTGGGCCTATACGTGAGACCGGTGACCCAGGCGGAGCGATCAAACTGCGGCAGAGCGGTATAGCCGACGGGCATTTGCTGCTGCGTGTTGAACCTCTCGTAGCGCGTGAACGCCACGATGTCGTGGCGCAGACGACGGGGCAGTACGTGCCAGCCGGGCTCGACGTAGTAGCCCCGCATCTGGCTGGCGACGTTCGGATTGTGACCGATCTGGTTCTCAAGCCGGGCGTTGAGTTCGCCGGCGCGGCTCACCCAGGTATTGGCGAAGATGCCTCGCAGGTCGAAGCGCCGGAAGCTGTAGCGTCCATCGAACTCGGCCAGGTTCACTCGCGGGTTGAGCCCGGGGAGATTGAAGCCGGCGTGACCGGAGTAGAAGCTGGTCCCGAGCGTCAGGCGGCGGACTCCCGCGTATTCGAGACGACCGACTTTGGCCGGGTTTCGGAACGAAGCATCGAAGCCAGCGGTGCGGCCTTCGGTGATGCCGGACTCGGCGTCGAAGCGCTTTGCATCGAGGGAGGACATCAGGTAAGCGCGGTAGCGGAAGCCGCGACCGAGATCGCCGGTGACACCGAACCCAAGCTCGCGCCAGGTGGTGGGGATGATGAGCGTTTCGACGGCGGGCCGCTCGACCCCGTTGAATGACGGCGGCTCGTGACGCTCATTGACGATGCCAACAGGGCTAAGCAGCATCCCGGCGCGGATGTTGAAGCGCGGCGTTATTAGGAAGTCGAGGTACGCCTGTTCAAGAGCGATCTCACCCGTTTCTTCGCCGCCTTCGAGCAGCGAGTGTTCGAGTTCGAGTTCGCTCCAGAACTTGATCCGGTCAGAGAAGCTGTGGCCGAAGAGCAGGACGAACCGGTGGAAGTCGGGCTTCCATGCGGCGTTGGCGTCGCGGTTCACGTGGAAGTCCATGTAGCCGGCGACTGGAAGCCTGGTCTCGCTGTTCTGCGCGTTCTGGAAGTCGCCTGATACGGAGACGGGCGTGAGCGGTGAAGCGGCGGCAAGCATCGGTGTTGCAGCGGCAGCTGGTGCCGGGACAGGGCTCGGCGCCAGTACCGCAGACATCTTCTTCTCCAGCGCATCTATTCGCTGCGCGAGGTTTTGAGCTGCCATATCGCGACCGAAGGCGGGATCGATCAGCCGCATCTTGTCTTCGAGTTCAAGGATGCGGCGTTCGAGATCGGTGGTGGGCGGCGTTTGCGCCCACGTGACCGTGGCCAATAAGAGGGCTAACGCTAAGCTTTTCACCACAGCACTGCCTTCGTTCTGTTCATATGTGAATGCTCTAGTATTAACCGTAGTTAACGACCTGTCAAGTTGTTAAGCTGTAGCTGACCACAAGTGAAGATCACCATTTCGAAAGAGGATTACCTCAAGACGATTGCGGAAGCCGAATCCGAGGGCGAGACGGTGATCGCCGCGACGCTGGCGCGATGGCTGCATATTTCGCCGCCGGCTGTGACTGCCGGGGTACACCGGCTCAAGCGCGACGGCCTGATCCGAGTGGGCAAAGAGGGGCGGATTCAGTTAACGTTGCCGGGCCGCGAGATCGCGGATCGTCTGCTGAACCGGCATCACCTGATCGAGCGAATGCTGACCGAGATCTTCGGGATGGAGTGGTACAAGGTCCACGACGAAGCCGAGCGGCTGGAGCATGCCGTGTCTGAGGACTTCGAGCAGAAGCTGATCGCGATGCTGGGTACTACGAAGGATTGCCCGCACGGCAATGTGGTGGGTTCCGATACACCGCAGGACCGGCGGAAGCGGGGCTGGATTCCGCTGGACGAAGTACAGACCCCGGGGAACTTCAGGCTGGTGAGTGTTTACGAGCGGGACCGGCTGATGCTGGAGTTTCTGGAAAGCCTGAAACTACGCCCTGGCGCGCAATTCTCGTGGGTGGGACGAAACTACGATGAAACGGTAACGCTGCAGCTTGACGGACAGACGCTCCAGATTGGAGCGCCTGTCGCCAGGCGGGTTTGGGTGGCGGCCGCAAAGGCCGGGAAGAACTAGACCTTCGGTTTCGGGGGTGGGAGTTCCCGAGCAACTACCTTGTCCATGAAGCCCGTTGTGCGGTGTGAGCCGTCGCAGAAAGGCTTGTTCTGGGAAGCGCCGCAACGGCAGAGGCCGATGGACGAACGACCGCCGAGTCCGAAGACCCCGCCCTGCGAGTCGCAGATTTCGAAATCACCCTCAATCTTGATCGAACCGTTGTCGCCGATCGTTACTTTAGTAGCTGGCATAAATTTTAGGTTATCTCCTCGTCGGTGACGCAGCCTTCGCTGGCGCTCTTCACGAGCCGGATGTACTTGGCGAGGGTGCCACGGGTGACCTTGAACGGCGGCGCTGTCCAGGCGGCGCGACGGGCGGCGATTTCCTCGTCGGAAACGGCGAAAGAGATCTCGTTGTTCTCAGCGTCAATGGTAATGATGTCGCCGTTGTGGACGAGAGCGATCGGGCCGCCGACCTGGGCTTCGGGCGTAACGTGACCGACGATAAAGCCGTGGGAACCGCCGGAGAAGCGCCCGTCAGTCATGAGAGCAACGTCTTTGCCGAGGCCAGCGCCCATGATGGCGGAGGTGGGAGTGAGCATTTCGGGCATGCCGGGTCCACCCTTGGGACCTTCGTACCGAATGACGACGACGTCACCCTTGCCGATTTCCTTGCGTTCCAGAGCGTGGAGAATGTCTTCTTCGCAGTCGTAAACACGGGCTGGTCCGGAGAAGCGCAGGCCTTCTTTGCCGGTGAGCTTGGCGACGGCGCCTTCGGGTGCGAGGTTGCCGCGGAGGATCTGGATGTGGCCGGTTTTCTTGATGGGATCGCTGAGCGGGTGCACGATCTGCTGGCCTTCGCTGAGGCCCGGCAGTTCGGCCAGATTCTCGGCGATGGTCTTGCCGGTGATGGTCATGCAGCTGCCATCGATCATGCCTTCGGCAAGCAGCATCTTCATGACCGCAGGGACGCCGCCTACCGCGTGCAGGTCTTCCATAACATACTTGCCACTCGGCTTGAAATCCGCGAGGAGAGGCGTGCGATTGCTGACGGACTGGAAGTCGTCGATGGTGAGATTGATGCCCGCGGAGCGCGCGATGGCGACGAGGTGGAGCACGGCATTGGTGGAACCGCCGAGCACGGTGACGACGACCATGGCGTTTTCGAAGGCCTGACGCGTCATGATGTCGCGGGGCTTGAGGTCGAGTTCCAGGAGGCGGTGCATGGCGGCACCGGCGCGAATGCACTCGTCCAGCTTCTCTTTGGTGTCGGCAGGGTATGACGAGCTGTAGGGCAGTGACATACCGAGAACTTCAATGGCCGAAGCCATGGTGTTCGCGGTGTACATGCCACCGCAGGCTCCCGCGCCGGGGCAGGAGTGCTGCACGATGCATTCGCGCTCTTCGTCGTCGATGCGTCCGGCGATGAATTCGCCGTAACTCTGGAAGGCGTTCACGATGTCGAGCTTGTCGTGTTTCTTGTCGTGACCGGCGCGGATCGTGCCGCCGTAGACCATGATGGCGGGGCGATTGAGGCGTGCCATGGCCATCATGCAGCCGGGCATGTTCTTGTCGCAGCCGGGGATGGTGATGAGGCCGTCGTACCACTGGCCGCCCATGATGGTTTCGATGGAATCGGCGATGAGGTCGCGGGACTGGAGCGAGAAGCTCATGCCTTCGGTGCCCATGGAGATGCCGTCGCTGACACCGACCGTATTGAAGCGCATGGCCACGAGGCCGGCGGCCTGAACGCCCTCCTTCACCTTCGCCGAGAGATCGAGGAGGTGCATGTTGCAGGGGTTGCCCTCGTACCAGACGCTGCCGATGCCTACCTGGGCTTTCGGCATATCGGCCGGGGTGAGACCGGTGGCGTACAGCATGGCCTGGGAGGCACCCTGGGCGGGAGGCAGGGTGATGCGCGAACTATAGCGATTCAGTGGGTTGCTCATGAGGTTTTTGGTTCGTGGACGGGTAAAGCTCTACTATATTCCCCGACCCGCCGCTGGCTTCGAACTCCCGAATGGCTTCGTTTTGTAATCTCGCTGCGGCGGCGCGCTGGAGGTTGTCGGCTCTGTAGCCGAGGCGGGCACGGTCCAGTTCCGAAGTCATGGGAGCGACTGCGGCTTTCAGCGGCACCATACCGAGGGAATCGGGGTGAATCGGGCCTTCGGTAAGCATCTCGGCGCGCTGGAAACGTTCGGCCTGCATCTCTTTGTACGTTTTCATGTTGCGGCGCAGGGAGAGTTCGGCTGCGGCGCGGGCCCGATTGATGGCGGTTTGGGCGGGGCTCGCGAAGTCGTGAACGGTATTGGCTTCGTTTTGTAAAGCAGGTATGGCAGCTTCGGCGCGGGTGCACCGGAGAAGGCGCCACTGAGCGTTGATCATCTCGAGGGCGAGGCAGTCTTCGAGGACGCCTTCGGGACGGTACTTGTCGAGGAATTCGTTGCGAAGCATTTCGTAGTCGTCGGCTTCGTCTTCACGGACCTGCAGATGGACGGCGAAGAGGCCATAGCGGGTGGCGTTGCGGGAGGAAGCGGCTTTGCCTTCGGCAGTACGGGGTCCGGTGGAGTGCCGGGCGTTTTGGCGATTGGCTTCGATTTGTTTTTCTGAAGAAGTGGCGGCGGATGACATGGCGGCTCCCTTGGGGTGGATTTTGGGGAGCCGGTCCGGTGATGCAGCAAGGAAACCCTGGGCCTTGACCAGAGGCACAGGAAAAGAAACCGGACCGGCTCCCTGGTTCGAAAGTAATCAGGGAGCCGCGCGGTTCAGGGCAGGCGCGAGTGTATGTTGTTGAAAAAAGGCAGCAGAAAGTTAGAAAAAAGTTGTCACCCGGTTTAGTTGGCCACGCGCCAGGGGGAGAACTGGCCCCAGGTTTGAGCTTGTCGGTGATGCCCGCCAGGTGCAGCTGCCGCAATCAAAGTCATGTCGAGACAAACGTCTGAGGATTCGGTTCGTCAGATGAGCTGGTGATGCTAGTGGCTTCTCGCCCAACGGAATCGGGACAACCACGCGAACGACAAACTGAGTTAAACGGCGACGCCGTGTATCGGAGCGGCGTTTCTGGGGACGCATCCGGAGTCATGTCCCAGAACCGGACCTTGGGCTTTGCCAGCTTCCGGATGGCGCGTGATACGGCGAGAACCTCAGGACTCGCGATGATTCTGGCGGCCGTCGGCCCAATTTCAACTGTGTTATCCTCGCCATCGAACTACGAGGTCTCCCGTGAAGCTAGGCGTCATCAGCAACTCCGCTGCGGACTTTTGTACGGCACTCGTGTTGTTGTCTGGTAAACCTGAACGTAACCTCAGCGGATCGCGCATACAGGAAAGCACATTGTGAGCGATCGCGGGACGCGATGGACAACCGCCCTAAGCCTGGCAGCCGGGCTCGCGGCAATGTTGGCTCGGTTCGTGGCACCCGCGCCGACTCTGGCGCAGTCAACGCATGGGGTTGGGCTGCTGCGCGCTACTGCGTCCATGCATATGGCGCGCGCGGCGCATACCGCGACCACTCTATCCACCGGCGACGTGCTCATCCTCGGTGGATTCACGGGCAAAGAATCGGACATCGCCCAAGCCGAGTTATTCGACTCTCGCGCCGAGAAGTTCGTTCCTGTCGCACACCTGCGGGATCCCCGGCACAGTCACGCGGCCACGCGGTTGTCAGACGGCCAGATCCTTATCACCGGCGGCATGGCTGCGGACAAAGAGTATCTGGCGACGGCCGAACTATACAACCCGGTCACAAGAACGTTCCGGACCGCCGGCCGCATGACCATGGCGCGCGCGGGTCATGAAGCGGTGCTGCTGGACGACGGCCGTGTCTTGCTGGTTGGCGGCGTAGGTGCGGGGTGGACGTTCCTCGCGACTGCCGAAATTTTCGACCCACGCACCGGGCTGTTCTCCGAGACGGGCTCAATGAGTGAGCCCCGCGAGAGTCACGCTGCCGTCAAACTCAACGACGGGCGGGTCCTGATCGCGGGTGGACACAGTGGTCGACGCGCTGCGGCGATCATATCTCGCACCGCGGAGATCTTCGATCCAAACACGGGACAGTTTCAGCAGGCCGCTCAGATGGGTATTCGCCGCCACAAGCATGACGCCGTGGGGCTCCGCGATGGTCGCGTCTTCATCGCCGGCGGTGCGGACGAGCGTGACAATGAGGGCGTCTATTCCGGTGCCGAAGTGTTCGATCCCGCCACACGTCGGTTCGAGGCCACGGCTGACATGCGTTTCGGCCGCTATAAACACCGCGGCACGGCCTTCCTGTTATCCAGTGGCAGGTTACTGCTTGCGGGCGGGGCAACACACGCGGAGGAGTACGATCCGCTGACTGGAGAGAGCGCGGTGGTTGGCGGAGATATCCGAATGGCGGGCCAGTTTTCAGCCGCCGCATTGCTCGCTGGGGAGCGCGTCCTCATCACAGGAGGCTATGGCGATGGCACGGGCCCCAGATCGAGCGCGTGGATCTATGAGCCTGTGCGGGTCAGGGTGCGGTGAGGCTGACAGTTCCCCTGGTGAGATCGGCTGCCTGCGGACATGACGTGGACGACCTGGAATGCATCCCGACGGGGTCGGCGCTGGCGGGGCAGCTGGAAGTTATTGCCCTAGTTTGCGAGCATGTGCCGCACAACAATCAGCAGGACAACTCCTGCTGTCAACGTCGCTAAGGCGACGAGCAGCGTAGCCGGGGGCGTTCGCCGGGCGCCATTCGGCTCTTCTTCACGGTGCCACTCGAGCAGCATCACCGAGCCGCTTACGAGCACAGCAAGCGGCAGAGCAATGAGCAGCACCCAGAGGGTCCACGGCCGCCCCGCGTACCACATGACGATGGTGTGCGCGGCACCCGCGAGTTCGTATCGCAGCGGCTGCATGTTGCGAAGGAAGAGCGCGGCCATGAAGAGCGCCGCGGGGGAAATAAGCAGCAGTTCTGCCCCGACCGCTACGCGTTTAACGGAATTCATACCAAGCTTTGTACCACAAAGTTACGGTCACCATAACTTTAACTGGTGGCCCTGGCGGTCAGGGACAGGACCGGTGCCTGCAAACGTTCCTGACTCCCGAGCGCGTCCGTTTCGCTACGTCACAAATCCGGGAGACTCTCTGGATCGCGCTATATCGAACTGGTTCCCCGGAATGCGTTCGGGTCGTCGGCATCCCGGAAATGTGCACTGAACCGCGCACGAAAAAACGACCGAAAGCTTCGCACAGCGCGGAAAGACCGAGCCCGGCCTCCTGATCATGTTGTCAGAAAGCGGCCTCGCCGGGTCAGCCTCGTTCCCCCCGGTTAGCAGTGTCAGGCAAAGCAGAACAGGGAGGTCGGCTTCTATCCGGCGAGCCCTAATCCGCACGAGACCCATTTGTTGCCGGCGGACCCTTCTTCACAGTGCGTTGTGCCTGCGTTGTGATCCAGTTTAGTTTGCCACGCGCCAGGGGGAGAACTGGCCCCAGGTTTTGAGGTTGTCGGTGGCCCACTTCGTGGTCTTGTCCGTGTGGCAGACGTTGCAGGGGTTTGGAACCTTGAGGCTGTCGGTGGCCGAGGGCGGGATGAATTTGAAGGTGTGGCTGCGGACGTTCACGTTCGCCATTTCCTGCGCGATGGCGGGCATGTGGCATGAGACGCATTCGTTGCCGGCGGATCCTTCTTTATGGTGCGTGTGTTCCTGGAGGGTGCCGGTGTGGGGCCCGTTCGGCGATTTGGGTCCGTGGCATTCGAGGCAGATGACGTTTGCGGGCTTCAGCAGATCGGCGTTGTTGGCGGTACCGTGGACGTCGTGGCAGCTGCTGCAGGTGACGCCGTGGAGGTACATGGCGCTCTGGACGAAGTCGTTGCCCTGCATCCGGTTCTTGTGTGCGGTGCCGTCAGCGAAGTGCGTGAAGGTGGTTTCACCGGCCTTGTGGGGCTCCAGCTCCCAGAAGTCTCTCAACTTCCCTGCCCCGACGGTGAAGCCGACGGGCCAATCGTAGTATTTGCCGGCCATGGGGTTCGATACCGGCTGACCCTGCGAGTGGCACTGGATGCAGACATCGTTGGCCTGGATGTGATCGAGGCGGGCCGGATTCACGATGTTGGCGCGACTCGGCTTTGCTACGTGGTTGCCGCCGGGTCCGTGGCACTTTTCGCAGCCGACATTCCATTCGGTGACGCTGTTGTTCTGGATGTTGAAGTTGACCGAGTGGCAGCCGTCACAGAGGGGTCCGGTGGGGCGTTTTGCATTTTCGGCCGGGTAGTGTTCGGTCCACCAGTCGGTCCCTTTGGCGACGTTGTAGGCTCGCCAGACTTTGTTGGCAACGTCCCATTGTGCGGGGAGCGGGAAGAAATCGTTGCCGACCTTTTGAAAGTAACGCTGCTTCCATTTGCTGCCGTAGACGAACGCGATGCCTTCCTTTTTGAAGGTGACGAGGGGATTGGCGATGCTGAGGTCGGGGATGATGGCGTCGGGATGGAGTTTGGGATCGCGGACTACGTTGGCCATGCGGGTTTTGGACCAGCGGGCGTAGGTTTCGGGGTGGCAGGTCTGGCAGCGCTGCGAACCGACGAAGGTGGCAGGCTGGGCCATCAACATCGCGGGGAGGAGGACAGCGAGGGCGTTCAGTATCCGGGATGTCATCCTTAAATGCTATGACAGCTGTCTCCTCGTTGCCTAACCTGTGAACAGGCGGTTATCGGACAGCGGGAGATGATGCTGAGCAAAGGCCGAGTGAATTCTCTGAATGCCGTCCCAAGTGTGTTGTGGTCCGTCCTGTGTCTCGGTCCTCTTGCGGTCTTTTGTTACGAGCACATGGAGCGACCGTGGATCTACGGGTTCACAGTCACCAGCCTGCTGACCTATGCTCTTCCTGTGTCCGTTCTGCGGTATTTCGAACTTGGCTCCCGGCCCGCCAGTTACCGTGCACGTGAGGTTCATCTTGTCATTCACGTGACGCAGGACAGTCCATTCATCAAAAGGCTGGCAGGTGGTATGCAGGCGCGTCGGGTACGGCTTTCCGATCGAGCCGCCCTGTCACGGCTAAGAGCTGTCACTTACGCACGAGAGCGTTTCCACTGGACGATGTTGGTGTTCTTCCTTCTTACCAGCTTGTATGCCGTTTTCTTCGGGCATTGGGCCTGGGCGCTGCTGATTGCTGTGGCCAACGTCATTTACAACGTATATCCGATCTGGCTGCAGCAGTATATCCGGCTCCGACTGCAGCGCATTCTGAAGTGATGCAAGGCGATTCAGAACGTGAGCTTCAGGCCGCCTAAAAAGTTGCGGGGGGATCCGGGGGCATAGAAGGTGGACTGCGGGACGGGGAATTCGCCGTTGATGGCGGGCAAGGGCCGGGCGGCGAAGTTGCCGGTGGCCGTGAAGCCCGTGGGCCCGAGTTGCGCTCCGGTGTAGTAGCGGTGGTTGAAGACGTTGCTTATCTGGACGAAGAGCTGTAAGCGCCGGAGGACCTGATATCGGGCTCCAAGGCTCGTGACTCCGTAGCCGGGGGAGGTTCCGGGTCCCAGGTAGTAGGTTCCATCGGGCTGGCTGAGGTTGTTTTCGTTGCCTCGCGCGTACGTCATGCCGGCGGCGCGGAAGTCGAGGTCAAGGGCGAGTTTAGAGGTGGCCTGCAGGTCGGCCCATGCCTTGATCATGTTACGGGGGATGAGCGGGATGCGATTGCCGGCGCGGATCTGGATTGTGCCTTCGAGGCCGCGAATGCCCTGCAGGGCCAGACTGTTGGTGCTGTTGCCTGATCCGTTGACAAGTTCAGGGCTTTGGAAGGTTGCGTCGAGAAAGGTGTAGCTGCCGCCCATGGTGACGCGACGAATGCGGCTGCGAAGGCTGACTTCAGCGCCCTGGCGGCGGGTCTTGCCGAAGTTGCGGAAGTAGCCGAGGCCGGTGGAGCTCGAGGAGACGAAAAGGATGTCGTTGCTGTTCTGGCCGAGAAACCAGCCAACACTCCACGCAACGCGGGACTCGGCATGGCTGCGAAGGCCGGCTTCCAGAGTGCGGGCGACGACCTGGCTCAATGGGGGGTCTCCCGCGAGGGAGTTGGGGAGTTTGCAGGGCTGCTCGGGATCTGCGCAGCCAAGTTCGATGGCAGTGGGTGCACGGCTGCCTTGGCTGTAGCTGCCGTAGAGTCCGATGGCAGCGTTCGGGCTGAAGGTGATGCCAACGGCGGGGTTGAACCGGTCGAACGTATAACGGCCGGTAAGGGAGCCCTTGCCTCCGGGAACGATGTGGTCGAAGTTATCGACGACGGTGTGGTTGAAGCGGCCGGAGAAGGTGAGGGTCAGGGCCTTATTGACCTGCAGGCTGTCGGTGGCGAAGATGCTGGAGGTGTGGATGAGGCCGCGCAGGTTGACGCGAGAGTCGAGCGGCTCGCCGTCGATGGTGCCAGCGTGAATACCGTCCGCGAAGGCGTTCAGGCCGGTGACGTTGAGGTCTGGCGTGATGTAGCCGAGTTGTGCCGTCTGGAGGAAATCGACGTTGCTGCGGTCATGGCCCGCGCCGACGGTGAGTTGGCTGTGGAGACCTTTTACAGAGCCAAGGAGGGTCGCCTGGCCGGAGATGCCGTAATTGTGCTGCTTCGTGTAGGTCCGGTTGATGACGCCGTTGCACTTCTCGCCCGGTTCGTCGTTGAGCAGAACCTGGCCAATGCAGCGCCAGAACGGGAACGGAGTATTTGAGGCGTTGGCACCGCTGAGGGGGAAGCCCGAGTAGCCGGCGGCTCGGAGGGCTGCGATCTCGGCTGCGGAGGGCTGGTAAAGGGACTGATCGAGCGCGCCCTCGTTGCTGTCGCCGTTGAAGGAGTCGGCGCGGATGTAGCGGAAATATGCGTTGCCGGAGAGCGAAAGATTCGTAGTGGGCGTGTGGCGCAGGGTGAGGTTCAGAAATGGGGCGCGATTGTTGGTGCGGTCATAGAGCGTGTAGACGCTGGCGTAGTCGCGGGCGAGCAGGCGGGTTTCCTGCAGGCCGTTGCCGATGAGTTCGTTGTCCGCGTAAGAGCCTGTGAGGCTGATGCTGGTCTTCGCTCCCTGCCAGCCGAGTTTGCTGAAGGCCTGGCGGACGTCGGAGGCGGAGAAGACGCGCCAGCCGTCGTCGTGGAAAAGGTTCCCGGCGGCGTACCAGTTGAAGCCTTTGGCGTTGGACCAGCCGTGGTCGAACTCGACCGCGCGGCGTCCGAAGCTGCCGCCGGTGGCCTGGATCGAAGTGCCCGGACGGCTGGCACCACTTTTCGTCCGCAGGGAGAGCGCGCCACCGAGGGTGTTCAGGCCAAACACGGGGTTCGAGCCAGGGATGAGGGCGATTTCGGAGATGGCGATTCGCGGGATGAGGTCCCAGCTGACGACATCGCCGAAGGGCTGATTCATGCGGACGCCATCCATATAGACGGAGATGCCTTCGGGGGTGCCAAGAAGGGGCGAGGCGGTGTAGCCGCGATAGTTGACGTCGGGCTGGAAGGGATTGTTCTGGGTTTCGTTGATGTGGACACCGTTGAGGCGGCGGTTCATCAGTTCCGAAAGGTCGAGGGCGTTGGTGTTCTCGAAGTCTCTGGTGGTGAGTGTTTGGACGGGCGAGGGGATTTGGTCGATTGGAATCTCGACGCCGCCGAGGGGCGTGACGCCGACGACATCCACTTTGAAGCTCGCGGCACCGACGGCCAGGGTAACGGTTTTGACGAGCGGCGTCGCGGTGAGTTCGAGCGTACCGGTCCAGGTGACAAAGCCGGGCTGGAAGACCTGCAGGCGGTAGGTGCCGAGGGGCAGGTACGCGAGGGTTGTGTTGCCGGAGGGGTCGGTTCGGAAGCCGTGGCTAACGCCGGTGGTAACGTGGTCGAGCTTGCCGGTAGCCTGCATGGGGGTGCCGGAGGGGTCGCGGACTTCGAGCCGGAGCCGGCCTGCGGGAGCTTGCGCGTGCAGCGAGGAGACGAGGCTGGCGAAGGCCGCGAAAAGCAGGGCAGCGCGTCCGCGCTGAAAGTGAATCACACCTGTATGTCCCCGGCGGCGAAGGTTTGTTCAGGGTATTTTGAGAAAGGCTGAACAGAATGAGCGGGCACGGGATGTACAGATGAAGGCGATTCGGATGCCGTGGGCGGCTCCGGCGGCGGTGGAGAGCCAGCGCGCGCCGAGGCAGTCGCCGGTGGAGGACGAAGTTGTTGCGTTGTACGACCAGTTGCGGGTGCCGGTGATGCGGTATTTGCTGGCGAATCGGGTGCCTGCCGCCGATGCCGAGGAGATTGTTCAGGAGATTTTTCTGCTGCTGTTCCGAAATTTGCAGAAAGAGAAGTTGGGCGTGAACACGGCGGGGTGGGTGTTTGGGGCGGCGCATAACTTCTGGCTGAAGCATCGGGAGAAGACTCGACGCGAGGCTGGCCTGGTGGACGGGTGGGACGCAGGTTCGGAAGGGGTAGCCGATCCGACGGCGAGGGCGGATTCGATGTTGCTGTCGGCGGAGCGGCAGCAGACACTGATGGCCGTGGTTCGGGCGTTGCCGGAGCCGCAGCAGCAGTGTTTGCAGTTGCGCGCTGAGGGTTTACGGTACCGGGAGATCGCGAAGATTTTGGGAATGTCGCTGGGGTCAGTGGCGAATGCGCTGCAAAGTGCGCTGGCGCGGCTGGCACGGGCCGACAGGTGAAGGGACAATATGCATCTGAGTGACGAGCAATTGCTGATGCTGGCGGATGGCGAGTTGCCGGAGGGCGACGCGGTGAGTGCGCGGGGGCACATGCAAGCCTGCTGGACGTGCCGCGAGAAGATGGCTGTGCTGGAAAACACGATTAACGCGTTTATTCGTGAGCGGAATGAGGAGTTGGCCGAGCGGGTTCCGTCGGCTGCGGGTCCCCGTGCCTTGCTGCGGGCCCGAATGGCGGAAATGGCGGCGGGGCAACGGCCACGTCGGGCGGAGTGGCTGGTGGGTCGGGTACTGGCTGCCGCGGCTTGCGTGTGTGTGGTGGCGGGGACGGTGGTCCTGCTGGAGATACGGGCGAGGGCTGAGGGTCCGAGGCCGAATGCGGCAATGACGCCGGGCGAGACGCGGCCGATTTCATTGGCAGAGGTTTGCAGCCATCCAACAGCAGAAGTGGTGGTGCAGGATATCTCGCTGGAGACACGGCAGCGGGTGCTGGAAAAGTATGGGGTGCGGTCCGGGGTGCCGGGTGACTTCGAGGTGGATTATTTGATCACTCCGGATTTGGGTGGTGCGGAGACGGTGCGGAATCTGTGGCCGCAGCCCTACTCGGCGCGGTGGAATGCGAAGGTGAAAGACCGTTTGGAGCAGAGGCTTCACGATCTGGTGTGCGCGGGGAAGGTGGATCTAGAGACGGCGCAGCGGGATATCGCGACGGACTGGATTGGGGCCTATAAGAAGTACGTTGGCCGTTAGTGGTAGATCGCGGTGACCAGGGCGAAGGTGCCCCAGGCTGAAACGTAGGCGACGAAGGTCATGTAGGCGAACTGGATTGCGGGCCATTTCCAGCTTCCGGTTTCACGGCGTACCACAGCGAGCGTTGAGAAGCACTGCATGGCGAAGGCGAAGAAGACCACGAGGGCAGCGGCGCCGCCCGGAGTGATGTCGCGCTGGAGTGCGGCGGCCAGACCGCCAGGTTGGCCAGCGGTGCCTTCGATCCCGTAGAGCGTTCCGAGCGTCCCGATGATGACTTCGCGGGCGGCGAGGGATGTGACCAGGCCTACTCCAATTTTCCAGTTGAAGCCCAGCGGTCTGATGAACGGCTCGATGGTCTTGCCAAGCATGCCGGCGTAACTGCTTTCGATGGGCGAGAACTGTCCGTTGTGAAGCGGGAAGTTCGCGAGCAGCCAGAGCACGACGGTGACGACCAAAATAATGGTTCCGGCGCGGTAGACGAAGGCCTTGCCGCGATCGACGAGGCGGAACAGCAACCCGCGGAACAACGGCCAGCGGTACGGCGGCATTTCCATCATAAAAGTGGTGGGCTTTGAGCGCAGGACGGTGGACTTCAGCAGGAATGCGGTGCCGAGTGCTCCGACAAAGCCGAGCAGGTAGAGGCCGAGCATGGCGGCGGCACGAGTGCCAAGGAGCGGTCCGAGGATGGGCCGTTCGGGGATGAAGGCCGCAATGATCATGGTGTAGACGGGCAGGCGCGCGGAGCAGGTCATGAAGGGTGCGATGAGGATGGTGGCGAGGCGGTCGCGCTTGTCCTCAATGGTGCGGGTGGCCATGATAGCGGGGATCGCGCAGGCGTAGGCGGAGAGCAGGGGGATGAACGCCTTCCCCTGGAGGCCGAAGCGGGACATGGTGCGGTCAGCGATGACGGCGGCGCGGGTCATGTAGCCGGAGTCTTCAAGGATGCCGATAAAGAGAAACAGGATCAGGATCTGGGGCAGGAACGAGAGGACGGAGCCAACGCCGGGCCAGACACCTTCCGTGAGCAGGGAGCGAAAGACGGAGGGCGGGAGGACGGAAGCGATCCACGTGCCTGAGGCGTGAATGGCGGTTTCGCAGAAGTCCTGCAGCGGCGTGGCGAGCACAGAGATGCTCTGGAAGACGGCGGTCAGGATGACGATGAACAGCAGCGGCCCGATGTAGGGGTGGAGGGCGATGCGGTCGAGCCGGGGTGTCCAAATCGACTTGACCGGGCGGCGGAAGCCGGCGATGGTGGCTGTGTTCGAGGCCCAGCGACGGCGAAGCGGGACATCGTGGAGGCCGGGGAGATCGAGATCCTGTTCCGGTTTGGGGATTTCGGCGATGAAGGCGCGGACGCGGTCGAGGCCCTGACCAAGCTTCGCGCTAATGAGTTGCACAGGTACGCCGAGCTTGGCGGAGAGCCCAGCGGGATCGATTGCGCCGCCCCGGGCTTCGAGTTCGTCCACGAAGTTCAGAACCACCATGGTGGGGAGTCCGAGGGCAAGGACGGGTGCCGCAAGCGAGAGGTGGCGGTCGATGGCGGTGGCGTCGAGGACGAGCAGGACGGCGTCGGGCTGGCGAAGGCCGCGCATTTTGCCGTTCAGGACGTCGACGGTGACGCGTTCATCGTCAGAGCGCCCCGCGAAGCTGGTGACGCCTGGGAGATCGACGATTTCGGTGGCGCCGCCGGGAATCTGCATGCGGCCGAGCTTTTGTTCGACGGTGACGCCCGGGTAGTTGCCGACCTTTTGGCGCAGTCCGGTGAGGCGGTTGAAAAGCGTGGACTTGCCGCAGTTGGGCGGTCCGACAAGCGCGATGAGCTTGACCTTCGGCGCGGGGGTGATCTGGATGAGCTGCGGAGCGGTCACTTATGATTCCCCGGCGGCGAGTTCTTCCACATGCAGAGAGCCGGCGAGATCGCGCCGAAGAGCGATTTCGGCACCGTCGAGGCGGTAAATGTGGGGTCCGCCCCAGGGAGCGGAGTGGATCATGGTGACGATGGTGCCGGGGACGAAGCCGGCTTCCATGACGGAATGCGCGAGGTCGCCGTCGAGACAGAGCGGGAGCAGACGGGCGGACTCGCCGCGCCGCAGGTCAGCCAGCGTTCTCGTTTGGACGGGACTCATGCTCGTTCTCATGAATTGTGGAGTTCAGATGCAACTCAGTTGCAATCTACTACTATTCAATCACATCCACGGGGGCGGTGCGAGGCGGTTCGTAAGGGACCAGATTTGCCACCGTCTTACAATATAGGATTCGCAATGATCCCCAGGGCTCTTCACCCTGGTAAATGGAGAAATAATGAGCGCAGGCAAGATCGGCATTCTGACGGGCGGCGGCGATGTCCCCGGCCTGAATGCGGTTATTAAGACGGTGGTGTATCGGTCGGGCGAGCTGGGTCGCGGAGTCACAGGTTTGCGGCGCGGCTGGGAAGCCCTGACACACGTGAACTTCGAGGATCCGGCGTCGGTGGAGCGGTATGTGCGTCCCCTGAACCGCGAAAATACGCGAAGCATCGATCGCACCGGCGGTACCTGGCTGCACAGTTCGCGTACCAATCCTCTGAAGATGAAAGCGACCCCGGCGTTTCTGGAAGGCACGGAGTTTAAAGCCTCGCAGAATACGAAGCGGGGCGTGACGTCGACGGTTTACGACATGAGCTCACAGGTTTTGAAGAACCTGGAGAAGCTGGAGATCGAGTATCTGGTGGCGATCGGCGGGGATGACACGCTGAGCTACGCGGCGCATCTGGACCGTTTGGGCGTGAAGGTTGTCTGCGTTCCGAAGACGATGGATAACGACGTGCGGAACACCGAGTACTGCATTGGGTTCTCGACGGCGGTGACACGGGCGACGGATGCGATCGACCGGCAGCGGACAACGATCGGGTCTCACGAGCGGATTGGAGTGTTCCGTATTTTCGGCCGCGACGCCGGTTACACGGCTTTGTACACGGCCTACGTGAATTCGATGCGCTGCGTGATTCCTGAGTACAAGGTGAACGTGGACAAGCTGATCGAGCTGCTGATTGCCGATAAGAGGAGCAATCCGAGTTCGTACGCGCTGGTCCTGCTTTCGGAAGGCGCGGAGTGGGAAGGCTATGAAGTGCAGGAGTA
>JAOAPO010000013.1 GCA_025462945.1 Bryobacterales bacterium
CAGGGTCGTCGGCTACCTCGTCTGCCGCGTCGCGAACGGGGGGACGAGCAGCCACCTCGCGGACGTACCGCAGCGGTACTCGCTCCTTCCGCGCGGCTCGGATCAACCGGACGGGGAAGGACACCAGCCCAAACGTTAGTTGCCCTTTCCAAATTGTGGTCGCCATGTTGCGCGCCGGGGATGAAGCATGTGTAGTTCCACGATCACGAGTACGGAAGCGTCCTCCCGTGTTGCGCATCTTGGTGGTAGCTACCGTTTTGGGCGTACCCGCTGTCGCGGGGCCGACACCGCAGGACGGGAGGGAAGTAGTTAGTGCTGGCCGTTCCGCCAGTAGAGAGACAGCCAAATCGGTGACAGAAGTGACAGAAGTCTCATTCTGTCACTTCTGTCATTGGTTGGCGGCCAGTTCGGTGTCGGCACCCCTGACATAACGCCGCCCCGACCCGCTCCCGTCCGATCGAACCGCAACGGCCGGCGTCAAGTGGCGAATCGCGCTTGGCAGCTTCCGCGCGGGAGCCGTCAAGCGTTTCGGCCACGAACTTCGGCCACCCCGCGCGGAGACCTAAGTACTGGCCTGCGCCGCCCGGTACCAGTAGTCATGGAACTACTCTGGTGGACACCCGACGGCTGTCTCGATAAATTCGAGGTGACGCATGAGCAGTGCTGTTCCGCCCAAGGCAGCAAACGCTTTGACCTGCGGCTGTGGCACACTTAAGGCGCCCCAGGGAGATGACTTATGCCTGAAGACCGAAAACGCGCAACGCTAGCCGGTACCACTCTGGAACACTCCTGCCATGCCTGCGCCTTCTTCCACAGCACGGAAGAAGAATACAGTGTCATGTTGCCTTTCATGCTGGAGGGGCTCCAGAGTAGGGACAAAGCGTTGCACATCATTGACCCCGCTCGTCGCCAGGAGCGCATGCAACGACTGGCGGCGCTGCCTTTCGACTGTGCTGCTGCAGAATCCTCGGGCCAGATCGAAGTCCGCGCGTGGGAGGATGCCTACTTGCGTATGGGCCATTTTGACAAATACGCGATGCTCAACCTGATTGAGAGTGTTCTCAAGAGCGGCAAAGAGGCCGGTTATCCGCTCACTCGCTTATGGGCCAACATGGAATGGGCACTCACAGATTTGCCCGGCGTACACGACATTATTGAGTACGAAGCCCGGCTGAACCAAATTCTGCCGCAGTACGACGATGTCGTAGTCTGCGCATATGACTTGAACAGGTTCAGCGCCACGGTGGTCATGGACATAATGCGAACACATCCAATGGTTCTCATTGGCGGCATACTTCACGCTAATCCCTACTATGTCCCGCCGGAACAGTTTCTCGAAGAGCTGGCACGTCGAGGCGGCACCAACTCGCAGGTGTCCGAAGGAAGTGTTCAGTAATTCCGGGGGGCGTTCTGCCAACCCTGTTCGATAGTGACCAAACCTCGCCTCGTGTGGACGATGATCTGCGCCGGAAGATGCGCGACCTTGTAGCACTGTCCGCCTTGTCTTCCCTCTGGACTCATTACGATGCCGTACGGATCGCCGCCAGTTTGGCTGATGTGCTACGGGAAATGCTCGAACCCGAATTCGTCTACATCCGCCTGTGGAATCCTGGTGACACAGTTCCTGCCGAAATCTCCCGCGACGGGCGGGGTGAGAACGTCCTCGACAGGACCGCTCAAATCGGGCGAGGCTTTTCTCCAACGCTTGCATTCGGAACGGTCGCGTCGAGTGTTGACAATCCGGTCGGCAAGGGTCAGGTGCGAATCACCGCCATACCAATCGGACGGAATGCCGAACTCGGTGTTATCGTTGCTGCTTCTCAGCGCGACCTATTTCCCTCCGAACCCGAAAGATTGCTGTTGACGGTCGCTGCCAACCAGACCGGAGTAGTAATTGGGCATGAACGCGCGGCGCAGCAGCGAGATGCTGAGCGTGGAAGATGGCGAGAACTCCTGCATCAAGCGCCTGCAGCCGTGGCTGTTCTGCGCGGACCTGAACATGTCTTCGAGCTTGTCAATCCTGAATACGAGAGAGCTATCGGAAGGGTAGCTAACCAGGTCTTAGGCAGGTCCATCCGAAGTGTCCTTCCTGAACTCGCAGATCAGGCGCTGGTGAATCTTCTTGACGATGTATATCGCAGCGGCAAAGCGTCCTTCGGCGTTGAGCATCTGGTCAAGCTGAACCGGGACAATAGCGACACTCTCCAGCACCGCTTTTTCAACTTCGCATACCAACCTGCACGGAATGCACAGGGGGACATCGAGGGCGTCTTTGTACACGCCGTTGACGTGACGGAACAGGTCGTGGCCCGCCGCCGCCTGGAGCGCACTAACGATGAATTGCGGCGAGCAAACGGTGATCTTGAAGCCTTTGCCCATTCCGCAAGTCACGATCTACAGGAACCGCTGCGCAACGTGGCCATCTACGCCCAGTTGCTTCACGATCGCCACGGACGGCGTCTCGAAAGAGAAGCAGTACAGTTCCTGGACGGCATTCTCACCGGAGCCGTTCGTATGAACGCAATGATCAAGAACCTCTTTGCGTACTCGCAGGCCTCCAGAGTGCTCGCCGGTTCACCACCCATGATTCAAGCTGGTGCGGTGCTAGAGTCTGTGCTCGAGAGCGTGAAAGTTTCCATCCAGGATGCCGGTGCCATCATCACCTCGGACGATCTACCGCCCGTCGCCATTCATGAAGTTCACCTTTCAGTCCTGTTTTCTAATCTGATCAGTAATGCCTTGAAATACCGGCGCAGCACCGTGGTACCGAGGATCCATCTGTCTGTGATGAACCAGGATCGTGAGTGGGTCTTTTCAGTCTCAGACAACGGAATTGGAATCGATCCCGTCTACAGCACGCAAATCTTCGAACTGTTCAAGCGGCTTCATACCGCAAGCGAGTATACGGGCACGGGGCTCGGCCTTTCTATCTGTAAACGCATCGTCGAGCAATACGGTGGCAGGATATGGGTGGAATCCGCGCTCGGCCATGGATGCCGATTCAACTTTAGCCTTCCATCCTCCTCAACCCTGCAACCGTCCGATGAATGAAGCACAATTGCGTGGGGACCGAACGAAGGCTGAGCCACAATCGCCAGTGATGCGCAGGTTGCGCTGGGGTGCCTCGCCAGATGCCGCCCGAATTCGGCGTCTGCCCTCAGTTGCGAGTCCCACGGTGTCAGCCCTCGGGCAGCATTGGCGGTACGCGTTGGCCTGTTTAAAAAGATAGCAAGTGCCCACCGCGAGTCCCGTCGCCGTGTCTGAGCGTGCTTTGGCCGCTTTGCAGTCCACCCCAACGTTGGCACTTGATCCGACGGTTCGCGCGCAGCGGCGACGTCAGACACTACGGCCCTTGCGCATCGTGTTCCGGTGCAGGGTCAGTCCACGCATCGCGCCGGGCCGAAGGCTTCACGCCTGTACGCAAACACGGGCGAGTAGCCTGTCCCCGGCCGCTATACTTGCCAGACCACCGATGCCGCCCACCGCCGACGAGCAGATCCAATTCATCGTCAACATTCAGCGACTGCTCTACGAGGGTGCTTTCGTCGCCTCGTACAAGTACGCGCTTCTGCTTGCGCTGTCTGACTT
>JAOAPO010000024.1 GCA_025462945.1 Bryobacterales bacterium
GTCATTGCCGCTGGCCTTTGGCATCTTCGTCATTGCCCGCCCCCTTGTGGCGTTATTGTATGGACCGGGCTTCGAGCCAGCCGCAGCCGTGCTACGCGTTTTGGCTTGGGGTATCCCGCTCGCCTTTTTGTTTGAATTGCTCTGGCGTCTGCTCGCCGCGCGCGATCAGCAGCACCTAATGTTGCGGGCGCAGATCATCATGATCGGTGTCCGTCTGGTTGGCGGCTATTTATTGATCGCATCGCTCGCATCTGTCGGCTCGGCATTCAGTTCGGTGGTCTTCACCGGATTGCACATCAGCATCCTCATCTGGTATGCCGGGCGTGACGGCACTCGCATTCACCTTTTCCGTACCGGGTGGCGGCTTGCTCTTGCGGCTCTCGGGATGGCAGCCGCGGCGTCGGCGCTTCTAAGTCACTCACAGCTTTGGCTGGTGGCCATCGCCGCTGCGGGCATTTACGCCGTTATTCTCGTGCTTTTAAAGGCGCTTTCGCCGGCTGATTTTGCGCTGCTTCGCCGCACACCCCAAGCTCGAACGAGCGCCTGAAAAGTTCATATGAACAATCATTCCAATCCTCGTATTGTGGTTATCGGCGCTGGCCCCTACGGGCTCTCCATCGCAGCTCGTATGGCGGCCGCTGGCATCGACTTTCGTATCTTCGGCAAGCCGCTGGAACGGTGGCGCTATCAGATGCCAAAGGGTATGTTTTTGAAATCAGAAGGCTGTGCGTCGAGTCTCTCTGACCCGACTGGGCGGCGAACACTCGCCCAGTATTGCTCTGACAACGGGATAGCTTATGGCGACCGGACCATGCCTGTCTCGCTTGACACTTTCACGGCCTACGCCCTTGCCTTCCAGCGCGACCTTGTCCCTGCCGTTGAAGACGTCAGAGTCACGCGCGTGGAGTACTCCGGCGGTAATTTTACAGTGCAATTGGGTGGCACCGAAGTAGTGAATGCTGCCGGGGTTGTGGTCGCGACCGGTCTGGAGAACACCTCTCACATACCTCCGGTACTCACCCCCTTAGCGCCGGAGCTACTCTCACATGCTTCCCAACACTGCGATCTGACACCATTCCGGAATAAAGATGTCACAGTAATCGGGGGGGGGCAGTCTGCACTGGAAATCGGCGCACTGCTGGCCGAGGAGGGCGCTGTCGTTCGCATACTCATCCGGAGACCCTGGCTGGCATGGAATCCGAGGCCCAGCGGTCAGCGGCGCTCGATCTATCGCCGTCTGCGCTATCCAATTTCGAACCTTGGCGAAGGCCTTGGGCTCTGGTTGTACTGCAATGCTCCGTCGCTCTTCCGGCATTTGCCCGACGATATCCGCTTTGCTAAAGCAAAGTCTGTCCTCGGCCCGGCCGGAGCCTGGTGGCTGCGAGATAAGCTCGATGGTAACTTGCAACTTCTTCGCGGCCATCAAGTGAACGAAGTGCACGAGCTTGGTGGCCGGGTCCGCCTTAGTGTGTCGAACGAACATAATGACAAGATTGAACTGACGACAGATCATGTGATCGCTGCTACAGGGTATCGCTACGATCTTCGGCGAATCTCGTTTCTCAGCGAAAGCCTCAAGTCCCTGTTAGAAACTGCTCACTCTGTCCCGCTACTCCGTTCAGGATTCGAGGCCTCGGTCCCGGGGCTGTACTTCACTGGCCTCGCGAGCGCACCAAGTTTTGGTCCTGGGATGCGTTTTATTCAGGGTGCGGATTTCACGGCACGCGAGGTGACGCGGCACATCTCAAGGTCGTTGCGTCGTCGGCTGCCAGCAGCTGTGCTGAGGACCAAATCGCCCATATGCAGAGAAGCCTGAGTTCGCCGCGGGCAGGCATCCCCCAATCGCTGAGGGGCGATGCGCGTCAGCGTAGCGGAGAGGGCACCAGTGCTGGGTTGAAAGTCCCCGCCTTGGTATTCAAAATTGGCTCGTACCCGATTCACCACGGCGTGGTCGGGATCGTACGCAGCCTTGGGCGGATGCAAGTACCTGTCTACGTAGTTATCGAAGACCGCTTTGCCCCGGTCGCGCACTCACGTTATCTTACTGATGCCTTCATATGGAACAATGACGCCCTCGACTCCGCGGAGCTACTCACGGGATTGGAGCACATCGGACGAAACATAGGCGTCACGTCGGTTCTGATCACCACCGACGACAGGGCGGCCCGCTTCGTGGCGGAGAACGCCCCCACCCTTCGCAAATGGTTTCTTTGCGCCCCTGTGGCTCCAAACTTGCCGCGGCGTCTTATCAACAAGTGGGAACTTTATCGGCTGTGCCGCGAGAATGGCGTGCCGTGCCCGGACAGCGTCTTTCCGGAATCCATGTCCGATGTTCTCGCGTTCATCGAGGGCGCCACCTTTCCGGTAGTAGTGAAGGCGGTCGAATCAGAGCGATTGCCGAGCGGGATTCGAGGCACTTCCCTCGCGCATACTCCTGCTGAACTAATCGCGCTCTATCGCCGCGTGGCTACGCTAGGAAGCCCGAACCTGATCTTCCAAGCGTACATTCCTGAGGATGTATCGGAAGACTGGATCGTCCACGGCTACGCTAATCCCGGGAGAGGCTGTATGGTGACCTTCACTGGCCGCAAGTTTCGATCCTTCCCTGCCTTTGCGGGAATCACCACCATGGGCGTCGCAGCCGCTAATAGAACGCTTCGACTGCTGGCTCGGAGCTTTGCAGAAGCGATCGGCTATGCCGGCGCCATGGACCTAGACTATCGTTTAGACGGTCGCGACAGCAAGTACAAGCTCCTCGATTTCAATCCTCGCATAGGCGCCAACTTCCGGATGTTCGAGGACAGCAGAGGCACTGATATTGTCCGAGCGTTGTATCTGGACCTTACCGGCGAAACAGTTGACGAATCACCTGCTTTGCAGCGCACCTTTGTAGTTGAGTGCTATGACCTGTTCATGGCGGCCATCTACATGCGCCATGGGGTCCTCAGCTTCAGGAGCTGGTGGACTTCACTGCGTGCGCCGACGGAGACGGCATGGTTCGATGCTCTTGATCCCCTACCCTTTCTGGCGATGTGGCTGAGACTGGTCTCTCAAACACTCGAACGAGCAGTGTGGAGGCGGCTACGGGGCGGCTGAAACGGTCAGGAAGCCCAGCGGGAACCCCCTGACCGTTAGATGCCGATGCCGATCTACTTCACAATCAACTGTGAATCGTCTGTGTAGATCACTGTCGGTGAAGGGCTGACGCCGTCTGAGTAGTCGGTCAGCTCGAATTGGCAGTCGCCGTTTGAGTAACGCGTCTGTACATTTGCGATATCTATCAACTGCGCGCCGTCCTGCCAAAGTGTTAGATGTCCAGTGTTATCGCCGGCACAGGTGTAACGTGCCGTGACGTTGAACCACTGACCCACGGGAACATTCTTCAGCGTTTGAGAGTAGCTCAAGCGGGTCTGAGGATTGAAGACGTAGAGATACATGGATCCATCGCCGCGGTTTCCGACGTTGACCCCGAAGAAAGGATCTGTCTGGCCCGACGGCAGCCGCGACTTCCAGCCCTCCAACATCCACCAGTTAGCAATGGAGTAGCGTTGGGGAATATAGAACCAGTTGCTATACGTCAAGTCACGGTACTGTCGCGTTTCCAACCACCGGAACATGCGTGTGCCGCTTTCCGGAGGCGTCGTAATAGTGTGCTTTAGCGAGTATCGTCCGCTGTGGGCCACATCCTGCGAGGCAGAGACGCCGGAGATCCCGCTATTAAATTCGCCTCCGCCTTCATTACCGTTCGCAGAGGTGGCAGGATAGTACCACTGAGACTTCGTCCCGGTCTCGGTGTCAGCGGACCAGACAACATTGCCGACAGGGGCGGTGGAGACATTCAGACTAACAGCACCAGAGGTGACGGTCTGCAGAACTGCTGCTGAGTCCCGGACCCGTAGAGCGACCGCGTACGCCCCCGCGCCCAACGGCGTGCCGCTGATGCTGCCGCCGCTGTTCAGAGCGAGACCGGGCGGCAGTGACCCGCTCATCATGCTCCATGTGTAGGGCGAAGTGCCGCCGATCGCTGAAAGCGTAGCGGAATACGGGGTGCCGACCGTTGCAGAGGGAAGGCTGGCAGTAGTAATCGACATCTGAGATATGAGCGGGGGAGCTACCGTGCCGCTGGTCCCAATCACTGCATCGTCGACAAAGAAAGTGCCGCCTGCGGGGGAAACATTGTCGGAGAGACTATTTATAGCCCACCGGCAATCCCCGTTCGCATAACGCGTCTGAACACCTGCGATGTCGACAAGTTGCGTCCCGTCTTCCCAGATAGTAATGTGACCGGTCCCGTCGCCCGCGCAGCCATAGTAGCCCTGTATATTCGTCCATCGACCCACCGGAATGTTTTTTACTGCTTGGGAGTAGCTCGTGTGCGTTTGCCAGTTAAAAAGATACAAGTACATGCTGCCGTTTCTGTTTCCGACGTTAAGGGTGAAAAAAGGGTCAATCGCCCCGTTAGAGGGGTTCCGCGAACCCCACTGCATCACGTTCCAGTAGTTCCGGACCGTGTAAACCTGCGGAAAGTAGTACCAAGCGCCGTAACTCAGGTTGGGCCGGGACTGAACCTCCAGCCAGCGAGTTGCAGCCGTACCTCCTTCAGGTGGCGTGGTGGTCGTGAGCTTTAGGGAATAACTCCCTCCGTGTGCCTGCTGTCGGGAGACTGCGGCGGATGAGTTGCCGGTCGAATTCACAGAGCCGCCCCCGTTAGCAAGCCACTGGGACGTACTCGCGGTTTCCATGTCTGCGAACCACAGGGTTGAAGTGAGTGTCTGGGGGAAAACCAACGCGCTCGACGACAGAAGTCCCGCGATGGCCGCCCACAAAAGCGGAGATGTGGTTGTGAGAGTTTGCTTCATTAAGATCCTTCGTTTGAACTTCTGATCGGGCATAGTACCCAACTGCCACTCACGCAAGCGAATAGGAAGGGGCCAAGAGGCTCTAGCCGAGGACGCCCAAGTGGACGACCAAGTCAGAGCGTTGTCGGGCGATAGCGAGTGCGCTTCGCGGGCCGGAGCGGCGGTACTGCGTTAGAACACGAAGCGTTCATTACATGGGAAAATATAGCACGTTAGTACTGCTAGTACTAGTACTGTACTTTCGTGTTTGGGTTAGACGCCACAGCCGTGCCGGATTGATTTGTGAGCCGGGAGCTGCCGCGGCCAGAGTAAACTGTACTAGTCTTGACTTGATCTGACATTTCGATAGAATGCGCGTAGCGCAAATCAGGAGAATGTGAGATCAAGTCAAGACTAGTACATCTGAATACTCCTCAGGTCTGCGCCCGATTCGAGAAGGTGTGTTGCAAAGCAGTGCCTGAGCGTGTGCGGAGTGACGTGCTTCCGAATACCGGCTCGCGTGGAAGCCTCGCGGACTGCTTGCCAGACCATCTTCTCTGTGATGGGTTTGTCGGCACGCAAGTGGTTCACAGTGCCCGGAAACAAATAGGTCTGGGGACGCATCCAGAGGTAGTATTCGCGAAGTACCGGGAGCAGCTTTTTGCCGAGGGGTACCTCCCGGTCAATGCCGCCCTTCCCCTGCACGACACGCAGCATCATACGCTTGCTGTCGATGTCGCTGACTTTGAGACGGCACAGCTCGGCTCGGCGAAGCCCCGTCGAATAGAGCGTCATCAGCATCGTCCGGTGGTACAGGTTGCTGGCTGCGGCTATCAACTGAGCGACTTCAGCCGGACTAAGGATGATGGGAAGGCGCTGCCGCTTCTTCGGATACGGCAGATCCTCCTTCATGTCCCGGCGCTTAAGCACTTTGATGTAGAGGAAACGCAGTGCGCAGATGTTCAGGACCACGGTGTTGACGGCCAGCTTCCGTTCGCCGAGCAGGTGTGCGTGATAACTGCGCAGGTCATCTGGTCCCACCTGGTCGAGCGGCTTATCGATGTGTTGCTGGAAATGATCCACCGCTTTGAGGTAAGAGTGAATCGTCGTCGTCGCATAGTTGCGGCGGATGAGTTCCTCTCGCATCCGCTGAATGAGTATGTTCACAGAGAACTCCTTTCTCTGCGTCAACAATATTCCTCAAACCACAATGCTCAGGCGGCCGCCGCGCCAGCGGCTTCGTTCAAGTCCAGTTATCGTCAATTGAGAACCGGCCACCCCGGACCGGACGGCGGGCGAATTCTCGCAATCGTCGCCTTTCAATCACAACGGGGATGCCTCCACAGCAAAATAGCCGAGGCTCAAGGACAACTTGCGAAGACGGTCCCCAATGCGAATTAGTGACAGAGTTCCGAGCTGCAGTTGACGTCCTTACGACAGGCTTCGATCATGTACGCGGTACGACGTACGCATTAGTTCACGCCTGCTTTTGGGATCGGTCTGGACGCTGAAAGTAAGATTACATCGTTCGAAGCAGGCGGCAGCGCGCACGCGGCCTCTGAATGCCGCGCGACCAGGGTGCGCGCATCGGAATTGAAATCTCCGGTATGAGGCCCGAAAACCACAGGAAAAAATCAACCGGCTCCGTGACCAGATGCAAGCGGCAGTGCTAAACGGGTATCCGAACCCAGTTCGGATCGGCTGCCCCGGCTCAGTCACCATCACGGAGTATTCAAGCGCGTGATGGACTTCGAGGACGTGGTTGAAAAAGAAGAACCCTACGCGCACACTACTCATTGCTCGCGCTGTTATGCCGAGTTCCTGAACGCGAACGATGATGTCGGGCCGTCCGGCGTGCCGAAGGAGAACGCCCGGGGCCAATACGGCGGGCAGTCCAGAAGCGGCTGGCGCGCATGGTTGACGGGCTTGAGCAGGTGATGAAGGCGATGTCGCGGGTGAATTGAAGGCTGCGTTGGCTTACCTGCCAAACCAGGCCGCCACTGCCGTAGCCGCCCATCGAAGTGGTTGCTGTGGATGGCGAACCCGGGGCCAGCATACCCAAGATCCTGTATTCTTCAGGAGTGTTCTACACCAGTCCGTTTAGCTGGCCGGATCGCCACGAGCGGGGCGGCCCGCGGGTCCGCCCCCCGGGCCGATGCGTTTTCGTAGCAGCCCAAATGCTCGACGGCAGGATTAAAACTGCTGGAACTGGTGCGCTCGGCGTACGGGTTTGCGACCGCGATTCCTGATTGAGGCGCGTCGGCTATGGCTCCGATAGTGCTAACAAATTGCTAACAGGACATTCAGGAACAATCAATATTATCCAGAACGTGGACGCCGTATGTGATTGATTCTTTGCAATAACGAGATCCATCCACAACCAACTATTGAACTCATAACCCAAAGGTCGAAGGTTCAAATCCTTCCCCCGCAACCAACTCCCTCAATTATTTACATGATCGGGGGCTGTCCGGCAAACCCCCAAAAACCCTTGTTAACAGAATGCATCCGGAATCAGCCGGTGCCAGCCGTCTTTTTCGACTCGCCAACTACCATCTGAACGATCTTTCGATTCTCCTCCCTTTTGGTATCCGCCATAGCCTGCCCGTAGACGTTCATCGTGGTTCGAATGCTGGCTTGGCGCATCAGTTGCTGCTGCACTGTCATCGGTGCCCCGCTACCATCCAGCCACGCTCGATACGTGTGCCGGAAGGTTATGCCAACCTACTGAAAACTTCAGCCCGTCCTTTTCTCCCGCTGCCTTTAGGTAGGGTTTTTGGATCTGTTCCTGATGGTACGGACGATCGATGGCAGGATTTTGGAACACCCATCCCGGCATACCTTCGGACAGCGACAAAGACCGCCAGTCGAGCATTAATGCCCCAGAGATGAGTCCAGCGGCATGTGATCCTGGGAAATACTCCGTTTTGACCGAATCGACTCGACCGTGGACCACGCGCGTTGAACAAGTACAGTTCCCGCCTCAAAGTCGAAGTCCTTCCAATTCCATCCGACGATCTCGCTTACTCGCAGTCCCAGGTACTGGGCCACCAGGACCATGAGCCGCTCACGTGGATTCTGCTGGATAGGACGCGTTCGCGATGCGAGCCCTGGCTCGCGGCGAGTCACCAGACCGGATCGCCGCCGCTATTGAGGCACACAGGCTCGACAAGCCTGATCCGCGAAAGTACGCCCAGCGAACTCTGGACAAGGCGCAACAAGAACACTCCCGCCGCTCCGTCGCCCGTTGACACTTCGTCTGGTAAATGGAAGATGGGAGCTAATCAGTCAGTACATGATCCGAAAGCTTCCATCGGATGCAGCGAATGCAGCCACGAGGCCAAAAACGGGAATCCCTCTGCGTTTCGGGGCTGTCCAAGAAGTTGCCCGCTAGATCGGGAACCTGCCGGTGTGATGACTTGCGCTGATTTTTTCTGCGAAAGATAGTTTGGAAATCCGGTTTATACTACCGCTTTTGGGGTTTGGGTCAAAGGACGCCATAGTCTTGATGAAAGTCAGTGAGTTCGCCGAGCTTGGTCATAAAGGCGAGGGTTCCTCGCGAGCATCGCAATTCGAGCTGCGGGTACCCTCGAAGGTTCATGCAGCCTGTGGGATGTCGCGCCGCCGCACAACTTCAACCGAACAGGTAGCGTGAAACACCACGGCCTGGGCCACGGACCCAAGGACAAACCGTCGAACATCGCCGTGACCATGCGATCCCAAAACAATCAGATCAGCCCCAAGCCGTTCAGCTTCCTCGAGAATGACTTCTTTTGGAACCCCCTCTATCGCCGCTGAGGTAACGTCTAACTCGGAGGCGCTTGCACGGATGGCGTTCGCAGCCTCCTCAACGTCGCATGATGCCCGCTCTCGATCCCGTTTCAACAATTCGTGGTGAATTGCAGCCAACGTAAAGGCGGGATCAACCAAGGCAGGAAGGTACGTGTGTGCAACCGATACAACCCGTACGTTGGTGTTTTGGGGCCACGGGCGACCGATGACTTGCGCTACGGCCGCTCTACTGCCGTCCGAGCCATCAATGGCTAAGAGGATCCTCATGGGGACAGTCTCCCACTTTGCCGGCGTGTGGGCAAGGCAGTTCCAACTTCTTGCATTCGGTAAACCCAGGCCGCGTGATAAGGATGCGCGAAACAGCTCTGGCGTCGAAGGATGACCGACGAGGAGAACTCCGTCCTCCGGCCTGCCTTCATGCGAAGCGTTTTCAGGCGACTTCACCGGTTCATGCCTCGCTGCTGGATGCCGGTCGGTACCCCGGGCATTGGTGCGGCGCCGGAAACCAGTCACGAACTATTGCTTCGGGACTGCGAGAATCGCGACCCACGCGGGGCCGCTGTCGGTCTGCTGCGTCACCGTGTTCTTCATCCCTCCCGCAACGGCGACATACTGGACGCTCCCGATCTCATACGTGACGATGCCGCCTCCAATCGGGTCACCGAGATTTTTCTTCAGTAATACTTTGCCGTCCCGGGCGGCGAAGGCGATGAAGTTTCCCTTCGTATCGCCTGTGAGGACCAGACCGCCAGCAGTCGGCGTCACCGACGCGACCATCGAGGTGTCCGCGTCGTATTTCCACAGGACCTTCCCGGAATCGGCATCGACCGCCGTCACATGGCCCAAGCGCTGAGAGATCGGATCCTGATCGCCGAACGCGTTGGCCGATCCCAGGAAAGGAGTGCCGGGTTTGAGCTTGAGGCTTTCAGGCCCCGCGAGTTTGATCGTTGTCGCCCAATCGATAGTGGGGACGTAGATTGCGTTCACGTGGGGCGAATACGTGGGCCCGTACCAGTTGGTCCCACCCTGCGCACCTGGGAGGAAGCGAGTGCCTTCCCTGGTGAGCGGCGCATCAATGTTCTCTATTCTCGTGACCGGGACCGTGTAAAGCACATTCTTAAGGTCGCGATCAAGACCGTACAGATATCCATTCTTGCCGGCAGCCGCGACCATCTTCCTGCCCGCCCTGGACGTGAAGAGGATGGGGCTCGCTGCCAGATCCCAGTCGTGAAAGTCATTCTTGACCAGCTGGTGCTAGCCGCGAAGCGCGCCCGTTCGCGCGTCGAGCATCACGATACTGGACGTATAGAGGTTGTCGCCGGGACGATACGACGCGACGAAGTCTGGCCCCGGATTGCCGGTTGGCGAGTAGAGCATCCCAGTTTCCGTATCCAGCGCAAACGACGAGTAGACACCCCCGCCCACCTTCGGTCTGCCCGTCGGCCACGTCTCCGAACCAGGTCCGGTTGACGGTACGATGTCGAAGTTCCAGAGCTGTTTGCCATTCTTCGTGTCGAAGGCCCGGATGTGTCCAATCGCGCCGACGTCGCTGCCCGAGTTCGCCATATAGACACGACCCTCCCACACCACAGGCGCGACCGTGTAGTACTCGCCGATCGTCGCGTCCGACCCGACCACGTCCCAGATAACCTTGCCGGTTTTGGCGTCAAGCGCGAGCAGGTGTCCGTCCGGCGTGCCGCGGAACAGCTGGCCATCCGCGTATCCCACTCCGCGCACCGGCGTGCCAATTCCGGTGCTCTTTGGCTCGTAGCGCTGGGTCCATCGCTGCTCACCCGTGCGTGGGTCGAGCGCGTACGTATTACTGGCCGTCGTGACGTACATCGTGCCATCTATCAGCACCGGGCCAGACTGGAAAGCCATGGTCTCGGGAAGCTTGAACCGCGCGACCTCGCTCAAGGAGGCCACGTTCCCCGTGTTGATCTGACTGAGAGAGGAGAAGCGAGTGGCATTATAGCCGCCGTTGTAAGACGGCCACTCCGAACCCGCCCTCATACCGTCCGGCTGCTCCGTGATAACTCCGGCTGGACTTGAAGACGTCGCAACCTTACTCGAATTCTGCGACGAACAAGCATTGCAGAAGACGATCAACCCGAAAAGCAGTAACCCGAACCCTCGGCGTACCGAACCGATTACCGTATACATGGTGTCCTCCAAATCTTAGACATGGTTGGCGAATGATGCCCCGTCCACTCGTTACCATCACTCGTATTGCACCTCGTTGGCCAGGCGCACTCTTGCCCAACGACGGATAGGCCTGAAGACTTAGAGTGCGCGGCTAAGATGTACGACCGCGCCCTCCAAAGTTCGTATCGACTGCGCGATTTTTTTCACCGGCCGAATGGACATGGCAAGCCTCTCTGCAGAGAGTCTACTGCGTTCAAAGTTAGAACACATCTGAAAAGAGAAAGGGAACGGAAGGGCTTGGGTCCTGTCCGTCGCGAAATGCACTTCTGTGGATCTTACTGTTACGCGCGCTCGGGAAATTGTTTAGACTCTCGTCCCGGACACCCACAGTTGCGATGGTCTCGCCTGGCTAGTCGTCCGCGCGGTATCGAACTAACATCGGCCAACATTGGTTACTGACAGGCGAAGCACTCCTTCGCTGGACTGTGCTTCGAAGCCGGTCAGAAGCCTGTTCATTTCAATGATTCAAGATAGTACGCAAGGGCGCGCAACTGTGGCCCTTCGAGTTGATCGTAAGACCGCATCGCGTTTCCAGGCTTAAGGTGCTGGGCGCTCGCTATCCACGCGGCAATGTTGCCAACGCCGCCGGGAAGGGTTCCTGCTCCAATCGTGCGACGGGCACCCACCTGCGTGAGGTCCGGTCCGCGCCGGCTCTCGACCACGCCCCGCACCGTGTGACATTCTCCGCAGCCGATACTAACGAATAGATCCCGCCCCTGTTGTAGTTCCGGCGCGGGAGGCTCGCGTACAGGCTGTGTTAGCCTGGCAAGCCAGGCATCGAACTCCCGGCGTGGAAGAACGATGACATCGAATGCCATCAGCGAATGTTGCAGGCCGCAGTATTCGGCGCACTGCCCGCGGTAGATGCCGGGACGATCGGCCTGAATCACCATGCGGGTCACTCGGCCCGGGATCATGTCCGTCTTACCGGCGAGATTTGGAGCCCAGAAGCTGTGAATCACGTCGTTCGAGCGCAGGGACAACTCGACGGGTTCTCCGACCGGCAGCCGGAGCTCGTTCGCTGTCGCGATTTCAGTCAGCTCACTCGTGCGCCGGTACGACATCGACCACCAATACAGAGAACCCGTCACATCGATCGAGAGTTGATTCGGCGACGCCGGCGTCCGCGTCTCATGGCCGACCGCAAGCACGTAAGGAACGAGTGCCGTCAGCGTGACCGCCGGAAGTAGCACGCCGGTCCAGAGGAATAGCTTTCGGTTTGCGCGGCTGTCGTTCTTTCGCATGAACGGCACAAGCATGAGCACGGCTACCAGCAGCGTGACTGCCGATGCCCCGATATACATGATGATCCCCAGCTGGTGGATCGAGGCGGCGGACGGGCCTGCTGGATCGAGAGCAGACTGCGGCCCTGCGCAACTTGCGAGCGTGACACAAGCCAGAAGCGGAACGGAGCGTGAGTTACGGATCATGAGGGGCGTCCAGCGTATAAAGATAGGCAGCAATGTCTCGCGCCTCCTCGAGGCTCACTCTCACGTCAGGCATTCCAGTTCGGGGCACGAGCGCCGGAGGGTCCTGTAGGAATTCGACGAGCACGTTAGGGGTGTTCGGCAGTTGGCCGGCAATGAAGGATCTCTGCGCCATGCCGCCGAGGGGCGGACCGACCACACCACTACGAGCCCGAATGCCTGGAATCGCATGGCACCCCGTGCAGCCATGAGCACCGCTGGCCACGATCGCCCGACCTCGTATCGGATCGCCTTCGGGGACTTGCCTGTCGGGGATGGAACTGGTCGGCGGCACCCGGCAGCCGGCGATGAAGGTGAAGCAGCCGAACACGATGAGTGCGAGGCTCGCGCGACTCATGACAAGGTTTTCTTTCGACATGCCCGGATCATTGCTTAGATTGAAGCGCACGCACATACTCTGAAACGGCCGTTACCTTGCTGTCGTCGAGTGGGCTCGGGTGAAGCTTCGGCATGGGCGGATTCGGATTCTTGACGAAATCCACGATAGCTGCCAGATCCTTCCGCGCGGCGGGAGTAACCAAGCTCGGACCACCCGCACCGCCCTCGGCGTGTTTGCCGTGGCAACCGGAGCAGAACTGGTCGAAGTTGTGCTGGCCTGAGGCGACAGCCGGTGTCGAACCCAGAGGTCCCGCAGGCGGCCCGTCAGGGGTTACTTCTGGCAGCGCAACCATGACCTCGGGCCTCCCCTCCGAGCGATTGAGAGCCCCGATGATGATGCGCGGACTTCCGGTCGTCTGAAAAGTCATTCGCGACACATTCCCCGCGGTAGTAGCAACATACTGCTTGCGGTCGACCATATAGGTGATGACACCGCCCGCGATCGCGCCACCCATATTGCCCCTGAATAACACCTTGCCGTTCGATTTATCAAATGCGTAGAACGTGCCCCCCAGGTCGCCGGTGAAGAGAAGGCCGCCAGCCGTAGGGGTGATACCGGCAACAACGGGCTGCGGCGCATTGAATTTCCAGCGGACATCGCCCGTCGCGGCATCGATCGCCATCACCCACCCGGTGGGTTTCTCTTTGGGATCACTGCTGTACCCGGTGCCCATGTGCAAATCGCCCGTTTGGTGCTCTATCTCCGCGCCGACCTTGAACGTCGCGCACCAGTCGACAGAGCCCACGTAGATCGTCTCTGAGTCCGGGTCGAATGCCGGTCCGTTCCATTCCACGCCGCCAAGCGGTCCCGGGCACGCGCGCGTGCCTTCGAGGGTAGGTCTCTTGTCGGCGTTGAAGATGGTTGTGACCGGGGTCTTGAAAGTGAGAGCGCGGCTTTTGCGGCTCACCCCGTGCACGAACCCATCCTTGCTTCCTGCCGCAAAGCGCGGCTCGCCGTCACGAGTCGTGTACAGCATCGGCGCCGCGCCCATATCGTAGTCGAAACCATCACGCGGAGTGGCTTGATACCACCATTTCAGCGCGCCCGACTTCGCCTCGAGCACGACTACCGAGTTCGTGAAGAGGTTGTCACCGGGACGCGCATCGGGCGCAAGATCCGGCGCCGGATTACCGACCGGAACGAAGAGTTCGCCAAGCCTCGTGTCGAGCGTATATGTGGTCCACATTGCGCCGCCTCCCCGTTCGGCAGTCTTCGGGATGTGCCACGTTTCAGCCCCGCGTTCGGAATCCATGGGCACGGTGTAGAAACGCCACATCTCTCGCCCGGTCGCCGCGTCGTAGGCCATGACGCGCCCCCGGATCCCCCAATCGCCTCCCGCAAGTCCGATAAAGACCATGCCATTCCACGCGATTGGCGCGCTGCTCACAAACTCGCTGATGGATGGCTGTCCGACTTTCACATCCCAAACGACCTTCCCTGAGCTGGCCTCAAAGGCCGCCAGCCGTGCGCCGGGCATGCCGCGAAACACGCGGCCGTCCAGGTAAGCCACGCCGCGGTTTACCGAGAGCGGATCATTTTGTCCGCTGGTATCGACGTGCCGCCAATACACAAAACAATTCGTGGCGTTAATCGCCACTGTCGTGTGCGCGGTGGTAACAAACATCCGGTCCCCGACCACAACCGGCCCGGTCTGAAATGGGCCATCTTCGCCGAGCTTGAGCTCGCACACCTGTTTCAGTTGTGAGACATTGCTGGTGTTGATCTCGTCAAGGGCCGCGAATCGCTGCCCATCGTGGGTGTTGTTGTAACCCGGCCACTCGGCCGTCTTGCGACCGGATCTCGCCTTGATACTCCTGCAAGACGGGAGCACAAGCGTAGATATCAGAGTCGCGCAAACTGTAAAATTCCGAAGCGTATTTTTCATAATGCGGTCTCCCGTCCCATGGACGTGGGAACACTCGATGCTGGCTCCGGCGAGCTGCCGGTCTGCGAGCGCAGATAATCCCCATCTCTCCGTTCGATCCAGATACACGGTATAGAGCGGCTCTGGAGCGATAGTGATCAAAGCTCCGAGCAGGCCGGCCAGGACCGCGCCGAAGAGCGCCGGCGCATGCCATAGCCTCATGCTCACCCCATGCAAAACCGTGGCGCGCATCGGGGTCGATAGAGCGCGTTTGATGCGGCTCACTGACCGCCACACAGGCGCTGAAGTGCCTGTGGTCCAAAACGGAGTCAGCGCCCAGGCAAATGCAGCGTCCGGTCTCCCCCAAACCAGCAGCGGTGGCGCCACGCCCGCCAGCATCCCGTACTGCGCCATGTGCGCGGAGAGCAAGGTGCCTCCGAGGGGATTGAGCGGAGAAACAAGTGCCACGATCGATGTAGCCTGGCCGCCCGCGAACGCCAGCACGCGGGCGAATGGCGCGCCACGGCCACGGCCGGCCTTAGCCCAAAGGCGGCGAACACCGCGGCCATACAACCACGACGTGGAAGCCAGCAAGACGAGAATCAAAGGCTCGAGGCTCCACTCGCTCCACAGTTTCTCTGGCATGACGAGTTCCTCGACGTGCCCCCGAGCCTGCGCAATCGTCAAAGTCGCAAGGACCAGCGCACGGGTTAACTTCCGCAATGCTAACGACATACTGGAACCATAAACAGCGGAAGAAACTGCCAGAGAATCGCCAGAGCCGCGAGCGCATCGTCACCCACTGTAAGTCGGATCAGAAATCCGCGATCACCCGCTTGACCGCGCTGCTTCCACCTCCGGAAGCCATGTGCCAGAACGACTGCGGCTGCCAGCACAGTGACGATAGCGAGCATAGTCAGGAGCCCCGAGTGCACGCGCTCACCTCGAAACGCAAGCCCAAGCTGGCAAGCAACAGCCTCCGTGATATAGACCAGGAGGAAATGGCCCGCCCACACGAAAAAGCCAAACGCGGGATCGAGCAGGCGACATATCACGCCTCGCCCTGGCTGCGCCTCGCTTTGCACGCCGGCGACGTTATCGAAATACATATGGAAACCCGGCGACAAGCGCAAGCACCAGCGCCGTGGCGGCCGCTGTGAAGCGCCACCAGAGCAGACAAACCCGCAACGTTACGCATCGCCACGAGTCGAGCATCCGCAGAGCGAGCCGCGCCCCGCACCAAATAGCCATCGCTGCGCCAATTGCAACGTGAACGGCAATCCACCCGAGGAGTTGTCCAGACGGCTGCACCGTAGCTATGTCGCGTGGGATTGATCCCGAGGCTGCCAGGCCATGCCGAACCGATCGCGATCGCCACGCTTGCGAGGATGGCTGTTCCCGCGAGGCAGATACCGACGCTGAACCGCCGGTCGCGCCGGTTGAATCGTTCAGCACCTTCAAAGAGCAGATACGCGCCTGCCGTCAAGCCCAGCAGCACGAAAGGCTCGATGATGCCAGGCATTTGTGACCCATCCGGCGGCCAGATCGCAGGCTTCGCCGTCCAAAGAAAAAGATACGCAAACGCAATCGACAGCGTGAGGCTCGCGTCTGTGATAATAAGCACGACCATCGCCCACCAGCCGACGCTTCGGTTATCGTTCAGGTACAAGGGCAAGCCAAGACCACGGCCCGCATCGGCAAGCCCTTTTGGGTACGCACGGTCGAGGCGCCACATCCAGGACATTAGGAACATCAGCGCCACAGCGCCACTGGTCACTGAGATGACGGCCAGCCTCAGCGTCAGACCTGTAAAAAAAATTGCCGTCATGGCAGCGCTGACGAACGGCGTCCAGCCGGGACCCGGAAGCCGGAGGATCTGCTCGGGTTGGCCTGTTATCGGCGAGGTCAATAACGATTCACGTTCCAGCGTCGGCGCATCAGGCAGGTAGCCGCCACCTTCGCGCGCCTCCTGCAACACGTTCGGCTGCTCCCACAGCGGATACCGGGAGGTGATAAGCGGCAGGCTTCTGAAACCGTAATCCGCATCCGCTGAGAGCCACTCGAGCGAGGGAGCGTTCCAGGGATTGTCTCCGACCCTCGGCCCTGACCGAAGATGCCGGATGAAATCGACCAGCACGACGAGCACACCCGCGCCGAGTATAAAGGTGAAGATCGTC
Source organism: Bryobacterales bacterium (assembly GCA_025462945.1). Taxonomy (GTDB): domain Bacteria; phylum Acidobacteriota; class Terriglobia; order Bryobacterales; family Bryobacteraceae; genus BOG-234. The sequence goes on from JAOAPO010000024.1 coordinate 16,743, forward strand.
GAGCTCATGTTCAGGCCGTTTACACCAAGCGAAGCGTCATACGTGTATACGCGCCGGGGCATCCCGAGAAGGCCTGTGACGTGCATCGGCAGGAAGGCGCCATTGAAGCCGATGAACATGAGGCCGAATGCCCACCGTCCCAGACGCTCTGACATCAACCGTTTGGTCACCATCGGCGTCCAGTAATACAGGGCCGCGAAAATGGGGAACACCATGCCGCCGATGAGAACGTAGTGCAGGTGCGCGACCACGAAATGGCTATCGTGTACCTGCCAGTCAAATGGAACCGATGCGACCATCACGCCGGTCAGCCCGCCGATCGTGAAGATCGACAAAAATCCGAGGACGAACAGCATCGGCGTACGCAGCACCGGCTTGCCGTCCCACAGCGTCGCCAGCCAGGCGAAGACCTGCACGCCCATCGGAATGGAGATAGCAATGCTGGCTGCGGAAAAGAATGACAGGGACATCAGTGGCAGCCCTGTCGTGAACATGTGATGCACCCATAGCCCGAAGCTGAGAAATCCGACGGAAACGGCGCCCATGACAACCCACGAGTAGCCAACGAGCCGCGTGCAGGCAAAGGTAGGCAGGGCCATGGACACTATACCGGCGGCCGGCAGGAATATGATGTACACCTCCGGGTGGCCGAATATCCAGAAAAGGTGCTGCCACAGCAGTGGATCGCCTCCCCTGGTCGCATCAAAGAACGGCCATCCGAAGGCGCGCTCGAGCTCCAGCAACAGATCGGCGGCGATCACGGCTGGCATTCCGATCATGATCATGCCCGCCGTAACCAGCATGTACCAGGCGAAGATCGGCATGTTCGCGAGTGTCATACCGGGAGCGCGCGTTTTGAGTAGCCCCACGATGAACTCGATCGCTGCAGCGAGGGTAGCGATCTCCACAAATCCGAGGCCGAGAACCCAGACGTCGGTGTTTACTCCCGGCGAGTACGTGGGCCCGGTAAGCGGGGGGTACATGAACCACCCGCCATCGGGCGCTATGCCGAAAGACAGGCTGGAGAACACGAGCACGCCTCCAATGGCGTAGCACCAGAAACCGAATGATGAGAGCCAGGGAAACGGCATGTCACGCGTACCGGTCATGCTCGGCAGGAGCGTCATGGCGAAGGCCTCACCGATGGGTACGGCGAAAAGGAACATCATCACCGTGCCATGCATAGTGAAGAACTGATTGTATGTCGCCTCGGCGAGGAAAGTGTTGTTTGGCCTCGCGAGTTGAATGCGCATGAGCACGGCGAGAAGGCCTGCGCCCAGGAAGAAGGCAAAGCCCGTTGCGATGTAGAGTCGACCGATCCAGGTATTGTTGGCCTCGGTGAACCAACCCCACCGGGGGGGCCCATCGCCCATGCTCTTACGAGCCGCTCCTGGCCGTCAGGGCCAGTCGACTGGGGATGCAGCGGTGAGACGCTTATTGGTTGGGCGTTGCGCATCAACGAGTCACCAGTCGGGCCTGGTGCCAGTGGCACTCCCGAGTTCTCGCGCTCGGGCTGTCAAATCTGCCGAATCCGGCCTGCGTCCTGTTACCCGACACGTCCTGTTTCCCGGAAGTCGCGCCTCGTCGAGAGGGCAACGTAGCGCAACGCTTCGCTGCAGGTGCGTCACGCTCGCCGCCCGTGACTAACATCGAACCAGTCAGAAGCCCGGCACCGTTGTCACTGTCCGGGCTTGTTCGACGGGCGTGTATGTCCCTAACCGTTCCAGAGTGCAATTAAGGTGCCGTAGCTGGCGCGGATCACACGGCGTCAGCTTCTACGACAGGTCCGCTCTTCTACACCGGTATAGTGGTTCTTTTCTTCTCGACCCCCTTTCGGGCACCTGCTTCGATGGACGCTGGAAAGGTGAGCTCGACGCTCTTGTCTTCTCATCCAATCTGCCCACTGCCGTTTACGCTTTCCTCGTCGGGCACCTCTGGGTTATCTGCCGAGGTTTCGACATGCTTCTGGTCTTCAGAGATCGAAGGTGATCCGGACAAGCCGTGTTTGGCGCCTCCACTAACACCGGCGAGCGAGTCGGGTACGGCTAAGGTTGAAAATTGTCGAGCGGGCTTTCAGGTGGGAGTCTTGCAGTTTAGGGACTCGATACCTTGGGTTGATCTTCCGTAGTCATTCGCCATCGATTTTAACGACTATAAAGTGAAAGCCAGAGCCGCATCTCACCGAGGGTTAAAGCTTCATCAAGGCTCTCGAATAGAATGCGGGGGGCGACACGCGTGCTTGCGACACTTGCGGCTTGAAGGGGCATGTCCGCCTGCTTCGATGCATGAGTTCCAGAGCAGCAAGTCTTTGCTAGGTTTAGGAGGGGGCCCCTTTTCTCTACAATCATTGGGCCGATCTCGCGACAAAGGCGCAAGATGAACACAGCCCATGAACTCATTATGCTTGGCGGGGTGCTGGGCCTGTTCAGCATTCTGGCTGGCGTAGTCTCGGCCCGCTTCCAGGCTCCCCTGCTACTTGTTTTCCTGTTGCTGGGCATGTTGGCCGGGGAGGATGGACCCGGCGGCATCCGATTCGATGATTTTCATTCTTCTTACCTGATCGGCAGCATCGCCTTGGCCATCATTCTGTTTCAGGGAGGACTGAAAACCGAACGAGCAATGATTCGCGAAGCATGGGGGCCCGGTCTGACGCTGGCCACCGGCGGCGTGGCGCTCACGGCCGGACTGGTGGGGGCTGCTGCCGTTTGGCTCTTTTCTCTGTCCTGGACAGAGGCGCTCCTGATCGGGGCTGTCCTGGCACCCACGGACGCTGCGGCTGTTAATACAATGCTGCGCGCTGCCCGAGTCGCGGTGCCTCAAAGGGTTACGGCCACGCTGGAATTGGAATCCGGTCTCAATGATCCTATGTCAGTATTCCTGACTATGTTACTGGTCCAGGGCCTGACCACGCGCGGAGGAATCACGACTGGGCACGCCGTCGGGGTGCTGGTTCAGGAGATTGTCGGGGGCGCCGTGGCGGGTCTCGTGGGTGGCTACGCACTACTCTGGCTACTCCGCCGATTACCCGTCGACGTTGCCATCTATCCCGTGCTTGCGCTCACGAGCGTACTCTTTGTTTTCGGAGGCGCTCAGACCATTGGAACAAGCGGCTTTTTGGCAGTTTACTTCATGGGAGTGATCGTCGGGATCAACAAGTTCGAAGCACATCGTGCCCTCGTCTATGCCTCAGAGGCCTTTGGCTGGCTAGCGCAGATTGCGCTGTTCCTCCTGCTCGGGTTGCTGGTAACGCCGCATCGGCTACTTCCACTCGTAGCACCGATTCTCGCGGTCACAGTCATACTTCTGCTGGTCGCGCGCCCCGTGGCCACGTTTGTTTGCCTGCTGCCCTTCCGGTATTCCGGTCGAGAGGCGGCCTTTGCGTCCTGGGTCGGGCTCCGGGGCGCGGTGCCGATCTACTTGACCATAATCCCTGTGCTGGGCGGTGTTCGCCACGCGGACGCCCTGTTTGGCGCAGTCTTCGGCGTGGTGATTGCCTCCCTTTTTCTGCAGGGCTGGACGATTGCGCCAGTGGGTCGGATTCTGGGCTTTGGTAAGATTCCAGCCTGAAGAATGTGGCAGCAGGGCGCTTGTAATCCCCGCATCCTCCATCTCGGCTTCGTACGGCTACTCAACCACGAGATCGTGGGTAATCCTGGGCTTGAAATCAAACCGGCTAAGAGACTTCACCGCACTGCGCTTCCCGTTGTAACTGGCCGTCAGTTTATAGTCCATTTCGGAGTACAGCCGATTAAAATGATAGCGGCCTTCGCTGTTAGTTATATACGAGCGAATCTGGAGTGACCCCAGGTTTTCGAGTTGCACCACCGCGCCTTTGAGGGGCTTACCGTTCGCGTCCGTTACCCTTCCGCTGACACTGCCGAGCCGTGTCTGTGCTGACACTGGAGCAACTGGCGCGACGGCTAACGCTAAGAAAATGAGTCCCATTCTGGCACGCGTTCTTGAGAACATCGTAAGATCCTTTCTCCGTCGCTTTCACCATAGTGTGCCGTGACGGCGGCGTCGATGCCTTTCGTCGAGTGGGCTGCAGAGCGAATTGTCCACAGCCGCCAAACAGGACCTCAAGTGTTGGGCTCGGCCCGCTTCCAGGAGAGATCTGACATTGTCATCTTGCCGCCGGACTTGATCGGCTTTTCCGAGCTCAAGTGCAGAATGTTGCCTTCGATACTCACTATACGGGGCTGGGTTTGTCCTAGCCAGTTCGGAAAAAGAGAAACAAACATCGAGTGAGTAAGTGTCTGCTTTTCTTCATCTGTATGGTACGGACCGGAGTAGGCAATGTAGCCGAGAGCCTCGTTTCTGAGCTCTTCGTCACTGCCACGAAACCAATCGCCGGATGCGAAGTCCTGACGCCCCGAACGCATCAGTTGTGCCGACATATAGCCGTCGGCCGTATAGATGATCATGCCCAGAGGCTCCTCTCCCATTGGATGAAACGGAGCGGACCCGTCGATTGGTTTCTCGACATAGGAGACCAACTTCCAGGCACCAACCAGTCGCTCGCGTAAAGTCATTTCATCTACCTCCTCATTGATGTTGTTCAGGATGCCGCCTGCATATCGTTGTCGATGGGCATCATCTGGCCCGAGATCGACTTCGCTGCGTCAGAGGCAAGGAAAACGGCGAGTGCAGCAATATCCTTAGGATCCACCAGCCTTTTAAGTGACTGTACCGCCATGGCCTCTTTCCTGATTTCTTCAACCGGCTGATTCGTCGCTTTTGCACGTCCCTCGAAAACTTTCTCGATGCGAGGGCCATCGACAGCGCCCGGCAAGATCGCGTTCGCGCGAATTCCAAACGCACCAAGTTCAATAGAGAGCGTCTTCGTGAAGCCGATCAGTCCCCACTTTGCAGTGCAATACGGGCTTCTATTGGGGTAGCCGAATCTTCCCGCCACGGAAGACATGTTGATGATGACGCCCGCTGCGGATCTCTTCAGATGGGGAATCGAACATCGCGTCACGTTGAAGGTGCCGGTAAGATCAACCTGCATGACCATCTCCCAGGCGTCAGGATCCATATCCTCGACGGGAGCTGTCGGTCCCGAAATGCCCGCGTTGTTTACCAATACGTCCAACCCGCCCAATGCCTCGACGGCCGCTGTGACCATGCCTTCTATGTCCTGGCGTTTCGATACATCGCATACAACGGTTTTCAAGCCGGGGATGTCCTTCCCGACAAGTTCCAGAGCCTTTGTGTCAATGTCGCAGACACAAACGACAGCCCCATTGGCGACGAACGCTCTTGCGATCTCGCGCCCGATTCCTGATGCGCCCGCAGTCACCAATACATGTTGTTTCATGACTACTCCCTGGTTTATACCCGGGTTAATACCCGATTGTGAATCGTTGACGGTTGTGCCTTGGGTTCTCCAGTTCATCGACCATAGCGAGCGCGAAGTCTTCCATTGAAATCCAACTTCTCCCATCCGCGCCAGTGAGCAACTGGTCGCCTCCCAGCCGAAATTTTCCAGTGCGCTCGCCTGGCATGAACTCGGCGGACGGACAGAGGACAGTCCAATCGAAGTCAGGTTCGGCCCGCAAGACACTTAGACAATCCCGGCCAGCAAGCGATTCTGCACGGTAGGCTTCTGGAAAATCAGGGGCATCCACGAGCATCAGACCTGGCGCAACCTCCAAGCTCCCTGCACCGCCCACGACCAGCAATCGGGGGACGGCAGATTGCCTGACCGCTGCAATCAGAGCTTTCGGATCGGACGAGACGAACCTCGTTGCGCTGATGACCGCATCGTGACTGGCCAGAAGCGGCTCGAGTCCCGCCGTGCTCCTCGCTTCGCCAACTCTAAGCTCAAGCCCTGGCCGCGACACCACGCTCTTCACGTCGCGCGCGATCCCAGTGACAGTGTGCCCGCGGCGCAGAAGTTCGTCCAGGATGCGCGATCCGACATGCCCACTAACTCCGACCAGCGCTATTCTCATGTCCGGGGCGTCCTCCCCGTAATTATGTGATCATCTGCCAACTAGTAGATCGGCCACGTTGCTTGTCATTTCTTTGACGTTGCCATCTTCTTCACAGTTATGTTTTGGCGTTCACTGAACTCCACGCGGCATAGCTGGAACTTCCAGAAACACGACCGACTGGCACAGGTGATGCCTCCCACTGAAGAACACACAAATGGTTAGGTTCTGGCACTGGTTACTGACTCGTTTGCGACAAAAGTGCGTCGACCGCGTCAAGCTCGTCCCGGTTCACCGTGTGGCCCATCCGCGGATAGATCCGCTCGTCGACCGTTGCGCCCATTCGACGGAATACCGCGCTTGATTCGTGTACACGATCGAGGGGGATGTGTGCGTCGACGTCGCTGCAGCCGACGAAAGCCGGCGTTCCGTCGAAGCTGCCTGAGTAATTACGCGGTGTGCTTGGAGGCCCAATCAGACCACCGCTGAGGGCGACGACTGCTGCGTACCTGCGTGGGTGGCGCACCGCAAACTCCAGTGCCAGGCATGCACCCTGAGAAAACCCCATAAGCACGACCCTGTCAGATGGCACGTTTTGCTGCTGCAACTCCTGCAACAGGCCGGTAATCACGCGGAACGCCGAGCTGATACCGGGCTCGTTTTGCTCGATTGGAGCAAGAAACGAATACGGATACCAAGTCTGTTCCGACGCTTGAGGGGCAAGATAGGCTACATCTGTTGGACTGAACTCTCGCGACAGCTCAAGGATGTCTTCCGCCCCGGCGCCACGGCCGTGAAGAAGGATTGCGACGAGCCGTGCGGCGACGAGTGCAGGCCCGGCGCGAAGCACTGTATTGTTGGCGTGTGGATCGGGATTCTGCTGCATTTGTTTTCTCGCATCACTCAGTTGCATCAATCGATCGGCTTGAGGTTGGCGACGATCTGCGCCCGGTGAGGCTCGAGAAATGGGGGCAACACGAGCTTCTCCCCAAGCGTCGACGAGTCCTCGTCAACCGTAAACCCCGGCCCATCGGTCGCAATTTCGAAGAGAACTCCGTTCGGCTCCCGGACGTAAAGACTTCGAAACCAATAGCGGTCAACCTTGCCGCTGTTAGGGATTCTGAATTCCGTCAGCCGATCGGACCAGGCGTCATAATCAATGTCTTGACACCGGAATGCCACGTGATGGACCCCGCCCGACCCTTGCTGGGCGACGGGCAGATCAGGCTGAACGGCCACATGCAGCTCTGCGTGCGGCCCGCTGCTACCCATTGCGAATACGTGTACTTGCGTGGCGGGATTGTCTGGATGTGGATAATCGCGGACCTGGCGCATATTGAAGACACGCGTGAGCAGCACCTCTGTGGGGTTGAGCGTCGGCACGCTGATCACGATAGGCCCGAGGCCGCGAATCTGCCACCCGCGAGGCACAGGACTCCGGTCCCATCCGGTCGGCGGATCACCCTGTCCGCCATCGTCGACGAGGGCGAGGCGCTGCCCTTCAGGGTCTTCGAACAGGAGGGTCAGGCGGCCATCTCGCTCGACAATATCGCCGTGTCGCACGCGCTGCTCGTCCAAACTCGCCGCCCACCACGCCAGCGCTTCGCTCCCGTTGACACGCAGGCAGGTACGGACGATGCTGCCCGTTCCCCGGCGCTCTCGCGGGGCTGGCCAGTCAAAGAACGTGAGGTCCGTGCCTGGGCTGCCTTTCGCATCGGCGTAGAAGAGATGGTAAGCACTGACGTCATCTTGATTTACGCTCCGCTTCACCAAACGCATGCCGAGCGTCTGAGTATAGAAGCGATGGTTCTCCCGGATTCCGGCCGAGATGGCCGTGAGATGGTGAATGCCAGAGAGCTTCATGAAACGTTCCTTTCATCGGCCAGCATCTGACCCATAGATACCTCAGAGTTGCGTTGACTTATCGCCATGAAGTTAGTCGTTATCACGTATTGGAATGTTGCTTCACAGTTCTGTGTTGGAATTTTCTCAATCCACGCAGCATGTGCCTGCATGAAGCTCTGTAAAAGTACTTGTTCCGTCGTTTACAGGCTTGCCGCTTGCATCAAATAGCTTGTCCGCACCGCCGATATGAGCTACCGGCTGCGCCATCGCTGGATTGTCCAGGAATACGAGCGCCTGACGTAGATGATGGTTGGCACCGAATCGGCCGATGCCGCCCGGCGGCGATGCGCCGACGACCGCGCCCGGCTGGCCGCTCCATGCGCCTTTGCCATAGAGCCTGGAGCCTACGTCCAAGGCGTTCTTCAAGGCTGCGGGGACCGAACGATCATACTCAGGCGTCACGAAAAGAACAGCATCCGCCGCCTTTATGCGGTCGCGGAATTCCGTCCATTGCGCCGGAGGCTTTTCATCCATATCCTCGTTGTAAAGCGGCAACTGGCCAATCTCGATGGTGCTGAGCTTAAGATTGGCGGGCGCAAGCTCTGCAACTGCACGTGCCACTTTTCGGTTGAGAGATTCCTTCCTGAGGCTGCCCACAACCACAGCTATGTCTCGTGTTGTATCCAAGTGAGTACCTTTTTGGTTGTTGTTGGAACTTGTTCTTCTCCTGCTCACCCCAGTTGTACCGTCAACATGGAAATCGACCCCCCGTCGACACCCTCGACGGGAAAGCTGCTTCTTTCGTGCTGTTGCCCGGTGCCAAGCACGTAAAGGAGCGGCAGGTAGTGGTCTGGCGTCGGAATTGAAAGTGCCGCATCCGGTCCCAGGGACTCGTAGTTGACAAGTGGTTTGTAGTCGCCGGCAAGGATCATGCCCCTTGCCTCAGTTTCGAAGCGGACGGCCCATTCGTAAGGGTCTCGGGGATGACTGCCCCAGGCATAGGTATGGAGATTGTGAACGAGATTTCCGCTACCGACGATCAGCACGCCCTCTTCCCGGAGCGGTGCCAGTTTCCTGCCGATCTCAAAATGGAATGCTGGAGGCTTGGTCTCGTCGATGCTGAGCTGCACAACCGGAATATCAGCCTCGGGGTACACGTGACAGAGAACCGACCATGTACCATGATCCAGTCCCCAGGAATTGTCCAGGGTCACATCCGTCGGAGCGAGAAGTCTCTGAATCCTGCGAGCTAATGCGGGATCGCCCGGAGCTGGATATTGGACCTCATAAAGTTCACGAGGAAATCCGCCGAAATCGTGAATGGTCCTTGGCCCTGTGGAGATCGTGACACCAGTTTCAGGAACGAACCAATGGGCGGAGATGGACAGGATGGCTTTTGGCTTGGGCGTCTCCTGCCCCATCCGACGCCATGCTTCAGTGTAGTTGTTAGTGGCAACAGCATTCATGGGATTGCCGTGGCCGAAAAAGATCGCGGGCAGCAGATTGGGCATCGTAAACACGGCTCCTCATCCAGTTTAATTCTTTAATTCCGAGGGCATCCAACGACCAACCAACGAGAAAAGCATGATCCCACCAGAGCGCGTGGGCAGAATCACACTCTTCACGTGAAGAGAAGTTCGAGCCCACCCACCTGTTGCCGAACAGTGCCGATGCTAGTCGGGTCGAGGTGGCGTCCCGGCAATCGGCAAGTGCCAACCCCGCAGTAGGCCATCACTCTTAGCCAGAAGCATAGGAGTGCGCCCAGGATCATAGCTGCAAAAGACGGGTAGTGCAGGACCTGTCCCACCACCACAACAATGCCGCAGCAAGCGCGGCGACAGCATAAAGGTCGGCCTTCAGCACTGTAGGCGTTTGGTTGACGAGAACGTCATGCAACATTCCGCCCCCGATGCCTGTCAACAGTCCCATAAGTGCAGCCATCACTGAATGGAGTCCGGCGGCCAATGTTTCTGCGTACCGGTGACGGCAAACAGCGCCAGGCCCGCGCCATCAAATAGCCGCACGGCCCTACGCCGCACATCAATATCGGGAAACCAGAAGAACGTCACCAAAACGAGCCACGAGAGAGACTCCCAAATAACGCCAGTCGCTGATGGCCGCTGGCGGAATGGAACCGATCAGCAGATCGCGGGTAATCCCGCCTGTGTTCCCCGCCGCGTGCCCTTGACACCGGTAAGTGAAAAGACAAACGTACGGAGCAAATCGAGCGCAACTAGAAAGGGGCCCGCCAAGTGCTGTTCGTGAATCAGAATACCGTTCACGATGCGAGCCAGGCGTGCGCCGCTACGACCAGTGCCTTCACCCCTGTCTCCAAAGTTGGGTGGATCACTGGTGCAAAGCGCGGATTATGGTTGGTTGGAAGCGCAGTAAGCGTCCCGTCCTTCTTCGCCTTTGCGTATACCTCAGGATCGGCGCCGCCAAAGAACCAGTAGACGGCTGGAGCGTGCCACTCCGCTCCAAAGCAACCGAAATCCTCACTCGCCATAGTGGGCTTCGTCTGCTCTACGGTTCCATCAGGGAAGTTCTGACAAAAGGCGTGAACGACCTTCTTTGTCGCTTCGACATCGTTCGTTACCAATGAATAGCGGTCCAGTGGAGTGATCTCCGGTGGCCTGGGTGCACCTGCGGCTGCTGCTTCGGCATTTACGATTCGTTCAATCGCGGCAAGCACATGTTTGCGCACCCCCTCATCGAAAGCGCGAACGTTCAGCTTGATGATCGCGTCGTCAGGAATGACGTTTTCTTTTGTGCCCGCCTGCAGAACTCCGATCGTCACCACAGCGGAATCCGTCGGGCCCACCTCCCGCGACACGATTGTTTGCAGCCTCATCACGGTCGAGGCAGCCATAACAACGGGATCAATGCTCGCCTCCGGCATAGAGCCATGCGCACCTCGCCCGAACATTCGAATTTGCAGGCTGTCCGCGGAAGAGGTCACAACCCCGGTACGCCAATCGAGGCGTCCGGATGGCAAGCTCATAACATGCTGGCCAAGTACGACATCGGGTTTTGGGAATCTTTTGAGAAGACCATCATCAATCATGGCCTGTGCGCCCTGCGCCGTCTCCTCCCCTGGTTGGAAAACTGCCATCAGAGTTCCCGTCCAGCTACTGCGGCTTTTAGTAAACAGCGAGGTAGCTCCAATCAAGCAGGCCACGTGCATGTCGTGCCCGCAGGAGTGGGCCACAGGCACGCTCTTACCGTCAGGATCTGTCGCCGTAACTAAACTGGCATAGGCAAGTCCGCTGGCTTCCCTGATTGGCAACGCATCCATGTCCGCGCGCAGCATCACAGTTGGGCCGTCTCCGTTACGTAAAATGCCGACGACCCCCGTCTTTCCGACTCCCGTAGTCACCTCAAAGCCGCTGGCCCTGAGATGTTCAGCCGCAATCCCCGCCGTGCGGGTCTCGAACATCGACAACTCGGGATGAGCGTGGATGTCTTTGTAGAGGGCCTCCAGTTCCGGAAGCATTTTGTCGAGATCTGCAAAGATCTCTGTCGGGCTTTTTGCGTGCGTCATTTGCGACTCCTGTTGCAGTTTATGCCTCACCCTCCGATTGAGTTACAGCGGCTAAAACATGAAACGCCTTTAGGGTCGCGTCAACGACTTCGAGGCACTTTAGCCTGTCGTCGGTGTTCGCCGCGTCTTCACTCGGAGGCACTATTTTTGGCGTTAGGAAATGCAAGGAATGTAATAGTGCGGGGCGCAAGCGTTATCGTACCCGAGGGCACCTTGACGCCCTCAATGTGCGGCACAGCATCATTTTCTGCAAGCTTTAGTTCTGTCCCGTTGAGCTGAACGCTGCTGCTTTGCAATTCGGCAGCTGACAGCGTGTACCGCTCTGCCCCGGTGGCGATTTGAAGCGATTGGGTGTCGTTACTTGCGTTGATCGCCAGCACAGCGACACCTCCGGCAACTCCGCGCAATGAATGGGCGTATAGATTAAGGCCGGGAGAGGACGAAGCGCCGGGATTTAGAACAGCTGTCCCCATTAATCTTCGCCAGAGAAGAGCCGACCAGTAGTTGGGCCGGGGAGCGAAGGAATTTTCATCCAGCAGACCATAGTCGCTTGACGCCAGCGTATTGTGCATAACGACCTGGACGCCGCGTTTCGCCAAACGCCCTAGTTGGTCCAGATAGCGAAAGCTGTCCAGAAAAGTTGATGCCCACGGGTTGCCGCCGCATGCGGCATCAGCCGTCTCTGTCAGCCAGATCGGCTTGCCAGGCTCATATTTATCTCTAAGAGCGGCGTAAAACTGCTCGATCTTTCCGGCTCGTGACAAAAGGTCCTCGGAAAGTGCGGCTTCCGGCGTGGTTTGCGAAGCGGGACCCATGCTTGCGCAGCGTTTCGAGGTTGCTCCATACGAGTGGTAGGAGAAAGCATCAAAGGCTGGACCGGTGGCCTTCAGGAGATCCTCGGACTTAAGCTGATTCCCCGCCAGACCGATCGGCGCGAGTTCGAACCCCTCGCCGACGCCGCCCGGTCCCAGTAGGATCATCTCCGGGACGGCTTCCTTCATGACTGGACGAAACACTGCAATATCACGCCCGTACGCGGCAGCGTCATAGCCTGGGGGTGCGCCACCCATGGCCGCATAGGTGGGCTCGTTCATGTATTCGGCAGCGGCGAGACTGCCACCAGCAGCCTTTGTATACGCAAGCAGCTTTCGCGCCTCTTTAGGCGTCCAGCGTCCCTTCGCATCGCGCGTGCCGGGACTGGTAGCGAAAGACGTGACGAGTTTTGCATCGGCAGCATTTGAAAAATCGACGACGCCCTTCCATTGCGCGCGGGTCAGCACACCGCCGAATCCCTTAGGCGGCGTTACTGTGGCCGCGCTGTCAGAGTCGTGGAAATACGTCGTGTTCGCCCAAGTGCCGCTGACGCGCATGTAAGCAGGCGCTAAGCCCGCTGCCAATGCACGTAACCGGGCGTTACCGAGGTCGATAGGGGGGCGCTGCTGATACAGGCCCGGGTCCATCCCTGCCGGCACAACACCATCGGCTTTTGGAGCATCCTGTTTTTTTAACAGCGCCTCGATATCTTTGTAGGGCTTCCAGAACCTTCCGCCTGTGACTTCTATCATTTCGACATTGAACGACTGGTAGCGCTCATCCACGCTTGCGATGCGTTGCATGGAGATAGGGGTGATCATGGTGGCAGGGGGGCCGACAGGCGCCTTCGAACAACTGCTGTTGGCGAGCATAGCTATGATCGTTGTGAGGGACCATCCTACATGTATCTTGCTCATGATTCTCCTTAGATAAGGCACGAGTTAAGGTGATCCAATTGTAAGCCAAAAAGTGACGTCGTACCGGCATGCCGGACAAGGGAATTTTGCGCCTTCGTGTCCGCAGGTCAAGTAGGTGAATCGATGATAGAACCTGGTAATACCCACCGAGTCCTGGTAAGACAACGGCTTGCGGCGATCTGACTTTAATTAGCGTACGGGCCAAGTAAGTCGGTATATCAGAACAGCCTGCTGGCCGTAGACTAGACCCTGCCCCATCTGCAGTATTCTGGGGCGTTGAAATACGATTAGCCGAGCGACACCCCTTAGTCGGCCGCAAGCGCCGTCCAGGGCGCTGCACGCCCCAAGAAGGCCAGAGCCACGAACGTCCTTTTACCGCCAGCGCCTGGCGCGAGAATGATGATTCGCTCCGAGCATGATGAGGCGTCAGAGTGGAAGACGCTGGTCCGCACTGCTGCGAAACCCGTCGAAGACATGCCGCTTGGAAGCTTCAGACGGTAGGTCCCCAGCGGCTTGAATTCCTCTATGACAAGGTCGGGGCTGGAGCAAGGTTGAAACTCCGGGATGGCGTGGCATACTGCTGCCGCAAGTTCACCGGCTGATCACCCACCTGATCAAAGGTGCATGGCTTCGGCACGTCTGGTTGGTTGAAGCTATGCATCCTTCGCGAGACGACAGATCTAGAAATGCGCTCCCGTTCGGCAGCGAACCGCCCGATCCTGGCCGCGGTTCGTCCAGCACTCATGCACGTTCTCGGCGTGCCTCTTGCTTCTAGTGCGCCGTCCATTGAGGCCAGAGGACACTCATGTTGATCACTTTGTCTCATGGTCACGGTATCCGGCGGGATGGCCAGGGTCAGATGGTGGTATGAAATGGGATTTCCAAATTACGTTTGGCAGAGAAAGCCAGGCTTTGTCTTTGCTACCCTCGATGATAGAGAGCAAATGGCCACTCAAGACCACGCAGCGTTGTTGTCGCGGAAGTTTCTACGCGTGCTCGTGTGTCTTGTTCTCTTGTGGCCAGTGGCTCATGGGCTGGTAAGCACTCGTCCAACATCGACGAGGTCGTGGCGCGCTCTGGTTTCGGCGTCTGGCCACTCAAATATCCAGCTCTCGCGTCCGACGAATCGATTGGGAGCCGACCGGCAACAGCGAAACTGGCACAACTGCTTCGCGGTGACACGGGGCGTCAGCATGCCACCGTGGCTTGAGCCACACGATGAGGTCGTTCTAAGGTACACCGTGCGCTGGCGGAATCGTGCCGACAACAACCTCGGTGGCAGGTCCCCTCCCCTCGCAGTCTCCTAAGCAGCCCACATAGTACGCCTTCGGCACGCGTATAGCCCCGCGCCAGCGGAAGCTTTGCGCCCAGCGTTTGACAGCTTGAACGTAGGACAACTTGAAGAAGGAAAACTAGTGCCACAAAAAGACTCATGCATGTCCGAACTTGATCGGGCGGCAAACTACGCCCCGAAACAGGTCTCTGTTAAGAAGAACGCAGCGATTACCTTGCTGATTTTAGTCATCATGGCGCTGCTCCTGGGTGTGTTTGTTTTGCTTGACCCTTCGAAGGGAGGGACATGAAACGAAATCGCACCGTTCGCTCGTCCGGTCGTTAGCACCTTTAAACCACGCATTCTCCTTTGAGCACCGGGTACCGACGGCACGTGCCGTCCCTCGAAACGCGCACAGTAGTACCCTCCGGGCAGCACCTCCGTTTCGGGGATGCTGTTCCGGGGGAATGATGACCCAGAGTAGCGTCTTACTCGGGACTAAGGGCCAGCTAAGACGATATTTGGTTGCGGGTGTCTCTAGAAACCGACTTGTTCCACACGTGAAAAATTCGAGGTGTACCGCTTCTAGCAGGCTGCTGAAAAACAAAACGAGTAACCTGGGCGCACAAAAAGACGCCTGGATACTATGCGCGGCGCAGACATACACCAAAACGAGTTGTTCAGTTATGGC
>JAOAPO010000041.1 GCA_025462945.1 Bryobacterales bacterium
CTGCTGACGGTCCTGCGCCTCAGGCCTCAGCTCCACAGGCGACCGCTCCACGAGCTCAGGCTCCTCAGGGAACTCCGTTGGCTGCCGCGCGCCCTCCAGTTGTTCCCGTTGCGGGTCAGCCGCTTCGGCCGCCTCACACGCAAACGGCTGCCGGACCCGCACAGGTCCAGGCCGCTGCTGCTCCGCCTCCCGTTCCGCCCGTTGCAGCCGCAGGGCCCGCCGCGACCCAGCCGACGCTGCAGACCGCGACCGGCATTGCGCCCGCCTCACACCCAGGGCAGCTCCGCCGCAAACAGCAGCAGGGCCGTCCTGGAACGCTCGATCTTGTCGAACTCAAAGACAAGAGCATCGTTGACCTCAACAACATCGCGAAAGAGATGGGCGTTCAGAACGCCGCCGGGCTTCGCAAGCAGGAGCTGATTTTCAAGATCCTGCAGACGCAGGCTGAAAAAGCCGGCCTGATCTTCTCCGAAGGCGTGCTCGAATGCCTCCCGGACGGTTTCGGCTTCCTCCGCGCTCCCGAATACAACTACCTGCCGGGCCCTGACGATGTTTATGTCTCGCCCTCGCAGATCCGCCGCTTCGACCTTCGTACCGGCGACACCGTCTCCGGTCAGATTCGCCCCCCGAAGGAAGGCGAGCGTTACTTCGCCCTCATCAAAGTCGACGCTACCAACTTCGAACCGCCAGAGGAAACGCGCAATAAGATCTTTTTCGACAATCTGACGCCGCTCTATCCCGATAAGCGTCTGAAGCTCGAAACCACCCGCGACAACTTCTCTGGCCGCGTGATGGACCTGGTAACGCCGATCGGCAAAGGTCAGCGTGGTCTGATTGTCGCCCCGCCCCGTACCGGTAAAACGATGTTGCTGCAGAATATCGCCAACTCGATCACCACAAATCACCCGGAAGTCACGCTCATCGTGCTGCTCATCGATGAACGCCCGGAAGAAGTCACCGACATGCAGCGCTCGGTTCGCGGCGAAGTCATCAGTTCTACCTTTGACGAACCCGCCACCCGCCACGTACAGGTTGCCGAAATGGTGATCGAGAAGGCGAAGCGCCTCGTGGAACACAAGCGCGATGTCGTGATTCTGCTCGATTCCATCACTCGCCTCGCCCGTGCGTACAACACCATCGTTCCGCCCTCGGGCAAAGTACTCTCCGGCGGTGTGGATTCCAACGCCCTGCAGCGCCCCAAGCGCTTCTTCGGCGCCGCGCGCAACATCGAAGAGGGTGGCTCGCTCACCATCATCGCCACGGCGCTCGTGGATACGGGCAGCCGCATGGACGACGTGATCTTCGAAGAGTTCAAGGGTACCGGCAACATGGAAATCCATCTTGACCGCAAGCTCATCGACAAGCGCATCTTCCCGGCCCTCGACATCAACAAGAGCGGCACGCGTAAAGAAGAACTGCTCATGCCGAGGGATGAACTCAACCGCATCTATATCCTCCGCCGCGTGCTCAGCCCGCTGACGCCGGTGGAAACCATGGAACTGCTGATCGACAAGCTTGGCAAGACTCGCAGCAACAGCGAGTTCCTGGCTGCTATGAGCGGTTAGTCGTACTAAGTCACATTTCCAACGCAACGCGCGGCGCGTCAGTAACGTGGTAACGTCCATGTTAGTGACGCGCCGTAAACTATTTGAGGGCCTTTCCGCCGCCGCCCTGACTGCTGCAACGGGACAGGGTGCCGACCGTCCAGCCGGGCCGATCGTGGACACCCACGTTCACCTCTTTGCTGCCGACCAGCGGCGCTTTCCGCTCGCCCCGAACGCACCCTATAAGCCAGAGCCTTTGCCCGTAGAGACGTACATGACGTTTGCGCGGGCAGCGGGAATCGACCACGCCGTGATCGTCCACCCCGAGCCTTATCAGGACGACTATCGATACCTGGAATATTGCTTCGCGCAGGAGCATGTGAAAGGTTTCTTCAAGGGCACCTGCCTCTTCGACCCCGTTGCGAAGGATACGCCCGACCGAATTGCGTCGCTGGTGGGCAACAACCCGGGTCGGATAGTGGCACTCCGTATTCACGAGACCCGCAAGCCAGGAACGCCGCCAGCCCGTTCAGGCGCATTGAAAGATCGCGACATGAGAGCGCCGGAGATGAAGGCGACCTGGAACCGCTGCCAGCAACTCGGCCTCGCGATCCAGATGCACTTCCACCCTTTCTACGCCACTCAAATCGCGGAACTAACCGAGCGGTTTCCGGAGATGGTCGTGATCCTCGACCACCTCGGGAGAGCCGGGGAGGGCACGCCCGCCGACTTCGCGAATGTCCTCAAGCTGGCGAAGTTCCCGCGCGTCATCATGAAATACTCCGGCGTGAACTACTCCTCCAAACAAAACTATCCGTTTGCTGACGTCAAGCCGATGGTCCGCAAGATCTACGATGCATTCGGGCCGAATCGAATCATCTGGGGCTACTTTGGGCACGACATGCCTGGTTTTCAGCAGGAGAGTGCGTTGCTCGACCTGATGTTTGACTACGCTCCCGAAGAAGAGCGCCGGAAAATTCGCGGCACCAACGCCCTGAGAGTCTTCAAATGGTAGTCTGCCTGTGATTCCACTCCGTTCCTGACGGAGCCTGTTAATCTGGCTTGAGAAGCCCCTCTTGAGCACCCCTGCCCTCAGTTTCGCTCCGCCACCAGGCTACAGCCGTGAGGACGTCTTGCGGATTGCGGGCATTACGCGGCAGCAACTCAACGCCTGGGAGCGCCACGGTTTCCTGCGTACTCCGGGGCAATTTCAGTTCGCCGACATCCTGGCACTGAAGACACTCAAGCGGCTTCGCGAACTGAAGATCCCGCCAGCCCGCATCAAACAGGCAGTCGACGCTCTCCTCCGTTTTCTGGAAGACGTTCAGCATCCTCTTTCGCAGCTCCGGATCTCGGCGGAAGGTAAGCGCATTACGGTTCACCTCTCCGGCAGCCGGATGGAGGCGATCACCGGCCAATTGCTGCTCGACTTCGACGGCGTCCAGATAGAAAAACTTCGCACGCTAACGGCGAAGCCTGCGAAGCGAACCGGGGCGATGGACGATGAATCAGAGCGCTGGTTCCAGCGAGGTCTCACCCTGGAGGAGACCGGTGCCCCGGTCGCCGAGGCCATTGCCGCCTATAAGAAGGCGATCGAAGCGAACCCGGATGCCGCCGGAGCTTTGGTCAATCTCGGTACCATCGCCTTTCGGGCCAAACGCCTGAAAGAGGCCGAGGATCTCTATAACCGGGCCCTCAAGGCCGACCCGAATTACCCGCTCGCGCACTTCAACCTCGGGAATCTGAATGACGAACGGGGCAAGGTGGAAGAGGCGCGCGGCTACTACGAGCGTGCGATCAAGCTAAATCCTCGCTATGCGGATGCGTTCTTCAATCTGGCGCTGCTGCACGAGAAACACAACGAACTCATTCAGGCGATTGGCTGCTGGCAGCAATATCTCCGGCTCGACGGGACCAGCACCTGGGCGAAGACGGCGCGTAAGCAACTCGACCGGCTGAAAAACACCGTTCGTCACAAGTAGCTGCCTATTTGAATTCTTTGCGAAGCAGTGGCACGATAGTCTTCGCCTCGAAGACGCCGTTGAACTTGCGACCGTTAAAAAAGAAGGTGGGCGTTCCGCTGACATTCACGGCTTCCCCTTCCTTTTCTTCCGCCGCCACGCGTGCCTTGTACTTGTGGCTGTCTACTTCTGCAGTGAAGCGCTTCATATCGAGACCCAACTGGCGCGCATAGCCCATCACGCGGTTGCGGCTGAGATCAGGGAATCCTGCATACAGAAGGTCGTGCATCTCCCAGAACTTTCCCTGCGCCTGCGCCGCGAGTGATGCTTCCGCGCCGAACTGCGCCTGCGAATGCGAGTCGAGTGGGAACTGCTTGTAAATCAGCTTCACTTCCTTCGGCATCTGCCGCATCACTTCCTTCATCTCGGCAACGGCCTTCGAGCAGTAGGGGCACTGGAAGTCGGAGAACTCAACAACCGTGATCTTCGCCGTTGCCGGGCCGATCACCGGGTCGCCCGCAGTCGAAATGGTCACCGGTTCATCCAGCACAGGAGGACCCTCGGCAGCGGCACGCTGCAGTTCCGCCTTGATCGCTTCAGCCGATTTCCCGGCCAGAGTGTCCTTGACAACGGAAGCCGCCATGGACTTGCTGACGCCGCACGCGGAGTCTTTGACCCGGCATTCGGCGATCTTGAAGCCGCAGCCACAGCTGCATGCCTCGGATTGCATGATGCCGAGGGCGGCCGTCTTCTTCGCCCCCGTAAGCCCCTTCCAGTCGACGTTCGGCAGGTCCGTGACGGCCTGCCAGTTCGCCTGGGCCAGACAAAGTACGGCCGTGAATAGAGGTAGCGCCAGTTTGCGGAGAGTCACCTTCCTATAATGACAAATTCGGTGCAACTATGAATACTTCTGCCTTGCCGCGCCTCGCCGGCGTTATCCCCATCCTCGCCACTCCGTTCCATGAGGATGAATCGCCAGATCATGAGTCGCTGACCCGCGTCATCCAGTTTTTTGGCGGAATGGGCATCACGGCCGTAACGCTGCTGGGCGTTTTGGGGGAGTCGAATCGGCTGACGGACGCGGAACGTTCGGCGCTGATCGCAACCGCAGTGAAAGCGGCGGGCCGACTGCCCGTTATCGCCGGTTGCAGCCACACGGGAACGGCGGCAACCATCGCTCTGGCCGAAGAAGCGGCACGTCTGGGCGCCTCGGCCATCATGGTGGCCCCCTCGAAGCAGCCAACTCCATCCGACGATAGTGTTTTCAGCTACTATGCCTGGGTTGGCGAGAAATCGCCCCTGCCCATCGTTCTGCAGGACCATCCCGCCTCCACCGAAGTGCATATGTCGGCGGCGCTGGTGCTGAAGATCGCCCGCGAAGTGCCGTCCATCGTCTGTGTGAAGGCCGAAGCGGTCCCGAGCCCGGGCAAGATAGCCGTTCTGAAGGCCGGACTTCCGGCCGACCGCGAAATCCCGGTTCTCGGCGGTCTGGGTGCCCTCTACGGCTTTTTCGACCTCGAAAGAGGTTCCGACGGCTTCAATACCGGCTTTGCCTTCCCCGAAGTGTTGCTCGCCATGGTAGAAAAGACCCGAGCCGGCGACCTGGATGCCGCGTATGCCGTTTACCGGCGCTATCTGCCACTGATGGTGTTCGAACAGCAGCCTGGGTTGGCGGTCCGGAAAGAGATTTTGCGCCGCAGAGGACTGATTCAGAACGGTCGTGTTCGGGCTCCGGGCGGGAATATCGACGCCGGGACCACGGCGCAGCTCGCCTCCTTACTGGAACGCACCTTCCCCGGCCAGGACCTCACCAGGCCCGTCTGTATTGAGTATTAAGGCCGCCGGGCAACCAATCTTATTCGTCCGCGTCCAAGTGTCTGTACCTCTCCAGCGCTATAATCAAACTCAAGGACGGTCATCCCCGCATGGCATTGAAACGCCGGTCATTTCTTCCTATCCCGCTTCTCCTCCTCGCCTGCGCGCTCATCGGCGGAATCTACGGGCAAAAGCTGCAGCCCGCGACGGCCGCTTCGAGCGACCAGGCCATTGAAAGTGGCATGAAAGAGTTCGCGAAGGTCTACGACACGGTAGACAAGAACTTTGCGGACAAAGTGAACGCGGATAAGGCGATTTTCAAGGGCGCTATCCCCGGGATGCTGCGGACGCTGGATCCGCACTCGAACTTCTTCGATCCTAAAGATTTTGAAGGCCTGCGTGAAGATCAGCGCGGTCGCTATGCCGGCGTCGGCATGTCCGTGGTTAGCCAAAACGGCAAGACGGTGGTGGTTGTGCCCTTCGTCGGTTCTCCCGCTTACAAAGCTGGTCTGAGGCCGGGCGACACCATCGAGATGGTGAACGACAAGTCCACCGAAGGTTTGGATTCCACAAAGGTAGCGGAACTTCTCCGTGGCCAAAAGGGTACTCCCGTTCAGATTCACGTCGGACGTGAAGGCTATGAGAAGCCGCTCGTTTTCAACATCGTTCGCGATGACATCACCCGCAAGAGTGTGCCCGAGATCTTCACGCTGAAGCCGAACGTCGGCTACATTCGCGTGGAACAGTTTAACGAAACGACGGGCCGCGAGTTCGAAGAAGGCCTGAAGGCTCTCGACGAGGACAACCTGAAAGGCCTCGTGCTCGACCTGCGCAGCAACCCCGGCGGTTTGCTGACGGAGGCTGTTTCCATTGTGGATCACCTGGTCCCGAAAGGCGACGTGATCGTTTCGCACAAGGGCCGTAACTCTCCGGAGCGGATCTACACCGCTCGTACGGGCAACAAGGGCAGAACCTATCCCATCGTCGTGATTGTGAACCGAAATTCAGCCAGCGCGGCCGAAATCGTTTCCGGTGCTCTGCAGGATCATGACCGGGCCTGGGTGCTCGGCGAGAATACTTTCGGCAAGGGACTCGTTCAAACTGTGTTCCCGCTCGCCGAGAACACCGGCCTCACGCTCACCACGGCACGTTATTACACTCCCAGCGGTCGCCTGATCCAGCGCGATTACAGCAGTGTTTCGTTCTTTGATTACTACTACCGCAAAGACACCGAATCGCGCAATCTTGACGATGTCAAGATGACCGATGGCGGTCGAACCGTCTATGGCGGCGGTGGCATCTCCCCTGACGAAAAGTTCACGGCAGAGAAGTTGACGCCTTTCGAGATTCAGCTTCTCACCAAGTTCGCGTTCTCCGAGTACACCAAGCACT
Organism: Bryobacterales bacterium; assembly: GCA_025462945.1. Taxonomy (GTDB): domain Bacteria; phylum Acidobacteriota; class Terriglobia; order Bryobacterales; family Bryobacteraceae; genus BOG-234. The sequence goes on from JAOAPO010000041.1 coordinate 6,713, forward strand.
TCTTCGCCCTCCACAAGGAGAAACTGCCGCAGGGCTGGTCCGTCAGCAACACTGAGATGGACGCCTTCCACAACTGGCTTCTTGAGAAGAAGATCGAGTTTACGGAAGCGGATTATACGAAGGACTTCACGAAAGTGAAGCGCCGCCTGCAGTCGGAAATCTACAAGACCGGCTTCAGCGTGGATGAAGCCAGCAAGTACGAAAAGCAGACGGATCCTGAAGTGGAAGCTGCGGTCAATGCTCTTCCCAAGGCGCAGTCTCTTCTGGCCAACACTCGTAAGATTCAGGCCGATCGGCGGGCAAAGTAGGCTCGTCCGCACAGATTGCAGTTCTGGATACCGGCGGGCAATACTGCCACCTGATCGCCCGTAAGATCCGCGAACTGGGCGTTTCCTCCGAGGTTTTCCCCAGCGAAATCCCGCTGGAAAAGCTCGCTCACGTTCGCGCGGTCGTCATCTCCGGTGGGCCGAGCAGCGTTTACGATCACGGCTGCCCCACTATGCAGCCCGGCGTCCTCTCCGCCGGAATTCCGGTCTTAGGCATTTGCTACGGACAGCAACTCATCACTCAACTCATGGGTGGACGTGTCCAGCCTGGGGAAAAGGGCGAGTACGGTCTGGCTTTACTGGATCTCGCTGTTGACGATTCACCCCTGTTCAAAGGCGTCACCAATCATCAGCAGGTCTGGATGTCCCACAAAGACAAAGTGGCCGAACCGCCTCCCGGGTTCCGAGTCATCGGCACGACGTCGACCTGCGAGACCGGTGCCATCGAAAATGCGGAAAAGCGCATCTACGGGGTTCAGTTCCACCCTGAAGTCGTGCATACGACAGAGGGCATGCGCATCCTCTCGAATTTCCTGTTCGATATCTGCGGCTGCGACAAAGATTGGAATCCCGGCGAGCGCGTTGAACTGACGGAGCAGCAGATCAGAGATCGAGTCGGCGATCGTAACGTCTTCTTCTTTGTCTCGGGCGGCGTCGATTCCACGGTGGCGTTCATGCTTTGTCTGGATGCCCTCGGGTCTGAGCGCGTGACCGGCGTCTACGTGGATACCGGCCTGATGCGCGACGCCGAGACCCAGTTCGTCCGCGACACGTTTGCAGGTCTTGGTCTGGTGCGGATCGAAGATTGTGCCGAGCAGTTCCTCAATGCGCTGGAAGGCGCACGGGAGCCGGAACTGAAGCGCCACATCATCGGCGAACAGTTCGTGAAGGTGCAGGAGCGCATCATCGAAGAGCGCGGACTCCTCAATGGCAAGTGGATCCTGGGACAGGGGACAATCTATCCCGACACCATCGAATCCGGCGGCACCGCGAAAGCCGCAACCATCAAGACCCATCACAACCGAGTTCCAGGAATCCAGAAGCTCATGGATGCCGGCCTGATTGTGGAGCCTCTGGCCGACTATTACAAGGACGAAGTTCGCGCCATCGGACGGGAACTCGGCCTGGCGCCAGCCCTGCTGAACCGCCATCCGTTCCCCGGTCCTGGCCTCGCCATCCGCTGCCTCTGCGCCGATGAGGACAAGCCTGTGGAGCGCGTACCCGACGGGTACCTCATTCCGGTGAAATCAGTCGGCGTGCAGGGCGACTTCCGGACCTACGCTCCTGTTCTCGCGATTGACGCCTTCCCGACGGCCGCTTCCAGGCTTCAGGACCAGGCGACGGAACTGGTGAACCGAACGGCCAACGTGAACCGCGTGATCGCGCGCGTGGCTACTCGCGAAGGTCTCGAGCACCAGAAAGTCTTCGCTTCAACCCTGACGCATGGTCGAATTGCGCTGCTGCGCGAGGCTGATGCGATCGTGCGCGAAATGTCGGCCGAGTCCGGGTTCGATGCTGAAGTCTGGCAGTTCCCGGTGATTCTCATCCCCGTGGGGGCTGGCGAAGCGCGCGACTCCATCGTGCTCCGCCCCATTCAATCCGTGGACGGCATGACGGCCGATTCGGTCTCTATGCCGGATGAACTGCTGCATGCGATGGCGGGACGGCTGATGGCCATCCCTGAAATCGCAGGTGTTTTCTATGACCTGACTCACAAACCACCCGGCACTATCGAGTGGGAGTAGCCCGCCCGTAGCGCTCGGCCAACTGCCTGACGCTCGCCACCAGTTCCGCTGGCTCCGTGACGGAAAAATCGAACCCAAGCAACGCCAGGTGCATTGCGATGCCTTCAAAGGTCGAAGCGCCAACATCGAAATAGCAGCTTCCGTTATCGATCGGCTCCAGCAGCCCGAAGTACGGTTCCACTCTTTGCGCCGCCACCTCGGCGCTCACCAGCAGCTTCACTCGCACCCGGCATGGCGACGCCTGCCACCAGCCCCGCGACACGTAGGCGAACAGATCCTTCGAGGGCGGCTCGCGCGGGATAAATCGCCGGCCGGCCGCTAAGCCCTTCGCCATCCTGTCCCCGCGGAAGGTCCTCCAGTCGCCGCGCTCGAGGTCCCACGCCACCAGATACCAGCGCCTGCCCGTATGAACGAGCCGGTGGGGCTCGACCTCCCGCGCCGATGGGCTGCCGGTGTGATCGCTGTAGCTGAAGCGCAGAATCTCCTGGTCGCGGCAGGCACTCGCGATCGTGGACAACGTCTGGGCGTCCACCGACGACTTATCCCACTTCGATGCCACCATGACAAGCTGCAGGGCTGAGACCCTTCGCGCAAGCCGCGGCGGCAGGATCTGCTCAATTTTGGCCAGCGCGCGAACTGAGGCCTCGCCGACGCCTTCCACGGCAGCTGATGCGGCGTATCGCAGACCCAGAGCGACCGCGACCGCCTCATCGTCATCCAGCAGCAACGGCGGCATGTTAGTGCCCGCCCCTAACTGGTAGCCGCCTTCCGCGCCCGAAGTGGAGTGGATCGGGTACCCGAGTTGCCGAAGCTTATCCACGTCGCGCCGCAAGGTTCGGCTGGTCACTTCGAGACGCGAGGCGAGGTCAGCGCCCGACCAGTAACGCCGCCCCTGGAACAGTGACAGTAACCGCAGCAGTCGTGCGGAGGTCTCCAGCATGGTCCCAGCATCTCATCTCATCGCGGACAGAACCTGTCCTCAATACCCGATAAGCTGCCTCCATGACACTTTGCCAAACAATTACCCTCGACTTCGAACAAGAGATGCAGAGCACCCAGAAGCTGCTGGAGCGCGTGGTGCTGAACGACGAGACCCGCAGCTTCGCGCCGCACTCCAAATCAATGAGCTTTGAAAAGCTGGCGACGCACGTTGCGGAACTGCCCGGCTGGATGAAGCTGGCGCTCGAAAGCGAGAACTTCGACCTGCCTGCTGACTTCAAGCCCAGCGTGGCCGTATCCACCGAGGCGCTCCTCGATACCTTCGACAAAAGCGCCGAGCAGGGGCGGCAGGCGATCGCCGCGGCGACAGACGAGCAGATGCAGAAGAACTGGAGCTTCAGCTTCGCGGGTCAGCAGGTCTTTACGTCTCCGAGGCCCGATGTGATTCGCAGCTTCATCAACCACCTCGTGCACCATCGCGCGCAGCTCGGTGTCTACCTCCGCATGCAGAACGTGCCGATACCCGGCATGTACGGTCCGTCGGCAGACGACGGTTGGCCTCCCGCTTAAGCGGTGGAGATTTCGTTTGCTCGGGCTGCCTCGAGTTCGGTCTGGATCTCGACCACCAGAGCACCCGCTACGGACACGACAAGCGGCCCGAGCAAGATGCCCAGAACCCCGAAGGCGTATGTTCCTCCGAGTGCGGCGATCGCCATCAATAGCGGGTGCAGTTTCGTACTGGCGCTGACCACGAGGGGCCGGACGATATTGTCGATCGAGCCGACAATCAGGGCCCCCCAAACGCTTAGGAAGACGACTTTCCACCACGCGCCCATGAAGGCGAACGCAACCACCACGGGCACCCACACAAGGGGGCATCCGAGCAGCGGGATCAGGGAAGCTACGCCGCCGACCATACCCCACAGCAGGGGCGACCGGACGTCGGCCATCCAGAAGCCAAAAGACAGGGCGAGGCCCTGTGCTGCAGCGACCGCAAGTACTCCGTTCACGCTGGCAGAAACAGTGTTGAGGATCGTGCCCAGCAGTCTTGCCGTAACAGCAGAGTCGAGGGGGCTGAATTGAATCACGCGCGCAAAAAGCTCGTCGCCCCGCCGCAACAGGATGTAGAGAAAGACGGTAGTAAAAATCAGTGTGAAAATTGTGGCCGTGACGCCGCCCACGGCAGCCCCGATGTGATCGAGCAGGTAGCGCGCGCTTGACTTCAGACCCTCAGTAAAGCGGGTGCGGATTTCTTCTTTGTCGAGGTGGACGCGGCTGGCGAGTGCATCCGCAATCCGCTCAGTCGTGCTTTCCACCAGCTGCGGCCAACCACCTTGTTCCAGCGACTTGCGATTCAGGGAGTCGTAAGTGGACCGGAGTTCCCCGGTAAACGCGATGCCCACGAAGGCAATCACCGCGGCCAACGCCAGGACACTGCCGAAGGTGGTTAGAAACGTTGTCAAGCCGGGATGGCCGAGCCGCCGTGCAAGCCAGCGATTCATCGGGGCGATGCCGACCGCGAGGATAGACGCCAGCACCAGAGAAGACAGAAATGGCCGCGTCATCCAGAAAAGACTCGGGACGAGCGCGGCCAAAAGAGCTGTCAGAATTAGTAGTTGCCGTTGATTCCACACCCTGTTGTGGAGCGTAGCACCTCTGCCTTAGAAGTTCACACGAAGCGACATCTGCACCTGGCGTTGTGCGCCCAGGCCGACCGCGCTTTCCACGGTGGAAAGAACGGACCCAAATGAGCCACCAGTGGTTGCATTGTAGGGCTGTCCGGGCTGCAGCGTGTTGCCAGAAGTCCCGAGCACGTTGTTAAGGCGTGCCACTGGGTTGGCGAAGTTGCCTTTATTGAAGATGTTGTAGGCTTCGACGCGAAACTCGGTGTTCACCCGTTCGGTGATCTTGAACTTCTTGTGAGCCGTCAGGTCGAACTGGGTGAGTCCCGGGCCATGCAGCGCGCCGCGTCCAAGATTACCGAAGGTGCCCGGTGCCGGGATCGCAAATGCTGCCGGGTTCAGGATATAGCGCTTGTCCGATGAGTTCTGCAGGAACGGATTCACGCCCGCCACAACATCGGGGAAGCGGACGTCCCGCGAGTTCCCGCCGCCCGGCACATTGATGACCGGCACGGTAACGGGTGCGCCATTCACCACGATGGGTGAGTTGACGATCGCGTTGGTTCGGGTGTCGCGATAGACGATATCGGGGCGCGTGATGCGGACATCGATCGGAAGACCGCTGCGCACGTTGATCACGCTGCCGATCTGCCAGCCTTCAACGAACCGGTTCGCATGGAACGGCAACTCGTAAAGAGCCGTGATGTTGGCCGAGTGTCGGATGTCGAAGGCATTGTTCCCGCGGTCGGCACCGAAGTTGAAGGGGTTGGAAGCGGTGTTTGCTTCGTTGGAACCTGCGCTGTTACCGATGGAGTGCGACCAGGTCCACTGTGCGCCGAGCGTCAGGCCCCGCGTGAACCGACGATTGAGCGTGGTCTGCATCGAATCGTAGTGGTCGGTCCCGCCAGTCGTCTTGTAGTCGATTTCGCCGAAGCGCGGGCCGAACTCGCGGACGGCCGAAGCCACGCCGGTGTTCGGATTCGTCGTGAAGCCGGTGACCTTGTTGGCGATGCTGCGCAGGAAGAGATTGCGCCCCTGGCTGCCAACGTAGGCAACCTGCAGAACGGCGTTCATGGGCAGCGTCTGCTGCACGGAGAAGGTATAGGAGAGAATCCGCTCCGGAACCTTGTACCCGGAGGCGTAGGCGCGAACACCGATTCCGGTTGCAGTGTTGATGTTGAAATCGCGAATGATGGGCAGAGGGTCAATCGGGTAACGGCCCGTCGCGGTGGTGCTGACACGGTCACTTTCGATCGGCTGAATCAGATCTTCACCCTGACCAGGACCGTAGTAGAAGCCGGAGCCGATGCGGAACACCGTCTTGCCGCCAAGCGCTTTGGGCGCGTAGCTGAAGCCGACACGCGGGCCCAGCGCAGCCTTGGAACTCTGGTAGAAGGGACGGCTGCCAGGCGCATCCAAAACGCCTGTAGCGAGGTTGTAGAGAACGACGAGGTTGCGGTCTTCGCGGAACGGTGTGTAGTACTCGTAGCGGAGGCCGTAGGTCATTGTGAGGTTCGGCGTGACCTTGTATTCATCCTGCGCATAAGCGCTGAACATTTCGGCCTTGGCCAGGCGGTTGCCGGTAGCGCCACCATTGAAAGGACTGGGTGCACTCACGTCGCCAAGAACGCTGATGCTGGGAGTATTCGCGAGGAACGAATCGAGATTGCCGAAGGCGTAAGTAACGCCGCCGAGGCGGTCCGTGTAGATGCGGACCTGGCGGAACTCGCCGCCGAATTTGAAATTGTGGTTCCCGCGCATCCAGCTCAATGTGTCGACGTAGCTAAGCGAATAGTTCGTGTAGGGCTGACCCCGTCCGTTCGTGGCGCTGCTCGCGCGAACCTGGCCGGAGGGAATCGAGACACCGGCGCTGGCGCCCTGACCACCGATGCCGACCAGAACGTTGGCCCCAGTGATGTTGATCGTAGACGCGCTCAGGTCAACGCCCGGCACGACCGGCGCGATGCCGTTCGTGCGGGTCTTCGGTCCGTTATAGCCGAACTTTCCTTCGTTGATCATGCTGGGTGAGACGATGCGCTGCCAGCTCAGAACGCCGTTTTGCGAAAGCGCTTTCTGCTGGAACGCGCTGCCGGAAACGTCGAAAGGAGCGGTGGAGATGCCCTCGTCGCGGAACCAGCGAACGTAGAACATGTTGCGGTCGCTGGGGTGGTAATCGAGGCGCAGGCTGCCGGAGTCTTCATTGACAACGGCGCGGCCATCGAGCTGTGCAACATCGAAATCCGGGTTTGTGGTGGCACCGCGATTACCCAGAGGGAAAGCTCCGAAGAGCGGCTTGATCGCCGCATCCACGCAACGGCCCACAACACCAGTTCCACATACGGGAAGGTTGCGAACCCCGGCGCTCGGCGTCTGCCCCAGCAGCGCGATACCCGCGTGCTGGCGAAGGCCTTCGTAGTGACCGAAGAAGAAGAGCTTGTCCTTGATGATCGCGCCACCCAAAGAGCCGCCAAACTGATTCAGGCGAAGAGGATTCTTCTTAGTGCCGTCGAAGTAGTTGCGCGCGTCGAGGGCATCGTTCCGCAGATATTCGAACACGCTGCCGTGGTACTCATTGCCACCCGACTTGGTGATGATGCTGATCTGACCGCCGGTACCGGTGCCGTACTCCGCGGGGTAGTTGCTGGATTCGACGCGGAACTCCTGCACGGTTTCGAGGCTGGCCTGCAGCCGGAACGCTGAGGATGTCTGGCCGTTCAGGTTGCCCGGTGAAGCGTCGACTATGGATGAAGCTTCCACACCGTCGAAACGAACGGCGTTCTGCTGATTGGCTCGGCCGCTAAAGCGAATGTTGTCGAAGGAGCCGCCGCCGGAGGTTGTGGCGCCGGGTGTGAGCAGGTACAGCTGTGAAATCTGGCGCCCGTTGATGGGGATCTCAGCCACTTCGCGCGCGCTGACGTTGGTGCCGACGCTGGCCGAACTGGTTTCAATGACGGCGAGATCACCACCCGAGACGGTGACTGAAGTTGAGACGCCGGCGGTCTGCAGCGTGATGTTGAGCGTGCGCTCCTGGCCAACTGCCAGGTTTACATCTTTGAACTCCGCCGGCTCAAGGCCAGCGCTCGACGCGGTCACGGTGTAGGTGGAAGGGGCAAGGCCGGGTGCGAAGAAGAGGCCGGAGGCATTCGTAACAGCCTCACGCGTGGCACCCGTCTTCTGGTTGAGAATCTTTACGGTGACGCCGGGCAGCACGCCGCCAGTAGCGTCAGAAACTGTCCCGCCAAGGCGGGCCTGATCGACTTGTGCGGCAGCGAGGCCGGCGAACAAGGCTAGAGATGCAAGTGTTTTTGAAAGTGTCATGTCGACACCTTCAGGCTAGGGGTCTTAAGTTACAACCACGTTACTCCGGTGTTAAGATCACGCCAACAATTGTTTGACGACCTGGCCGTGGACGTCTGTCAGGCGGAACGGCCGACCCTGGAATTTGTAGGTCAGCTTGGTGTGATCGAAGCCGAGAAGGTGCAGCATCGTCGCGTGCAAATCGTGGACGTGGACCTTATCTTTCACCACGTTGAAGCCCAAATCGTCGCTCTCGCCAAGCGTAATGCCCGGCTTGATACCGCCGCCGGCCATCCACATGGTGAACGCATTCGGGTGGTGATCCCGCCCGTCCTGACCACCCTGCAACATCGGCGTTCGTCCAAATTCGCCGCCCCAGATGACGAGGGTCGAGTCGAGCAAACCGGTGCGCTTCAGGTCTTTAATGAGAGCGGCGGCAGCCTGATCAGTGTCTTTGCAGTTGGTGGTGATGTCCTTGACGAGGGCGGAGTGCTGATCCCAGGCTTCGTGATAGAGCTGCACGAACCGGACGCCCCGCTCCACCAGGCGGCGGGCGAGCAGGCAGTTGTTGGCGAAGGACGGCTTGCCGGGTTTGGCTCCGTAGAGCTCGAGGGTCTCCTTCGACTCCTTCGTAATGTCCATCAGCTCGGGCGCGCTGGATTGCATCCGGAACGCCATCTCGAAGGAGTTGATACGCGTCGCGATCTCGGGGTCTCCCGTCGCCGTCTGGTGCATTTCATTAAGGCGGCGGATGGAGTCGAGAGACTCGCGCTGGATCTGGGTGTCGATGCCTTCCGGGTTCGACAGGTAGAGCACCGGATCGCCGGCTGAGCGGAATTCAACGCCCTGATAAACCGTTGGCAGGAAGCCGGAGCCCCAGCAGGAGCTGCCACCGCTTGGTCCCTTCTTGCCGGAACTGAAGACGACGAAAGCGGGAAGATTGCGCGACTCGCTGCCGAGGCCGTACGTCACCCACGAACCCATACTGGGCCGCCCGAACTGCATCGCGCCCGTGTTCATCAGCACCTGCCCTGGCGCGTGATTGAAGGCGTCGGTCACCATGCCCTTCACGATCGCGATGTCATCCACAACGGTGGCGAGATGAGGCAGGAGGGGCGTCAGTTCCGCTCCGGATTGACCGTACTTTTTAAACTCGAATTTAGGACCGAGCAGCCTGGAATTCGGATTAATGAACGCGGAGCGGTAGCCCTTGAGCAGTTCCGGAGGCGGCAGCGTTCCGTCGAACTTGCGCAGCATGGGCTTGTCATCGAACAGCTCCAGATGGCTCGGCGCGCCTGCCATGAACAGAAAAATGATGTTTTTCGCCTTCGGGGCGAAGTGCGGCGCTTTCGGCGCGAGAGGATCCGGTGCGGCCAGCAGCGACTGAGCGGCGACGGCGCCCAGGCCAACGCGGCACTGTTCGAGGAACCAACGGCGTGAGATTGCGTTCATGACAGTTATTCCTTGGTGATCGTTTCGTCGAGGTTCAACAGGACGCGTGCGACCACGGTCCAGCCATGCTTGCCGGCCACAGCGAGAAGCTCCGTGGCCTCGGGCTTCGAGGGTTCGCGCGAGAGCACCCTCTTATACATGAAATTCAATCGATGCGTGTCGTCGGCACCGCCTTCGGCCTGCGTCTTGGCCGCAAGCGCTTTGGCTGCTTCGAGGAAAAGTGGCTCATTCAGAGTGGTCAGCGCCTGAAGCGGCGTATTGGATCGCGCACGGCGCACGCAAGAGCTGTCGCCCGTCGGTGAATCGAAGGCCTGCAGCATCGGATAAGGAACGCTGCGGAAGCGGAAGGTGTAAAGCGCGCGGCGATATCGCTCTGAGCCCTTCGATTCGTTCCAGACTTTCGGGCCGTAGCTTGTTGGCGGCAGATAAAGGAAGGCGGGGGAGGGAGGATTCACACTGGGGCCGCCGATTTTGCCATCCAAAAGGCCGCTCGCCGCAAGCGCGATGTCCCGAACGATCTCAGATTCCACGCGGAAGCGCGGACCACGTGCGAGGAGTCGGTTGTAAGGGTCGCGCGCCTCCAGTTCGGGCGTCACATTCGACAACTGACGGTAGGTGGCCGAAGTGACAATGAGGCGATGAATGGCCTTCACATCCCAATTGCGATCCATGAATTCGACCGCGAGCCAGTCGAGCAGTTCAGGGTGAGAAGCCGGAGAGCTCTGGGTGCCAAGATCCTCCGCAGTTTCAACAATGCCAATGCCGAAGTACGCCTGCCAAATGCGGTTGACGTAAGACCGCGCCGGAGTCGGGGCGTCGCGCGCTACCAGCCACTTTGCGAGGGCCAGACGGTTTAACGTCTCGGTCTGCGGGAGAGGGTTGAGGAATGCAGGCACGCCGGGCGTGACAACTTTAGCGGGCTGCAGGAAATCGCCGCGCGTGAGCAGATGCGTCTCGCGAGGTGTGGCGCGCTCATGAAGGACCAACTGCGATGACCCTTCCGGATACTCTTTCCACAGTGCCTCGATTTCGGGCGTGGTCGGCTTTGGCGCTCTGGCCTGCAGGTTCGGCTCTGCAGCAAACGAGAGGCGAATTCGTCCCAGGTTGTTGTTCTGGTTATCGTCGCTGTTCCAGCCGCCGGCGTTCTGCTTCAGGTAGACGATGATGACCGAACCCTCTTCGTTGGTGATCGGGGTTGCGAGGTTGAACACCGCTTCGCGAGGCTGGTTGCGGCGACCCGGACCGGCATCGATGCCCCAGGCTGTTTCCTCAACGCCGTCGACCGCGAACTCGATCGGACCAGTGGTGCGTTTCTTGTTCGACTTGTCCGCGAACATCGGCTCCAGAGGGGTTTCGGGCAGGTTGATGTCAGCGGTTGCTTTCGCGATCTTGATCTCGGCCGGCTTCGCAGCGGCATCGTTCATCGGTGCCGCCTCTACCTTGATTTCGGAAAGGGCGCCGGTGCCCTTGATGGACCGTCCGGGGCCGCCGAGTGGCAGGTTGGGATCGGTGAGGAGTTCCAGCCGGATGGAGCCGACAGACTTCAGAGGGGTCTTGATCGTCAGCTTGACGTTGTGCTTGGTCGGGGCATAACCCTGGGCGAGCAGAGAGCCATCGGGCTGCGGAAGGTAGCGCTGGCCGCCGGTCGAGATATCGTCGACTTCAGGGCGAACCACGGTCCAGCGAGGGTCAGCAGTGTCTTCGCTTACCGGCTTCTCAAGCGATTTCAAACGCCGGCGGATGTCCGCGATCTTGGCCTGTTCGGCTGGGGTGTAGACGGCCATAGAGCCTTCGTCGGAATTGTTGAGGAACGCGAAGAGCCGATAGTAGTCCTCGTGCTGGATGGGGTCGTATTTGTGGGTGTGGCACTGCGAGCACTGGATGGTAACGCCAAGGATGTTTTTACCAACAGCGTCCATGCGATCGAACATTGCTTCCATGCGGAACTGCTCCGGGTCCACGCCGCCTTCCTCATTGATCATGGAGTTGCGCAGGAAGCCTGTCGCGACTTTCTGGTCCTGCGTGGCGTTCGGGAGCAGGTCGCCGGCGATCTGTTCGGTGACGAACTGATTGTAGGGGAGGTTCTTGTTGAAGGCGTTGATGACGTAGTCGCGGTAGGCCCATACCAAACGGGGTTTATCTTTCTCATAACCGTCCGAATCGGCATAGCGTGCACCATCCAGCCACTGGCGAGCCCACTTCTCACCGTAGTGAGGTGAGGCGAGCAGGCGGTCGACCTGCTTCTCGTAAGCGCGAGGGCTGTTGTCTTTCAGAAATGCGTCCACCTCTTCGGGAGTCGGCGGGAGCCCGGTTAGGTCGAGCGAAAGACGGCGCAGGAGAGTCGCTTTGGGTGCTTCGGGGGACGGGTTGAGAGCCTCGGCTTCGAGCTTCGCGAGAACGAAGCGGTCAATCGGGTTGCGGGCCCATCTCGCATCCTTCACGATCGGTGCGGCGGGCCGGACGGGCGGGACAAACGCCCAGTGTTTCTTTTTCGGAGCGATGCCGGTGAGGGGCGTGTCAGGCCAGTCAGCACCGGAGTCGATCCATGCCTTGACCAGGTTGATTTGAGCTGCGCTGAGGGGCGCACCACCGAGTGGCATCCGCGCTTTCGAACCAGTGCCGCTGATGCGTTCCTGGATGGCAGTCAGCTTCGGGATCGCGGATTGCTTTTGATCGAGGCGAAGTCCGCCGCTCTGTACCTTCTCGCCATGGCAGCCGTAGCAGCTGTTCTCGAAGATCGGCCGGATCTCACGAGCGTAATCGGGCTTGTTCTGAGCACTCAGGCCGACGAGCACGAGAAGCGGAATCGCGACAGCAGCGGCGCGAAGTTTCGGTCGAAGCATTTCCATGGCAGTCAGTAATACTCTATCGCTGAAGCGGTCCGGACGGGCGATGCCTCCAACGCACAAAAGCCGGGCTTTGCCGATCGCTCCCTCAAGCGATTGGCAAAGCCCGGCATTCGGGAGTGACTACTACTTCGAAGTGATCGGGTTACCGATGGTAGTACCGATCACTTCGCCGGAGATCACCAACTCCACCCGGCGGTTCTGCTGACGTCCGCTCGGAGTGTCGTTGGAAGCCACCGGTTGAGTCTTCCCGAAACCCTTCGTGGTCACTGCCGTGCCGGCCATACCCGCACCGGTCAGATAGTCACGCACAGCGCTTCCGCGGTTCTCTGAAAGCTTCTGGTTGTAGTCATCGCTGCCGACCGAATCGGTGTGGCCTTCGACATCCAGCTTGAGCCCAGGGTGACCCGAGACGATGCCGGCAATCTTCGCCAGCTTCTCACGAGCGAGGGGACGGAGCGTGAACTTACCGGTATCGAAGAGCACGTCGTCCATGTTGACGATCAGGCCGCGAGCGGTGTCGCGAGTCTGGAGGATCAAGCTGAACTGCGTCAGCAGCTGGCTGCGCAGGGCGGCCTTATCGGCTTCCAGCTGCGCTCGTTGCTTAGCGGCCGCATCGAGTTCGCTGTTCAGGCGGGCTGCTTCGGCGCTGGCGGCAGCGGCTTTGGCCGCAGCGTCAGCGTTAGCGCGATCCGTGGCGGCTTTGGCGCGGTCGGCGTCTGCAAGGGCGGCTGATATCTGCGCGTTCTTCTCGCGGGTCAGACGGTCCTTTTCGGCGGCAGCGCGGAGGCGTGCGGCTTCGGCTTCGTTGGCGATGCGAGCGGTTTCAGCTTTCGCGGCGGCGCTGGCGTTCTCGGCACGAGCCGTCTGGTTGGCGGCGTTTTCGCGCTCTTTGGCAAGGTACTCTTCTTCCTGACGCTTAACAGCGATCGCACGGGCATCTTCTGCGGTCTGCACGGCTTCGCGTGACGTCATCGTGATCGGCTTTGAGCCGGCTTTGCGGGTCTGGTAGGCCTCAGCCTGGGTCAGACTCTTTTCGGCTTTCTGAAAAGTCTCTGTGGCGTAGCGGTCAGCTCCGACTGAGCGAGCAATCTGGACGGCATTGCGGGCTTCGTAGAGCTCGAGCGGCGTCTTACCATCCGTCTTCAGGGACAGAGGATTGACGAGGCGAGTGTACTGGCCGCGTTGCAGTAGTTCATATTTCGCATCCACTTCCTCGATCTTGCCGATCGTATCCGCACGAACCACGTTCTCCATAACGATCAGGTCGCTTGGCATGGAAACGGCGTAATAAGGCTCGGCCGTCACGATCAGGGCGAACGCCTGCAGTTCGGTGGTGACGTTGAGCTTCGCGCTGGTACCGTTGAGAAGAATCTCGCCAAGGTTCGAAGTCCGGCCTTCAGGGGTTACAGCCCAGAGGACGTAAGTCAGATATTCGGCACCATTCATGGAAGCGGGCTTGAGGTTGCGGTATTCCACTTCAATCTCGATGTAGCCCTGCTTGCTTTCGACTTTCGCTTCACCGTGCGAGCCGGGCAGAAGATCGGTACCGCGGAAGTCGATTTTGGTAGCGCCGCTGCGATGGCGGTAGTTGATCGCTTTGGTGGTGTGTGCAGTGACGGTGCTGCGAAAGATCGGCACGTCGCCGGCTGCCATGCGTACGTTGTTGTCCTGCGCGCCCAGCATGCAGCAGGCGCTGAGCAGGCTGACGATTAGTTTTGTGTTATTCATATTTGTCCTGTTTTGGCGTCGTGCTTATTTGCGTTCGCGGTATGAGTAGCGGTTCAGCTGCCCGATGAGTTTCGCAGCTGACTTCGGAACACGTACTCCGGTTGTCACAATCTGCTTGTTTTCCAGCTTGCGTCCATAGAGGTTGGCGTTGTCGTCGAGGTCCTGGCGAAGCGTTGCGCCCTCCAGTGCGAGGCCCGCGAACAGGCCCTGCGAACGCGACCACGAGAGGATCTCGGCATGCATTTGGGCGTCAGTCTGGGCGGTGGCGGTGCGGCCAACCGGGCCGGCTGCGACAGAGCCTTCAGCACCGAGGGTGAACTTGCTTTCGAGCAGCTTGGTGGCGCCACGCTGGTTCATCACGAGCATAATGAGATCGGTTTCAGAGCCACCAATCTGGAAGCCGACGCTGCCGCCTTCAATGCGAACGGTGCCTGGTGCTGACCAGCCGGTGTTGCCCTTGTTGCGGCAGGTGACATAGCCTTTTCCGTACTTACCTCCGAAGACGAAAGCCGCGGTCTTCATGTTGGGGACGATGACGACGCAATGGGCGCCGGCAAGAAGGTCCTGAGGGATACCCTTGTCAGGGGTCGCCATGATTTCTGCGAAGACGGCCGAGGCCTCCTCAAGACGCTTCGCGGGTTCGGTGTCTTTCGCCTGTAAAGAAGACAGGAGCGGCGTAATCGCCAATGTAGCTACTAAGAGAATTCGCATGTGTAACCTTTTCGGGCATCCGATCGCGTTCCGGTTCTCGGATTACGGAAATAGAGATGCAACGCACATGCCAAAGTGTAGAACTGTTGATTCTATTAGCAAGGTGACCCCATGCCTGCGCTTAGAAACCCAGTTTTAGAACGCTATCGGGTCATCTTGACAGCACGGAACTGACTTTCCTTCCCGGTTTTGGCAGCCGAACTGCTTCGAGCGGAGGGTACTAGTGCGAACTGCGAGGAGACTCACGATGAACGATGACGTCCTGGAAGGTAACTGGAAGCAGTTCAAAGGGAACATATTGGAGCAGTGGGGCAAACTCACCGACGATGACCTTGACGTGGCTGCAGGCAGGCGCGACCAACTCGCCGGCAAATTGCAGGAACGATACGGGCTGGCTAAGGATGCGGCCGAGAGTCAGATTGAGGAGTTCGAGGCACGCTTCCGGGAGACGACAACCACCACGGCAGCCCCGGTCTGTCCAATTTGCGGCATCATTCATCCTCAAGGGACTCGCTGCCCGACTCTCTAAAGAGACTACATGGAAACCAGAAACCACATATTCGCGGCCTATGAAGATCAGCGGCAGGCGAGCGAGGCCGTCGATCGCCTGCTCGCCGCCGGCTTTTCCGGGCGAGAGATCACGGTGCTGCTGCGCGACAATTCCGCTTCACTGGAGTTCGCACGCATGAAGGGCACCAGAGTGCCGACAGGAGCAGACAAGGCACCCCAGGAAGACGAGGCGGAAGGTTCGCTCGGCATTCTGTATCCGGGTGAAGGACCCAAACGGGGGGTGCTGGACGACGCTCTCGACGGCATGGGCGTTCCGCCGGACTGGCCGCACGGAATTAGCCAGGGCAACGTGCTCATTTCGGTAGAGACCGATGCCGCAGAGAAGGCGAAGTCCGTTCTGGAAGCGGGTGCGCGTCAGACTGGCACGGCGACGCGTCCGTCCACTGCAGCTTAGCTCAGTATACGAGTGGTGCCTGGAGGGTTGCGCCCCCGAGAGAATCACCGATCGCTCGATTAAACCGAGTATCCTGTCCTTGCTCAAATGACCGGCTGAATCGCCTTGGCCTCGTAATTGCAGGTTAAACCGTCCAGGATATTACTTTGATCATTCTCTTTTCGGACTCTATTTATCTGACAAGTCTCGAGCAGTTTGACGATCTGGCGGCCTGCAGAACTGGCCGGTATTGGCATTGTTTAACGTGATGAAACGCCGTTTGCCAACTCGACTTCACCCAGCTCGGCATCTTAACGGGGACATGCGTTACCGGGGACTTTCAACCACCTAAGGCCGCGCAAATCTATCATGATGGCGGTTGAGAATCGCGCGCGCCGGTGGTGGCCACGCGCATCGATTTCAAAAACCCAGGCGGACTGGCGTGTGTTCAGGGGAAAGACGCGGTCGAAATAAGATCTCGAGCTTGCAGCGCGAACATGTGACGGTACATTTGGCCCACATTCTAAAGCCGTTGCGAATCGTGTTCTCGGATTAGTACATAAAGGAGGTGTGTTGGTTCACCTTGTGGCAGTTGACGGCGAAGTGTCGATTCTGGATTCCATCGAGCGGGTTCTCGCCCGCCCGGATCTGTGTATTTCTCGCGCATCGGACCCGAATGAAGGCTGGGAGTTGATGCGCCGCCTCCCGCAGCCGGCTCAGACAGTGCTCTCGCGACATAGCCGGCCTGGGTATATCCGAGAGTTGGAGAATTTGCCGACCTGCCTGCCCGCTTCCGGACAAGAGACCACGTGGATGAGCGCACTATGCGCATGACTCGGGCCGAAATGGAGTTGCGCCACGTCCACTACGTTTATGAGCACGTGGGCCGAAATAAGCAGCTAACGGCGGAAATGGCTGGGCGTGAGCCGTGCTACGCCTTACCGATATCTCGGCGAAAAGGGCATGATTGATTCCGCCTGGCAGCGGCGGAGTTATTCGCATATGAAGGCGAACTCTTCAGCGCTCGGCCGAGCGCACTTCGAGGTTAGATTTATGGGCAGGATACTGGTTGTAGGCGGCCAACTGTCTGGCCGTGAAAAGCTTGTTGCTGTATTGACCGCGGCCGGCTATGAAGTGGTGGAGGCTGCAGATGTCGGGGGCGCAAACGTGGTCCTTCGCTCGAGGCCGACAGACCTGGTCATCACGGACACGGTCACGCCGGAAGTGAACGAGTACGGGTTCGCCCGGACCGTCCTGTGGGATCCCGGTGATAGCGAACGGCCCAGGCGTTTGTGCGCCGCGAAACTCGGCGACGCCAAGATCCGCGTTCCTGCGAAGTCATCCCGCCGCCTGGGTTCACCGGCAAAGCCCAGTTCCCCGCACAATCCTGAACGTAATCGGACGCACCTGTACGGCCGTGCGAAAGCCGCCTCATTCGCAACGGCTTCCGAACAGCTCCGTGGTGAGGGACCCCTCTGACTGCGACGATGCGGACCGGGCGGCGAGTTTACGTCTGGCGCACGGCGAAGAACTGCTTCGGGCCATCCTCGACCATTCGCCGCTGGCCATCGCGATCAGGATCTGAATGGCGGGTTCCTGATCTGCAATCCCCCGGCGCTCCACATTCTCGGCCGTTTCGAGCACGAGGTGCCTGGCAGGACCATCAGTGAACTGCTTCCTGCCGCCATTAGCGCGGAGATCCGCCTCGCTGACGAGGAGGCGCTCAGCACGCGCCGGGTGGTGGAAACG